>JARRLC010000034.1:0-27852 GCA_037387425.1 Alphaproteobacteria bacterium
AACGCCTCGCTTTTCATCAACATCGGCACCACCACAGAAGCGGTTAGCGATGCCCTTTTGCAGCACGAAAATCTAATGGTGATCACCAATAATCTCAACGTGGCAAGCCGCATGTGCCGCTATCCGCATCTGGAAGTGATCGTTTCAGGTGGCGTTGTGCGCGGCTCCGATGCTGGGATTGTCGGCGAAGCGGCGGTCGATTTCATACGCCAGTTCAAGGTTGATTTCGCGATTATTGGCACCTCGGCGATTGATCCCGACGGCGCATTGCTCGATTTCGATTTTCGCGAAGTGAAAGCGGCGCAGGCGATCATCGGCAATGCACGTCATGTCATTCTCGTGGCCGACGCCACCAAATACGACCGTAACGCACCGGTTCGCATCGCTCATTTGTCGCAGATCGATACTTTCGTGACCGATAACTGCCCTCGCAAAACGATCAAGCAATTGTGTTTAGAGAATGAAGTGAACCTGATCGAAACCAAACGCATTGATTAAGTGCATATTCTATAACCTGATTTTGATTTACAAAGCATCGCAGCGGCATAATCAGTAAAATCCTGCCCCTTTGCAATTGCATCAAGCTAACGTGACTGCTGCACTCCCTCAGTTAGATATTGCGCACCTAAAGCCTTATAACATGAGTAATTACAAGGCATTTCCTTCACTGATCACCCCCACTTCCCCCTTCTTCGACGTTAGTCTTGGTGACGGAATTGTGACGCGCTTTCGTTTGACATTCGTTTTGTTTTCCATTTCAATAACTTTAATTTAGAAAAATGGGCGTAACCCTAATAAAAAAATACTGGGAGGTGTGTGTGGCGACCAATCAGCGCTACGACATATTCATCATCGGTGGTGGCATTAACGGCTGCGGTATCGCACGTGATGCAGCTGGGCGTGGCTTCAAGGTCGGCCTCGCCGAGATGAACGACTTGGCATCCGCCACATCCTCCGCATCAACCAAGCTTATTCACGGCGGCTTACGCTATCTGGAATATTATGAATTTCGCCTGGTACATGAGGCACTTAGCGAGCGCGAATTGTTGTGGGAAATGGCCCCCCACATCATCCACCCTTTGCGTTTCATATTACCGCATCAAAAAGGCATGCGCCCTGCGTGGATGCTGCGGCTCGGCCTGTTCCTCTACGACCATATTGGCGGCCGCAAGCGTCTCGCCGCAACCGATGTGCTCGATTTACGCCAAGACGCCGCTAGCGAACCTCTAAAAACTGGCTTTTCGAAAGCATTCGAATATTCCGACTGCCTGGTTGACGACGCACGCCTAGTGGTGCTGAACGCCGTCGATGCCGCCGCCAAAGGTGCTGATATCTTCCCGCGCACGCGTGTGATCGCAACCAAACGCGAGCAAGAAGTCTGGCGTATCGAGCTGCAAAACCAAGCCGGTGAGGTTGAAACCGTATACGCCCGCCTGGTCGTCAATGCTGCTGGCCCTTGGGTTGATGCGGTGCTGGGTAATGCATTCTCCCTTCCTGGCGTCCATAATGTCCGGCTTGTGCAAGGCAGTCATATCGTCGTTCCGCGCAAATACGAACACGATCGCGCCTACATCTTCCAGAACCCGGACGAGCGCATTATCTTTGCCATTCCATTTGAACGCGACTTCACGCTGATCGGCACTACCGATCAAGACTATATGGGCGATCCCGCCGATGTCAGGATTACCGACCCGGAAATCGACTATCTGTGCGAGGGCGCCAGTCTCTATTTCAAGGAACCCATTCGCCGCGAAGATATCGTCTGGACCTTTTCCGGCGTGCGCCCTCTGTTCGATGACGGCGCTTCGAAAGCCCAGGAAGCCACCCGCGATTATGTTTTGAAAAGCGATGGGGGGGCAGGCAAAGCGCCGGTCATCAATCTGTTTGGCGGCAAAATCACAACCTACCGGCGGCTGGCTGAAGCCGTAATGAAACAAATCGAAACGCATTTGGAAAAACGCGGCGCCCCTTGGACCACATCGGCGCCCCTGCCGGGCGGCAATTTCTCCCTCGACGGCTTCCTGCCCATTGCCGCCCGGCTTACCCAACAATACCCCTTCCTGAACAATAACGAAGCCGAAAGGCTGATCGCGCTATACGGAACTTCAGCGTTCGATTGGCTTGGCGATAGTCGCTCAAAAGAAGACCTCGGCCGCATGTTCGGCGCAGGCTTAAGTGAGCGGGAGGTGAATTATCTGGTCGAAAACGAATGGGCAAAAAGCGCCGACGATATCCTCTGGCGACGCAGCAAGCGCGGTCTACGCATGACCACCGAACAAATAGCTGAACTTGAGAAATTTATGGCGAAACAGCCAGGATGTACCGCCGCTCTGCCAGAAGACATTCCCGTGTTGCCGAAATACGGGAGGGCCTGACGGATATGCTCGAACTGCGAGAAGACATTCCCGTGTTGCCGAAATACGGGAGGGCCTGACGGATATGCTCGAACTGCGGAATATTGACAAACAGGTGGTGGGCGAACCCCATCTCAGCGACATTTCGCTAAAACTCGAAAAGGGTACGCTAAACGTTTTGCTGGGGCCAACCCTGGCGGGCAAAACCAGCCTGATGCGGATTATGGCAGGGCTGGACCGCCCAACCCAGGGTCAAGTGCTGTGGGACGGCGTAGATGTCACCGGGGTACCGGTCCAGAAACGCAATGTCGCGATGGTGTATCAGCAATTCATCAACTACCCGGCTTTGAACGTTTACGAAAATATTGCCTCACCTTTGCGCATTGCCCGTCTGAACGCGGATGCTATCGATAGCCGGGTTAGGGAGGTGGCGGCCCTGCTGCATCTTACCCCTTATCTCGACCGTAAACCGCTTAACCTTTCCGGCGGCCAGCAACAACGCACGGCGCTCGCGCGCGCTATCGTTAAAAATGCCGATTTGGTGCTGCTGGATGAACCGCTCGCCAATCTTGATTACAAGCTTCGCGAAGAACTACGCACCGAACTGCCGAAAATATTCGCCCGCTCTGGCGCGATCTTCGTTTACGCCACCACGGAACCATCGGAAGCGCTGCTGCTTGGCGGCAACACGGCGACCTTGTCGCAAGGCCGGGTCACGCAGTACGGCGCAACCACTGATGTGTTCCGCAATCCGGTTGATCTCATCACTGCTGAAACGTTTTCCGATCCGCCGCTTAATACTGTTGCGGCGCAAAAAGCAGGCGCGAAGTTTCAACTGCCATTCGGAAGCACTATCGCTACTCTCAACGGTTATGCTTATCTCGCCGACGGTTCCTATCGCATTGGCTTCAGACCGCATCACATGTCGCCGACGGCGCTCAACGCCGACAGCGTGACACTCATGGCGACCGTAATTGTCACCGAGCTGACGGGTTCTGAAAGCTATGTACACATCGATTGCGCTGGCGAACGCTGGGTGATGCTGGTGCATGGCATTCACGATTTCCCAATGGGAGCACAGATTGAAGTTCACCTCGACACGCGGCATCTGCTGATTTTCGACGAAACCGGCCGCGCGATTCCCGCAAGCGAGCCAGCCCCAACATCGGCATCGGCGGAACAACAGGAGGTGCTCTATGGCGCGTATTGAGCTGAGGCACATCCGTCATGCCTATGGCGCCAAGTCCTTGCAGGAAAAGGACTATGCGCTGAAAGAAGTCCACCACATTTGGCAGGATGGCGGCGCTTACGCCCTGTTAGGTCCGTCCGGCTGTGGCAAAACCACCTTGCTCAACATTATTTCCGGTCTGTTAACCCCATCTGAAGGGCAGATCATGTTCAACGAGACCGACGTGACGGCCCTTTCGCCAGAGCGTCGCAACATCGCCCAGGTGTTCCAGTTCCCGGTGGTCTACGACACCATGACGGTTTCCGAAAATCTGGCGTTTCCGTTGCGCAACCGCGGTGTCGATAAGGAGACGATCAAAACCCGTGTGGCGCAAGTCATGGAGATGCTTGATCTCGGGCAACTACAGAATAAACGCGCGCGCGGTCTTTCTGCTGACCTCAAACAGAAGATTTCGCTGGGGCGTGGCATGGTGCGCGAAGACGTAGGGGCGATCCTGTTCGACGAACCGCTTACCGTCATCGACCCGCACATGAAATGGCAGTTGCGCTCGCAACTGAAACGCCTGCACAAGCAGTTCGGCCATACCATGGTTTATGTCACGCACGACCAAACCGAAGCGCTCACCTTCGCCGATAAAGTCGCGGTTATGCTGAACGGCGAAATTTTACAGTTCGACACGCCCGAGGATCTTTTCAAAAAGCCGCGACACACCTTTGTTGGTTATTTCATCGGTTCGCCCGGCATGAATATTCTGCCCATCACGATTGACGGCGCAAATGCTCGTCTGGGTGAGAGCGCAATCGCCCTCCCTGCAAATATTAAAGTGAATGGAAGCAAGACCGAGCTTGGTATTCGCCCTGAATATATCAGCCTAACAAGGAATAGCGGCGGCTTACCAGTGACGATCAACAAGGTCGAAGATATCGGACGCCAGAAAATCGTTCGCGCTAATCTTTACGGGCATAACCTTGCAATTGTCATCGGCGAAGACGATGAAGTGCCGACAGACGCGAAAGTAACTTTCGCAGCAGAAGGCATCAATATCTACGCCGATGACTTGCGTGTTGAACCAGGAGGAGCCCAATGAACAAGACCTGGAACAACAAAGCCTGGTTCATGGTCTTGCCGGTGCTGGCGATCGTCGCCCTCAACGCCATTATTCCGTTAATGACGGTGGTGAACTATTCGGTGCAGGACACATTCGGCGATAACCTGTTTTTCTTTGAGGGCGCGCGCTGGTTCCGTGAACTGATGCATTCTCAGCGCTTCCACGATGCACTTGTGAGACAGCTCGTTTTCACCGCCATCATTCTAGCTATTGAGGTTCCGCTTGGCGTCGTCATTGCGTTGGCCATGCCGAAATCGGGTGTCTGGGCTTCTGTCTGTCTGGTGTTGATGGCGCTGCCGCTGCTCATTCCGTGGAATGTGGTGGGGGCCATGTGGAATATCTTCGCTCTGCCCGATATCGGCCTTTTGGGCTTCAGCCTCAATTCGATAGGCATTGATTATAATTTCACCCGACAGCCGTTCTCGGCCTGGGCGACCGTGGTTCTTATGGATGTCTGGCACTGGACATCGCTGGTGGTGCTGCTGGCCTATGCCGGTCTGCAATCCATTGATGACGCCTACTATCAGGCCGCGCGGATTGACGGCGCCAGCCGCTGGTCAGTATTTCGCTTCATCCAGTTACCAAAACTGAAGCACGTGCTGACCATCGCGTTTCTGCTCAGGTTCATGGACAGCTTCATGATCTACACGGAGCCTTTTGTCCTGACAGGCGGCGGTCCTGGCAACACCACAACCTTTTTGTCGATAGACCTCGTTAAAGCGGCGCTTGGTGAGTTCAATCTCGGCATCGCGGCGGCAATGAGCATCGTCTACTTCCTGATGACGCTGCTTATCTGCTGGCTGTTCTATACGCTGACAATGAAGGGGGAACAGAGATGACCCGTTCGCGCATTCTCATTACCCTGTTTTACATCCTGTTCCTGATGCTGCCGATCTATGGCCTTGTCGCCATGTCGTTTAAGACGACCAACGAGATTTTGGGCGGTTTCACCTTGTTTCCGCAGCATTTCACGCTCGATAACTACGCCAAAATCTTCACGGATCCGACCTGGTATATGGGGTATGTCAACTCGATTACTTATGTCGTGCTCAATACGGTGATTTCGGTGCTTTTCGCGCTACCGGCTGCATATGCCTTTTCGCGGTACCGTTTTCTTGGCGACAAGCATTTGTTCTTCTGGCTGCTAACCAACCGGATGGCCCCGCCCGCCGTATTCGCGCTGCCATTCTTGCAGCTTTACTCGGCGATGGGGATGTTTGACACGCCGCTTGCGGTTGCGCTCGCCCACTGCCTGTTCAACATTCCGCTCGCGGTCTGGATTTTGGAAGGCTTCATGTCGGGCGTGCCAAAGGAAATCGACGAAACGGCCTATATCGACGGCTATTCATTTCCACGGTTTTTCACCCGCATCTATATGCCGATGATCGCCAGCGGCATCGGTGTGACAGCGTTCTTCTGCTTCATGTTTTCATGGGTTGAGCTGCTGCTCGCCAAAACGCTGACTTCGGTCGCCGCCAAGCCGATTGCCGCCGTCATGACCCGCACCGCCAGCACTTCCGGGTACGAACTGGGGCTGCTTGCTGCTGCTGGCGTCCTCACGATCATTCCGGGCGCCATCGTGATCTGGTTTGTGCGGAATTACATCGCCAAAGGTTTCGCCCTCGGGCGGGTTTAATACGGGAGGTCGCCACAATGGAATTAAGCTGGATGGCCTGGACCTGGCAGACCGCCACTTTCTTTACGGTCATCGCCCTACTGCTCGTCGGAATGAGCGTGTGGGAATGGGCGCGCCCTGGTGGCAGTCCACGGCACGGCGTTCTCGGTCTCGATACCACGAGAGGCGACCGTCTGTTTATTTCGCTGGTGAGCGCCGCTTACATCCATCTCGGATGGCTGGCGCTGTTCAGCACTGCGCCCTTGTGGGGGGCGACAATCGTTTCGGTGGCTTTTGCTCTGGCGATATTCCGCTGGGTTTAGGCAAGGGTCGCAGAATAAGCTTCGCTTCGCTCGAACCGGTTACTAAACCGACTTTAGAAACGAAGTATATCGCGAAAGCAATTGGGCCTTTTTTAAAGGGCCGTTGCACAACTGCCCGGTAACACGGGAATATAACTAGAACCAAGATAGGGGAGCTATGTATATGAAACTTAGATTACTGGCATCTGCGGCTCTCGTTGGCCTGTTGTTCGGTGCTGGAAACGCTCAAGCCGGCATGGACGAGGCTAAGAAGTGGGTTGATAGCGAATTCCAGCCATCAACGCTCTCGAAAAAAGAGCAGATGAAAGAAATGGAATGGTTCGTCAAAGCCGCTGAACCTTTCAAAGGCATGGAAATCAACGTCCTGTCCGAAACCATTCCGACCCATGAATATGAATCGAAAACCCTTACCAAGGCTTTCGAGGAAATTACCGGTATCAAAGTCAATCACCAGCTTCTCGGTGAAGGCGAAGTTGTGCAGGCCGTGCAAACCCAAATGCAGACCAAGCGCAATCTGTACGACGCCTACATCAACGATAGCGATCTGATCGGCACCCATTCGCGCCTGCAACTCGCCGTCAACCTCTCCGACTGGATGGCAGGCGAAGGCAAGGATGTCACCAACCCGATGCTCGATATTGACGACTTCATCGGCAAGTCGTTCACAACGGGCCCGGATGGCAAGCTTTATCAGCTTCCCGACCAGCAGTTCGCTAACCTCTACTGGTTCCGCAAAGACTGGTTCGACCGCCCGGATTTGAAGAAAAAGTTCAAAGCCAAATATGGTTATGAACTGGGCGTCCCCGTAAACTGGTCGGCTTATGAAGACATCGCTGATTTCTTCACCAACGACGTCAAAAAGATTGATGGCGTGCGCGTCTATGGCCACATGGACTACGGTAAGCGCGCTCCTGACCTTGGCTGGCGTATGACCGATGCCTGGCTGTCGATGGCTGGCGAAGGGTCTAAGGGTCTGCCGAACGGTCGCCCGATCGACGAATGGGGCATCCGTATGGAGAAGGGCTCCTGCAACCCGACAGGCGCGTCAGTAACTCGTGGCGGCGGCACCAACGGCCCAGCAGCCGTCTACGCCATCCGCAAATGGGACGAATGGCTGCGCAAATACGCCCCTCCAGGCGCTGCTGACTACGACTTCTACCAGTCGCTGCCAGCGCTCTCCCAGGGCAATGTTGCTCAGCAGGTTTTCTGGTACACAGCTTTCACCGCCTCAATGGTCGCCCCGAAATCGGAAGGCAACAACACCGTTGACGCTGAAGGCAAGCCGTTGTGGCGCATGGCTCCGTCGCCGCATGGTCCGTACTGGGAAAAAGGCCAGAAGCTCGGCTATCAAGACGCCGGTTCCTGGACGCTGCTGAAATCCACGCCAACGAAACGCGCCAAGGCAGCTTGGCTCTATGCGCAGTTCGTTGTCTCCAAGACCTTGGACGTTAAGAAGAGCCATGTCGGCCTTACCTTTATCCGTAACAGCACGATCAACGACAAGAGCTTCACCGAACGCGCCCCGAAACTGGGTGGACTGGTAGAGTTCTATCGCTCGCCTGACCGTGTGCTGTGGACCCCGACCGGCGTCAACGTTCCTGACTATCCGAAGCTGGCGCAGCTCTGGTGGCAGAATATCGGCGATGTCAACTCCGGCGCCTTTACGCCGCAACAGGCTATGGATCGTCTTGCCCAGCAGATGGACCAGGTGATGTCGCGCATGGAAGCGGCTGATAAGAAAGCCAAAGTCTACGGTGGTTGCGGCCCGCGCCTCAACAAGGAGAAAAAGGCCGAAGAATGGATCGGTCATGGTGGCGCCAAGGCTAAACTCGCCAACGAAAAGCCAAAAGGCGAAACCATCGCTTATGAAGAACTCATCAAGCGTTGGAAGTAAATAAAAGCATCCGATAGAAGATGCACCTTGCCGGGGCCGTCTGGTCCCGGCATTCTTTAAATGCTTATCGCTAAGTGGCGTACGCGTTCGCCGTTTAGCGATAAGCGTTCGAATTTTGCCAGGAGAGCGACTCATGAGCGGCTCTATTCTCGCCATCGATCAGGGCACCACTTCCTCACGCACCATTGTCTTTGATGACGCGATGAATATCGCCAGTACCGCTCAGCTTGAGTTCGCTCAGCATTACCCTAATTCCGGCTGGGTTGAACACGACGCAGAAGAGATTTGGACGAGCGTCCTCGCCACGACCAAGGCGGCGATGGATAAACTCAACCTTGCCGCCAGCGATATAGCGGCGCTCGGCATCACCAATCAGCGCGAAACGGTGGTCGTATGGGACCGCGTTACCGCTAAGCCAGTGCATCGGGCAATCGTCTGGCAGGACCGACGCACGGGCGAGATGTGCCGCGAGTTGAAAGCGCGCCGTCTGGAACCGCTTTTCACCGAACGCACGGGTCTGCTGCTTGACCCTTATTTTTCCGGCACAAAATTGTCGTGGCTGCTCGATAATGTGGAAGGGCTTCGCCAACGCGCCGAGGCCGGCGAATTGTGTTTCGGCACCATCGATAGCTGGCTTATCTACAAGCTGACGGGCGGGCGCGTACACGCCACAGACGCAACGAACGCCTCGCGCACCTTGCTATACAACATCGCCAGCAATAGTTGGGATGAAGAACTACTCAAAATTCTGCGGGTGCCAGCGGCCATGCTTCCCGAAGTCAAGGACAGCGCCGACGATTATGGCGTCACCGATCCGGCTTTGTTTGACGGCGCAATCGCTATTCGCGGTGTTGCTGGCGATCAGCAGGCGGCAACCATTGGCAATGCCTGTTTTGCTCCCGGTATGCTGAAATCGACTTACGGCACTGGCTGTTTTGCGGTCTATAACACTGGTGAGCAGCGCGTCGCTTCGAAAAACCGCATACTTACGACCATTGCTTACCGGCTGAACGGCAAGACCACCTATGCGCTTGAAGGCTCGATATTTATCGC
Organism: Alphaproteobacteria bacterium; assembly: GCA_037387425.1. Classification (GTDB taxonomy): domain Bacteria; phylum Pseudomonadota; class Alphaproteobacteria; order Rhizobiales; family Rhodomicrobiaceae; genus JARRLC01. Next base: position 9,537 of record JARRLC010000034.1, read on the forward strand.
TGGCGCCGCTGTGCAATGGTTGCGCGATGGTCTGAAGATCATTGAGAACGCTTCGGATACGGGGCCTTTGGCTGACCGCGCCGATCCAAATCAGCAGGTTTATCTGGTTCCAGCGTTTACCGGCCTTGGCGCTCCTCATTGGGACGCGGAGGCGCGTGGCGCTCTGTTCGGTCTGACCCGCAACACCGGTCCGGCTGAACTTGCCAGAGCCGCGCTGGAAAGCGTCGCCTATCAGACACTCGACCTGCTGGAGGCGATGAACCGCGATATCGGCGGCAGCGTTGGTGACACGGTGCTGCGGGTCGATGGCGGCATGGTGGCCTCAGACTGGACCATGCAGCGTCTGGCGGACATTTTAGCCGCCCCTGTCGATCGTCCGAAAATTCTGGAAACGACGGCGCTCGGCGCTGCCTGGCTGGCTGGCTCACAGTCTGGCGTCTGGCCGGATGCCGAGGGGTTTGCAAAGCAATGGGCGCTCGACCGCCGCTTCACCCCGCAAATGGAAGCAAGCCAACGTCAAGCCCAAATCGCAGGATGGCAGGACGCCGTCAGGCGCAGTCTTTCAACAACGAAAGATGCCTTTCATTGAGAATTAAGGACGAACAGCGTAAGAAAATATGCGTATGACGCCGATAAGGTGGGCATAAGCAATTTCACACGTGTTCGGGGCAAATGATCATGCGAATACTGGCCGCTGGTTGGCACGGACAAATCGCACGCGCCTTTTTGCAAACCGTGCCAGGGCGCAACGATGTCACCGCATTTGCCATTGGCCGCCCTGGCCTGGATATTTGTGATACCCGCAGCATTGAACGGTCGATGGGTGATATTCAGCCTGATGTCTTGATCAATCTGGCTGGCTACACGGATGTTGACGGTGCGGAAAGCGAAACGGAACTGGCATTCGCTCTAAACTCTGTTGGCGCGCGGTTGTTGGCCGAAGCCGCCGCGAGAAGGCACGTTCCCATCATACACGTCTCGACAAGTTACGTGTTCGACGGGCATAAGCCTTCCGCCTATGTCGAGACCGATCAGCCGCAACCGTCTACCGCCTATGGAAAATCGAGGCTCGCTGGTGAACTTGCGGTGCAAGAGGCCAATCCGAAGCACATTATCCTGCGTACTGGCTGGATTTTCAGCCCCTTTGGCCGCTGTTTCGTCAGCAACATTCTTCAAAAGGCGCAATTGGGTATGCCGCTGAAAGTCGTTGACGATCAATACAGCAATCCAACATACGCGCCTCACCTCGTCGATGCCATTCTTGCCATTGCTCTGCAATTAACTGAGCAGCCCGAGGATGGGCACCCATGGGGCATTTATCACACCGCCGGTAGTGGGGCAGCAGCGTGGTATAACGTGGCTCAGGAGGTGTTCTCAGTGGCTGAGCGGCTCACGCAGCTTTCCGTTAGCCTGGAGCCCATAGTGTCGGCGGAATACGCGACGCGAACCAAGCGCTCGCCCAACACCACGCTTGATTGCTCGAAGCTGGAAAGAACCTTCGGCGTAAAATTGCCGCCGTGGCAAACGGGCGTTCAGGAGTGTGTCGAACAACTTTTGGCGCCTGCCGCTCCGGCGCCGTGACGGCCCGCCAACACGAAGTCTAATTCATGTCCATTGCTGAACACTTTGACGTAGACTTCGTGTTGTTTTGAAAAAGCCGTTTTAAGCGAATGCTGCGGCTGAGGCGGTCTTACTTAAGTACATACTCGACGTTGGATCATCTGCAAGGCGAGCCTTGCCGTATATGCCGAAGCCGTTGAACGTTCCGGCCATGACGCGTCCATATGCGCCGATATTGCCGATTTCGATGTAGTCGCCTTCGGCTATGTCTTCAGGCAGATAAAACGGCCCCGGCATATAGTCGATGCTATCGCATGTCGGGCCGTAAAATGCGAACGGAGTCAATGTTGTGTGCGAGTCGGTATTGGTTCCCAGCTTGCGCGCCGGGAAGACGAAATTCAGATGCGCTGCGTCAAACAGCGTTCCGAAAGCGCCATCGTTGATGTAGAGCGTATCGCCTTTTCTGGCGTCTACCCGCACGATGACGGATTCTGCCTCGGCGACAAGAGCGCGCCCTGGTTCGCTCCACAATTCGCATTGTTCGCCAACGATCAGTTGATCGAAAGCGGTGCGGATTTCGTCCATATAGGACATCAAATCGGGCGGTTCCATCCCAGGATAACTGGAGGGAAAGCCGCCGCCAACGTCGATCACATCGGCCATAACGCCCGCCTGAACGATATGCTGCGATACCGTATGCAGAGCATGACTGTAGGCCGAAGGCGACATCGCCTGCGAACCGACATGAAACGAAATGCCCAGCCGATCCGCATATTGCCGCGCCTTACCGAGAAGACTTGGCGATTCATGCCAGGAAATGCCGAATTTCCCTGCCAGTGAGATTTCGCTGTAGGTGCTAGGGCATGCCATGCGCACCATTAGCGTCAAATCCTGCGCGTAACCGGTTTCGGTCAGGATTTTGTCAAGTTCGGCTTCGCAATCGAGCGCGAAAGTGCGCACGCCGTAATCGAAATAAGCGCGACGTATCAATTCTCGCGATTTAATCGGATGCATGATGTGCATTTGTGCGCCGCAAAGCTGCCCCACTTGCTCCAACTCGGTCAACGAAGCAACGTCGAAATCCTGCACCCCCGCCTCGAAGATCGTATTAACAATCTGCGGTGCGTTGTTGGCCTTAACGGCGTACAGAATTTTTCCAGGGAAGTTTGCGAGAAACCAGCGCGCGGCCCTATCCGCCGCGTGCGGGCGGAGGGCTAGTACCGGGCGCTCGGGATTTTGCAGACGAACATAGTCTGCAGCGCAGCGGTAGATTTCCATCTCATAGGTCCTCCTATAGAGCTGTTGACCCTATGCTTTAGCACGCGCGCGAACGCAAGCCGCAGCGAGGGTGCGGATAAGTCCATATGGGCGGATTGTAAAGAACTTTTTTTGCGTAATGAGTGAATACAAGGTTTAGTATTGGGGCTTACTCCATACTTATCTTATTGAAATCACATGACTTTATAAACAGTCCGTGCTTTTTGCCACGTTGGAACAGGAAAATTTTCAGCAAGGTTTATGGAGCGTTTTGGATGCACTCACGGCGTTTAAGAAGCGGGTTCATCGCTGCCGCCGCATTTGATAACGAAGCGGTAGAGGTTACCCTCAAGATTAGTACTCTCCAAGAGTTCGTGGAGAGAAGACTGACAGAATTCGTTAAAATTTTCAGGTGCATTGGGATCGTTGGAGAAAATCTCCAATGTCTGCCCAACGCGCATTCCCCGTAGCGTTTTTCTCGCTTTCAGAATTGGCAACGGGCAGCTCAAACCGCGTGCGTCTAACGTGATTTCAGCCATTCAGCCTTTGTCCTTACTTTTTGTAAAAAATATGTGTAGTGATCGTTTTTGGAGTTCGGATGGCTTATACCTAGTCCTGCAAGATACTATAGTATAAATGCGCAATATGACAGCGCAAAGACTTGCGTAAGCAGCAATGCTCACTCAAAAACGTCCATCAATCCGCATAATTCATAATTAATATTTTAGTAAAAATTGAATTGATATTTCGGCTTTCTCAGGCAAGTCAACGTTATTATTGACGTAATAATGCGGCGCATACGGCCGCAATTACTCTGGCAAGAGACGGCAATAGGAAGAATATAAGACTTTTGTCTAGCTTCAGTGTTGCTGAACTGATACGCGCCACCGGCGAAGAACCAGAAGCACGGCAGCGCCAATCAGCGACGCCCACAGCTTGCCGACCACTTGTCCCGGCATATAGGTGAGAGAACCGAACGCCAGCCACAGAAAGACCGCGCTATCAACCACAGCGCCCGCCGCGCCAGAAGTGACCACCGCCAGCATCAGACGCCGCTCGCGCAAAGGCGTATAAATCAGCATGTCGGCCAGTTCGGACAACAGGAACGCCGCTGCCGAAGCAATCACCAGTGCAGGCGGAGCAATAAAGGCCGAAAGCGCCGCGCCGGTCACGATGGCGCCCAGCGTCCAGGTAACCCCCATGCGCTCCTGAACAATATCACGCAACACAAGCGCCACGCCAATCACCAGCACGCCGGAAGGCGCCATCAGTCCGTGCCACACCGGGATCAGGCATGGCTCGCCAGGAGGGCACACGGTTCCGAAATTGCCAATCAACCAGTTAGCTGCTGGGATACAGGCCAGAAATGCAAGTAAGTAGATCATAAGTTGGACGCACCTTTTTCATTCTCAAACCGTCTTTATAGTGCATATGTGCACAACTGCAATCTTCGCGGTGTATTTTCTAGCGATAGACGACTGGCTTTTCAGATACAGCCATGGCAATGTTCGCGCAATTTGGCATAGGGAAAAAGATGCGAATTCTGCTTACGAATGACGACGGCATTGATGCCCCCGGTCTTGATGTGCTCCAACAAATTGCAGCCAGTCTAAGCGATGATGTCTGGGTCGTTGCGCCAGAAACCGAACAGAGCGGCAAGGCGCATTCGGTGACATTGCACGAACCGATGCGGCTGCGCTCGCTCAGTGAGCGGGTTTTTGCGGTGAAAGGCACGCCTACCGATTGCGTGATCATGGGGGTGCGGCACATAATGGGCGATAAAAAGCCTGATCTGGTGCTTTCCGGCATTAATCGCGGTGCTAACATTGCCGATGACGTCACCTATTCCGGCACCATCGCTGGCGCTATCGAAGGCACGCTTTTAGAAATCCCCTCAATCGCGCTCAGCCTTTTCATTGATTACGAAAAGCACGGTTACGCCCGTTGGGAAACGCCCTTGCAACATGGCGCAGCGCTGTTGCGTAAGCTCCTGGCGGCTGGCTGGCCTACTGATACGCTGCTTAATGTCAACTTCCCCGATGTCGATCCGGAAAAGGTCAAAGGCGTTGAGGTAACTTCGCAAGGTCAGCGCAATCACGACAAGAACGGCATCGTAATTGTTGACCGGGAGGATGGCATGGGCCGTCCGTATTATTGGTTCACGTTCACCAACGACCACAACCCCGAGCTGAAAAAGGGAACCGATATGTGGGCGATGAGCGAAGGGTTGATATCGGTCACCCCGCTTCACCTCGATTTGACGCACCAGGAGACCCGCCAGAAATTAGCGCAGGCGCTGAAGGCCGAGTAAAGTTCCGCGTTGGCTAAACCCTTAAACCGTGGTCCGGTAGATTTGGAAATCCATCGGGCTTAACAGTTTGAGCTTTGCGCGCACGGCAGCGGGCAATTCTATTTTAAAGAATATCCCGTCTTTCGGCATTTTCACGGCGTTATCGGCATTCTCCAGGATGATGTACATCCGGCGCGGACTTTGCTGATAGGTCTGCCGCACATGTTCCATGATGTTGGCGAACATCCTTTCACGCCATGCGCTGGAGAAGTACAAAACACTCGGCTGATCGGGAATACGGATGCCGTCAATGTCGCCGCGGTAACAATCCAGGTTGCGGCATTCCATTTCAGAACGCGGATACTGCGCGATATTCATTAGCAGATCGTCAAACAGCTCCTCGTCGTATTCGAAGCCGACGATACGCTCAAAATTGCGGGCAGACGCCAAAAGCATCGTGCGGCCACGTCCGGCGTGAAAATCGATGAAGGTGTATTCGCGCAAATCTTCCGGCAAGGCGGACAGCGCCCAGTTGAACACCGCTGTAGGAACGGGCCCATCATAAAGGATGCCGCGTTCCGGCGCCGGATTGGTGATGGCGCCCTTCAGCGTCGGCACGAAGAAGAGTTGCTCCAGCCGCCGGTCCAGCACCTTGTTATGCGTGAACACCAGAGCTTCGCCATAGCGCTTGCGCAGTTCGCGGCGTCGCAGATTGTGAGCCAGCCACAAAACGCCGTTAGCGATAATCGGAGCTGCTTTCGAACGGGCAAAGCCTGCGACCTGCTTAGCGGCTTTCTGGCCTTGAAGCAGCGGTGTGACTTTCAAGGGCGCTGTCTCAGGGGCTTTATCCGACTTGGCAGGAGTGCTGTCGGGTTCTACCGCAGCAGTAGCTGTTGTCGCAGCCGCAGCCTCACCGTTGGCAGAAAAAGGTGCTTTGGCAGTAGGTATAGGAGCAGCCAGAGGGGCTGATGCCTCCATAGGAGCGGGTTCCACAACAGCTTCTGCCGGAGCAGACGCAACGGGCTCCTGTGCGTTGACGCTTTCGAACGCAGTCACCCCGTTAGCCGCAACGGGCTCTTCATGCTCAATGTGGGGTTCCGGCTCACTCGCCAGCGCCATTGCGCCATTCTCCTGCGCCTCTTGCGATGGCGATTGCTGAGAATGCGGAACGGAAGCACTCCACTGCGCTTGCTGGGCAGAGGGAAGCGATTGGGGATTGTGAGGCATGTCCCGCCGCGCGGTATGGCTGGAAGCTGATTGCTCCTCCTGCAATGCGCGCGTCGTTATCTCTTCCAGAGAAGGTTCATCTGGCTGAGAGACTGGCATGAGATCCCGCCGGCTGAAGCGGCTGAACCGTTGTGGCGGACGCGGCTGCTCGTTTGACATGCGTTGATCCTGATTTCCAAAACTCTTAAGAGGATAAATAATAGTTACGGCAGACTAATGGCAACCACAAATACGGTCCGTCAAGTGCTGATGGTTTATACTGTGGTGTACCGTACCGGGTAATACTGTGGTGTATCAAAGGGATTCACAGCGCATTTTGGTATATCAGCTCCGCCACAGCCCCCCTATACGCTTGATTTTACACGCATTCGTGACCGCAAAAAATTGCAATTCCCCGTCCTCGCGAAAGGCGGGCTTTCATTAAAAGTGCTTTTACTGGTTCTTTTTGTTGCAATTATTCACCAGCCGTAAACCCTTTTTCGCGATAAATAAGGACAAAATACTCTTATCGCCCTTTGTGAGTGAGCTGTTTTATGGGCTACGATACAGAACAAAAGTCGCAAATCAATTCTGAGCTCGCGCTGCTTATGCCGCGCTTGAAGGCTTTTGCTGCGGCGCTTACAGGAAGTGAAGCGCTTAGTCAAACGCTGTTGAAGGCGACCAAATCATACACGCTTTCCAGAGCGAAAGAGCGTGGACATACGCCTTTGGCGCTATGGGCGTTCACCCAAATGTATAACTTGTGGGCCACCCGGATGAAGCCACCGCGCGGAGAACGCGGCTCTCAGGCCGATGCCCGCCTGTTCTGTCCGCGCAGCCGTGCTGGAGATGGTACGAGCGCTGCTGTGCATTTGGCGCGCGTGCTGGCGCAATTGCCGCCACAGTTTCGTGGAGCGCTTCATCTCACATATGGCGAGCGCCTTTCCTACGACGAAGTCGCCGAGGTATTCGGAACGCCGGTTGCTACAATCTCGGCTTGGCTGGCGAAAGCTTATGCGGTGCTGGCCGAGGCCGAGGGCCGCGAAGCGCCAGAACTCGCCCCTGAGGCTATGAGCCCACGCGCACGCCCTGGCGGCGCTGGCCAGCAAAGACAGGGGTGGGCGGCATGATCGATGTGAGTGATGGACTGCTGATAGCATATGTCGATGGTCAGCTAGATAAGCCAAACACTTCGATCGTGACCCGTCTGGCGCGCGATGATGAAGCCCTGGCGCAGCGTATCGGTCACATGCAGCAAACACAGACGCGGTTGCTGGAGACGTTCGGCGCGCTCTTGCGTGAAGGTCCGGTCGAGGCTTCCAGGCCAGCGTCTTCTTGCAATGCGCGTGGAAGAGCAAAGCAAAGCTGCGTCATGCCGCTTTCATCGGGTATGGTAGCGCTTTTGTTGCTTCTGGGACTGTCGATCGGCATCACGGTTGCATACTACACCGGCTTTAGCCCCTCCGCTCCACAGCCGGTTACAGCTGTTGCAACGCATATGCCCACCGCTAACTGGGTGGAGGATATGGCCGAGCTACATGCATTCTTCACAAAAGAAACGGTTGCTGTCAGTCCTGAAAGTCAGACCAATCCGGAAGTGGTTAAGTTCAAACTGGCCAAGCTGTCCCAGTCGTTGGTCTTGCCAAATCTTTCGGCGCAAGGGCTGAAGTTCGCACGCGGGCAAACGATGTCCTATCGGGGACGCAAGCTTATTCAGCTCGTTTACACCAGCAAGACAGAACCGCTTGTCGCTTTGTATATCTCGCCTGGTGAAACACCGCCGGGAACGCTGCCCGGTCAGTTCGGCGACGTGAGGACGATGAGCTGGGGCGCGAAAGATATGCGCTTCGTTGTTGCGTCCAATATGCCACATGATGCATTGCGCGCGCTGGCGGCAATGGTTCAATCGCAGATCGGCAGGCGCTGAGGTTATCGTTTAGCGCCGCCTCCCCTCCGTATTTTCCCGGACAGTGCTGTAGGGCCTTCGTAAAAATACGCTAGGCAACAGCAATTCCCTGGTTACAATAAAAGGTTCCAGTGCCGTCCGGCTAGCTAGGCGCGCGGCAGCAGGTCATAAATTCGCACTTCCAATCATGCCGTCATGCTTTCCCCTCATTGATGACCATAAGAAGGCATGATTTCAGACGCAGCAGGACAGCAGGTTCGTAAACGCAAAGCATCGTAAGAATGACACTCAGGTTTGTTGATGACCTCGATTTCTAGCCAAGTTATTTCACTCGGCGATTTGCTGCGGACGGGAGACACATACGTTGTTCCCCCGTATCAGCGCAATTACGCGTGGGAAGAAGATCAGTACGGTGCGTTCTGGTCTGATATTTCGAATACGTTTCTCGGAAACACACAGGATTATTTTCTGGGATCGGTTGTCCTCAATAATGCTCAGGCGCCGGTATTGGTCGTGATCGACGGCCAGCAGCGCATCACCACAGCGGCGGTTCTGGTTTCAGCGCTGCGCAGCCATTTGCGTGCGGATGGGCAAACTGGATACGCCGCGCATCTTGAGCAGGAGTATCTCGCCCGCCAGGATGGTTCGCGGCAAAGGTCCACGCCGTGTTTGGAACTCAACAAGAACGATAAAACATTTTACGATAAGTACATTCTTAGCGCGCGTCCTGCCGCGGAACTTTACCGCCTCGCCGATGATGACACCTTATCGCCTTCCAACCGGCTGATTGCAGAATGTTTCCGCCACATGCACCGCCATATTGAAGAGCTGTGCGCAAACGGGCATGTGCTGGAAGAACTGGCGGAGGCAATCATAAACTCGCTCAATGAGCGCGTGCAGATTATCCGCATTGATGTGAAAGACGATCACAACGCATTTCTCCTGTTTGAGACGTTGAATGATCGCGGGCTGGAGCTGTCTGAAGCCGATCTGCTGAAGAATTACCTGTTCGCAATATCGGCTGAGCGCCTGAGCGAGGTTCAAGATAGCTGGGATTCGATGGAGCAAAATCTCGGCAGTGAACGACTTATCAAATTCATGCGGCATCACTGGTTGTCCACGCACGGACCAATTGGCGAACGCGGTTTATATTCAGATATCAAAACGCAAATACACATGCCCGCCGATGCGGTTCTTTATGCCGATAAACTGTGCGAGGCATCAGAATGTTATGCTGCGCTGACAAGCATGCGGCATCATATATGGAGCGTTTTCCCGCATGAACAGCAGCCTCTCGTTCGCGAGCTTATCGAGACGATAGAGATTTTGCGGCACGAGCAGATTTTCATCGTTTTGCTGGCGGGGCTGGAAACTGACAGGCGCGGGTTTCCTGAGCTGTTGCGCATGCTGGTGATGTTCGTGTTTCGCTATACCACGATCTGTAATTTAAGCCCGTCGAACCTTCTGCAACCGTTTATCAACGCGGCGCGCGAAATCCGCGAGCAGCAACGCGCAGACGCCGCTGCGTTGTTTGCAAAGTATATCGCGCCGCTTTACCCCGAGGACAGCCAGTTCCATTCGGCTTTTTCGCGGAAGGTCGTTCGCAGTAATGCGCAGGCGCGATATATTCTGGCGAAAATCAACGATTTCATGTCGCCGCAGCTTTCGATGAGAACGGAAAACGATCCTTGCGCCACGACTCTTGAACATATTTTGCCTAAGCGCTATGGCGCAGAGTGGGAAGCGTGCCGGAAAGACTTTCCGGGTGGTATAGACAAATATGTCTATCGCCTTGGCAATATGACTTTGCTCGCAGCTAAGTTGAACCGCGACATTGGCAATGCCGAGTTTGCGATCAAACAAACTGTCTACAAGCAGGATTGCTTAGGCATCACACGAAAAGTACTCGATGTCGATAAGTGGACCGCCGAAGAAATTATGAACCGCCAGAACTGGCTTGCAAGCATTGCCTGCAAGATATGGCGTTATTCTGAGTAATTATTGTAAGGACATGACGCCGCCTAAGCCCAAAGCCGCATCGAAGCCAAAACAGAAGCAGAAGCAGAAGCAGAAGCAAGCGCAATCTACCCATAAAGTGCCGCCTGTCATCGCCTCTGATGCAGACTTTGCATGCCATATCGCAGCGTTGATAGACGTGGAGCCGCATTTCGCCGCGTTGTACAAAATAACGGGTAAGGTAGATTTACGCTGGCTCGATCCGGGGTTTTCGGGGCTGGTGCGTGTGATTGCCGGACAGCAGATATCAGCAGCAGCCGGGCTGGCGATCTTCAAGCGCTGCGAGGCGGCGTTATCGAAGCTTGCGCCATCCGCAGTGCTAGCCGCCGAAACGGACACTCTCCGCGCAACAGGACTTTCCTGGCCAAAGATCCGCACGTTACGCACCCTCGCCGAGACCGTGGAGGCGGGCGCGCTCGACCTTGACGGGCTGCTACGCATCGAAGCAGAAGCCGCCATCGCTGAACTGTGCGCTGTAAAAGGCATCGGCCGCTGGACGGCGGAAGTCTATTTGCTGTTTGCCGCTGGGCATCCCGATATTTTCCCGGCTGGCGATCTGGCGTTGCAAAACGCTGTGCGTCAAGGATTTGCGCTAGCTGAGCGTCCAACGGAAAAGGCGCTGGCCGCAATGGCGCAAGACTGGCAACCCTTCCGTTCGGCGGCGGCGCGGCTGTTGTGGGCGTATTATGCGGCAATGAAGCATGGCGGACAAAACGCCGCGCCTGCATGAGTTTGTGCGGCATTTTGTTTGTAGGGCTTTTCCCATCGCCAGCATTACCGTATCTTAACTCATCTCAGACGGGATAAGATCTATAAACACTATCATTGGCCTTACTGCCAACTTGGGGAGAATAACCGGTAATGTGTTCCAGCCTGTCGCCTGAAGATACAAATAACGGCGAGAGACGATGCGCACCAGATTCCCGCAGGAACCCCCTTCTCCTCACTGTCCGAAAATTGGCTTTGTCCGATTTGTCACGGCCCGAAGGAAGACTTTTTACCCGCAGAAGAATAATCCATTGGCTGCGAGCGCCTGACAAAGCCCGTTACAAAGGAAGCGTGTGCTCGTGCATTGGCTGAAAGCGATTTAGAGCTGTGCATCTTTTGCGGCAGCCCTTTTATTTTCAGCAGCCGCATACTACCTTAGTGTAGCAATCTTTCCCCCGAAACAGTGTTCATGAGGCAGGCCATGCTCGATCTCAGTACTGCTGATGGTAAAATCATTGATGCCGCCATGCGGCTGGCGGCGTCCAGCGGCTGGGCCGGTCTCAGTTTTGATCTGATCGCCACAGAAGCAGGCGTATCGCTTGCCGAATTCCGGCGGCATTTCCCGACCAAAACCCATATTCTTGCGGCCTTTACCCGCGCAGCAGATGACGCAGTACTTACGAAAATGCCCGAAGCCACCGCTGGAGATACAGGCGAGCGCGACCGTCTGTTCGATGTGTTGATGACGCGCTTCGAGGTTATGGCGCCCTACAAAGCTAGTCTGAAGCGCATCAAAGCCGATCTGCCGTTCCGCCCTGCTGAAGGCCTTGCGCTTCTTGGCGGCGCGGCGCGCACGCAATATTGGATGCTTCAAGCGGCGGGCGTCGCGGCTGACGGTCCACGCGGTGCGGTTAGCTTGCCCGGTCTTCTCGGCATTTACGCAAGCACATTCGACATCTGGCTGGAAGACGATGATCCCGCACAAAGCAAGACAATGGCTGCGCTTGATACACAGTTGCGGCGCGGCGAAAAGCTCATGCAACAGTTAGACCGCCTAGGCAAGGCAACGATGCAAATCTGTTGCGCCTTCACCCCCAAACGCAACGTTTGCAAGAAAAAAAGCGGCCACAACGACAACGCAAGCACAACGGCAAAGACTGAAGAGCCACCTGCGCAACAAGCTAACGCCGTTAACGGGTCGGCTCCAGCGGCGTAACGGCGGGACAATTCCGACAGGGCAGCAATTATGAGGGCTCATGAGCGGCAAGACTGAAACGGGGGCAGCCGCCCCTATCGCTTATGCGGATTTCGAGGCGGTAGACATCCGCGTGGGCACAATTACAGACGCGCAACCTTATCCTGAAGCGCGCAAGCCTTCTTACAAGCTCTGGATCGACTTCGGCCCGGATATTGGCGTGAAGCGCTCCTCAGCGCAGATCACACACTATTACGCGCCTGAAACACTTGTCGGACGCCAAGTCGCGGCGGTGGTGAATTTCCCACCCCGCCAGATCGGCAAGTTTTTATCGGAAGTGCTGACGCTCGGCTTTCCTGATGAGACAGGCGAAGTGGTGCTAATCGCGCCAACGCATCCAGTGCCGAACGGGGGCAAGCTGTTTTAAAGGGCTGTTAAAATCTGATGCGCGCCTTCCTCCACGGCGCAACTTCCCACAACATACTCCCAGGCATTGCCTTTTCCGTGTTATAGCCTCACGAATCACCTGAAACTCGGTTAAGGGCCGTGCCATGGGGGGCGTGTGCTTTGCGCTGTGCCACGCATCTAACGGCATAGAGAGTCATTAAGGCATCAGAAGTCATGCGTTTTCCGCCAACACTGCTTGATGAAATCCGCGCGCGGCTGCCTGTGAGCCAGGTTGTGGGGCGACGCGTAAAGCTGAAACGCCAGGGACGCGAGTTTTCCGGGCTCTCGCCGTTCAAGAACGAGAAAACGCCGTCTTTCACCGTCAACGATCAGAAGGGCTTTTACCACTGCTTTGCTTCTGGCGAGCATGGCGATATCTTCACCTTTCTCATGAGGGCGGAGGGGCTTTCTTTCCCTGAAGCGGTAGAACGGCTGGCGGACGAAGCTGGCGTGCTGCTTCCGAAATCTACCCCCCAGGCTGAGGCCCGCGAAGAACTGAACGTACGTCTCTACAAGGTGATGGAAGCGGCGGCGGTGTTCTTCCAGCAGGCGCTGCACTCCTCTGCCGGACGCGATGCTCGCGACTATCTCGACCGGCGTGGTCTGAGCACAGACGACATCGCGAATTTTCGCCTTGGCTATGCACCATCCGGACGGCAGGCGCTGAAAGAGCATCTCGCCACGCAAGGCTTTGCCCAAGACGATATGATCGCCAGCGGCCTGCTTATTGCGGGCGACGATATCCCCGTCAGCTACGACCGCTTCCGCAACCGGCTGATTTTCCCCATCACCAATATGCGCGGGGGCGTGATCGCATTTGGCGGGCGTGCGCTCGGAGCCGATCAGCAGCCGAAATATCTGAACTCGCCGGAAACGCCGCTCTTTCACAAAGGCGCAACGCTCTATAACGCCGCCACAGCGCGAAAGGCAGCGCATGATCGCGGCACGGTGATCGTCGCCGAAGGGTATATGGATGTCATCGCACTGGCCCGCGCTGGCTTCCCCAATGCGGTTGCGCCTCTGGGCACCGCGCTAACGGCGGAGCAACTCGCCCTGTTGTGGCGCATGGCCAGCGAGCCGCTCCTGGCGTTTGACGGCGACACGGCGGGCCGTAAGGCCGCTTTCCGCGCTGTGGACACCGCTCTGCCGCTTCTGACCCCCGGCAAAAGCCTCACTTTCGCGTTTCTGCCCGAGGGCCTCGACCCGGACGACCTGCTACGCAGCCAAGGTCGTGAAGCCGTGGCGGCGGCGCTGGAGCAAACCCAACCGCTGGTCGATGTGCTATGGGTGCGCGAATTTGACGCAAACGCGCTCACCACGCCGGAACGCCGTGCAGAGTTCGACAAACGGCTCAACACCCTGGCCACCAGCATCTCAGATGAAATGGTTCGCCACTATTACAGCCGGGAGCTGCGCCGCCGTCTTCGCGAGCAATTCAGTGGGGGAAAGCAATGGCAGGGCGGGCGCGCGTCAGGGCAAGGGTATGGGCAGCAAGGAGGCGGATGGCAACGCCAGCAGGGCTTTCAAGGGCAGCAGGCGGGTAGTAAACGCGGAGCATCTGGCGGCTTTACCGGCTCCAAACGCGCCGGCTTTACTCCGCCGTTCATGAGCGCCACTTCCAGCTTGGCCGAAAGCGCACTTTTACGGGGGACGGCTCCAACTTTGCCGCGCCGCGAGGCGCTTATTTTGCAAACGCTGATTAATCACCCGTGGCTGCTGGATGACTTCGCCGAAGAGGTTGCGCAACTGTATTTCGAGGCTGATTCGCTACACCGGCTACGTGATTCCATTCTTACCGTACATAGTGAGCAAAATCCCCTTGACAAAGAGGCCCTGAATAAACAACTCAACAAACAAGGCCAAGAAAACATTTTGGCCCAGGTAGAGCACGCCATAACGCACCACAGCGATTGGAACACGCAGCCTGACACGTCACATGACGATGTTTTGATAGGCTGGCGGCATATGCTGGCGCTGCACCGTAAGTCGGTTGAGTTGAAACGGGAGCTGGAGTCGGCCGAACAAGCATATGCTAACGAACAATCGGAAGACAATTACCTCAGACTGCGAGATCTGAAAGAGCAAATACTGGATGCCGAAGGCGTGCAGGCAGTCGTCGAAGGGTATGGAAAAGTTATTAGCAATTAACGTGTTAGATGCAAGAGTTGGACTGTTATAGAACGTCAGCTTCATTAATAATTAACTCTGACACACTAATTGTACTTGTGGGGTGATTCGTTTCCGCTTGTGATCCGGCTTAGAGTTTTCTGCTCTTTCGTGCTTAACGACTAAATATTTTGAGGTGGTTGAGAACTAAGGGGTCTGAGCGCTCTTAAACCTGAGCGTAGATCGCGAAGCGGACTCAACAGGGATATTGGCTCGGATGCCTGACGTTCTTCGTCCAACATTGACTGGGCGAAGGAGCAAGGACAATCCGAACGTCATTGGGGATTTCCCGCAACAGACGGGAACATCTGGAGTTTGGGATGGCTGCGACAGCAAAACGCGAAGAACAAGACACGACGACTACGGAAACGCAAGACGGACCTGTCCTGGACATGTCCGATCAAGCCGTCAAACGTCTTATCAAGTCCGGCAAAACGCGGGGCTACATCACTTACGATGAATTGAACGAGGTTCTGCCGTCGAGCGAAGTCTCCTCGGAGCAGATCGAAGATATTATGTCCTCGTTCTCCGACCTAGGGATCAACGTTATCGAAGCAGATGACGCGGAAGAAGCCGAGGCGGCTTTGCCGAGCGAAGAAGAAGACGAAGACCGCTCGATCAACAGCAGCCTGCCCGTTGCGAAACCAGAAAAAACCACCGAAGTCAGCACGGAACGCACCGACGATCCCGTGCGTATGTACCTACGCGAAATGGGCTCGGTGGAATTGCTCTCGCGCGAGGGCGAAATCGCCATCGCCAAGCGCATTGAGGCAGGCCGCGAAGCCATGATCTCAGGGCTTTGCGAAAGTCCGTTGACGTTCCAGGCCATCATCATCTGGCGCGACGAACTGAACGACGGCAAGATCCTGCTGCGCGACATCATTGACCTGGAAGCAACCTACTCCGGCCCGTTCGCCCGCGCGCCGGAAGCGGCTCCTGAATTTATCCAGGCAAATAGCGCAAACGGGCTTCACGTCGTTCCTAACGAAGAGAAAGAAGCCCCCGCCAAGAGCGACGAAAAAGAGGGCGAAGAAGGCGAAGAAGGCGCCGCCGCTTCTTCCGAAGACGACATCGACGAGGAAGAATTCGAAAACGCACTGTCTCTGGCCTCAATGGAAGCTGAGTTGAAGCCGAAAGTGCTTGAGACCTTCGACACAATCGCTTCCAACTACAAAAAGCTGCGCAAACTGCAAGACGAACTGGTTGAGCGCAAGCTAAACGATGCAAAGCTTACCCCCGCCCAGGAAAAGCGGTACAAAAAAATCAAAGCTGAGATCGTTACGGAAGTAAAAAGCCTTTCGCTCAATCAAAACCGTATCGAGTCTCTGGTCAAACAGCTCTACGACATCAACAAACGTCTGATCGGCTTTGAAGGACGTCTGTTACGCTTGGCTGAATCTCATAAGGTCAAACGCGACGACTTCCTCAAGCAATATCAAGGCAGCGAGCTTGATCCCAATTGGGCGGATCGCGTCATGGGGCTTAAGGCTAAGGGCTGGAAAAGCTTTGTGGAGCGTGAGCGCAAGCGCATCGAAGATATTCGCGGCGAAATTCAAAGCCTTGCCTCCGAGACCGGCCTGGAAATCCAGGAAGTGCGTCGCATTGTGCGTATCGTGCAGAAGGGCGAAAAGGAAGCCGCCGAGGCCAAGCGCGAGATGGTGGAAGCCAACCTGCGCCTCGTCGCCTCGTGATTTCCATCGCCAAGAAGTACACCAATCGCGGCCTGCAATTCCTCGATCTCATCCAGGAAGGCAATATCGGCCTGATGAAGGCGGTCGATAAGTTCGAATACCGCCGCGGCTATAAGTTCTCAACCTATGCCACGTGGTGGATCCGCCAGGCGATCACGCGCTCTATTGCCGACCAGGCGCGCACCATCCGCATTCCGGTGCATATGATAGAGACGATCAACAAGATCGTGCGCACCTCGCGTCAGATGCTGCATGAGATCGGCCGCGAGCCGACCCCGGAAGAGCTGGCCGAGAAGCTGGCCATGCCGCTCGATAAGGTCCGCAAGGTGCTGAAAATCGCCAAAGAGCCGATTTCTCTGGAAACGCCGATTGGCGACGAAGAAGACTCCCATCTGGGCGACTTCATCGAGGACAAGAACGCGATCCTGCCGATTGACGCGGCGATCCAATCGAACCTGCGCGAGACGACGACCCGCGTGCTGGCGAGTTTGACGGCGCGTGAGGAACGCGTGCTGCGCATGCGCTTCGGCATCGGCATGAACACCGACCACACGCTGGAAGAGGTCGGCCAGCAATTCAGCGTCACCCGCGAGCGCATCCGCCAGATCGAGGCGAAGGCGCTGCGCAAGCTGAAGCATCCGAGCCGCAGCCGGAAGCTGAGAAGCTTCCTGGATAATTGATGCGGGCAGCACATCATTCCTGAGAATACAGATGGCCGGGCAACAACCCGGCCATTTTTTATTTGCGGCTATTTCATCTTCAGCATGTTCCGAAGCGCCAGACCGAACAGGAAGATCAGCACGGCTGAGATCAGCTTCTGCACCGCCGCGATGTTCGCTACCTCTCTTGGCACATATGCCACTGGTGTGTTGCCGCCATACAGCTCCACGCCGTAGAGGCAGCCATAGGCGCGGTGGGAGGAGTCGCCGCCACTGTCCAGCACGATGAAAGCGTTGCGGATGGCGAGTTGCAGCGCCTCAGCCGGGGCATTGGTGGAGGCCGCCACTTCTGGCACGAGGCCGCCGAGGCGATTGACGGCGCCATTGCCACCTTTGGGCGCGTAGCAGCTTTGTGATTTATCCCAGGCGTTCCAGGTGCTGGTCGCGTAGGCGGATTGGGTGGACGCACCGCCCTCTATCAACTTCGCGCGCTCCGCCTTGACGTCCACCTGCTCGCCTAGGAGCGCCACGTATGCCACCGCCATAAGTAGCAGCCACCACAAAAAGGGGCGCAGGATGGAATTCCCCAGCCCGCCGAAAACCTCATAAAGCCAGCCGAACCAGAAACGCCAGATTCCTCCCCAGATGCCCCGCTCCCATAGCTTCCAGTGCACCGGCCAATCGGTAACAAAGCGGGCAGCACAGATTTCACGACCGAAAAATTCGTGCTCGCGGTCGGCATCGTGGCCCTGGATGGCCAGGCGCTTCAATGCCCGGAAGCGGGCCGGGGCGTCACTGTCGGCATTGGTGATGCGCCGCCAGACTCCTGCGAGGGCGCGGGTTGGATAGCTGCGCAGCCTTTGCCAGCGCGTAATTTTAGCTGGCGGCGGATCGATCATGCGAGCGCGGACGCGGATATTATCCAGCCGCGGCGCTTCTTCAAAATGCGCCTGGATGAAGTTGGGTACGAGTTCGAATGTGGCGTCGGCCAAGGAAAACCCACGCTCGCCACGGATGGCGCCGAAATTTGCAACGCGCTGGAAATATGCTTTGTCAAAGGTGGCGAAATTGGCGAATTTGGCCATGAAGAAACCAGCGTCGCCGCTAAATTGCGCGCTCCCGAACCAGGCGTCGCCGCTAAATTGCGCGCTCACGAACCCGGCGCGCCCGCTAAATTGCGCGCTCCCGAACCAGGCGTCGCCGCTAAATTGCGCG
>JARRLC010000035.1:0-29391 GCA_037387425.1 Alphaproteobacteria bacterium
GACATCGGCGCGGAGGCTATCGGCAAGCCGGGCGGCTGGTTGGAAATCGGCGGTAGCGGTATGGTGCACCCGAACGTGCTGAGCGCGGTGGGGATCGATCCGGAGAAATACCAGGGCTTCGCCTTCGGCATGGGGATCGACCGCATGGCCATGCTGAAATACGGCATTCCCGATCTGCGCGCGTTCTTCTCGGCTGACCTCCGCTGGCTGAAGCATTACGGCTTTCTGCCGTTCGATGTGCCGAATCTGGCGGGCGGGCTGTCGAGCTAGAGGGCAGGGTAGGCCAAGTTTTGGCTGCCGTCTCAGCTATGTGCGCTCCTGTTATGTCATACACATACGTCTTCCCTGCGAAAGCGGGGGTAGTAATCGCAAGCATAAGTTATGAAGCTCTGACTCATAAAGATTACTAGATTCCCGCTTACGCAGGAATGACGGCGCAAACGCAAAGACATTACGGCAAGCCACAAATAGAACGATAAACTTAGCGAATACAAACGGGGAACCCCCCATGAAATTCACACTCAGTTGGCTCAAAGACCATCTCGACACCACTGCTTCCGTTGACGAAATCGAAGCGGGCCTGATCCAGGCCGGTCTTGAAGTGGAAGGCATCGACGACCCGGCCAAGGCACTCGGCGCGTTCACCATCGCGCGCGTGGTGGAGGCCGAACAGCACCCCAACGCCGATAAATTGCGGGTGCTCAAGGTCGATACCGGCAACGGCACGGTGCAGGTCGTGTGCGGCGCGCCGAACGCGCGGGCAGGGCTTGTCGGCGCATTTGCCGCAACGGGCACCTATGTCCCGGGCATCGACGTGACGCTCACCGTTTGGCATGATGTGCTCGGAGCGCGAATTGCAGCTTTCCGACGAGCACACCGGCATTATCGATTTGCCAGAAGACGCTGGCGAGCATATCGGCGAGCCGTTCGTTAAGCTCATGGGGCTGGACGATCCGGTGTTCGATATCGCGATCACGCCCAACCGTCCGGATTGCCTTGGCGTGCGCGGCGTCGCGCGCGATCTGGCGGCGCTCGGCCTCGGCAAGCTGAAGCCAGAGGACAAAGGCTTTTCAGGCAAGGGCGATTACGCCAACCCGGTCAAGGTTACGCTGAAGTTCGATAAAAAGAATGCTGACGCCTGCCCGGTGTTCGCTGGACGGTATATCCGCGGTGTGAAGAACGGCCCGTCGCCCGAATGGATGCAGCGGCGTCTCCGCGCCATTGGCCAGCGCCCCATCAACGCGCTGGTGGACATCACCAATTACGTAACGATGGACCGCTGCCGCCCGCTGCACGTCTATGACGCCGACAAGCTGAACGGCAATATCACCGCGCGGATGGGCAAAGGCGGCGAAAGCTGTCTCGCGCTCGACGGCAAAACCTATGAGATGGACGATCAGATCTGCGTCATCGCCGACGATAAAAACGTGCTAGCTCTTGGCGGCATCATGGGCGGCGAAGACACCGGATGCAGCGAAGGCACCGTGAACGTGTTCATCGAAGCCGCCTATTTCGATCCGATCCGCACGGCGGAAGCTGGGCGTAAAATGGGTATCCAATCGGATGCACGCTATCGCTTCGAACGCGGGCTTGATCCCGCAACCGAACGCTTGGGCGTTGATCTGGGGACAAAGCTAATTCTGGAAATTTGCGGCGGCGAGCCAAGCGAAATGGTTGTTGCGGGCAAAGAACCAGAACGGAAGCTTAACATCGCGTTCGATCCAGCACGCGTGGAAAAACTCACCGGCTTGAAACTGAAGCCCGCTCAGATCACTGGCACACTGGAAAAACTCGGCTTCAAAATCAGCGGTAAGGGCGCAAAACTCACAGTAACGCCGCCAAGCTGGCGTCCGGACGTGCACGGCCCCGCCGATCTGGTAGAAGAGGTCATCCGTATCGCTGGCGTCGATAACGTGCCTGCCGTGCCGTTGCCGCGTCCGCCTGGCGTTTCGCGTCCGGTTATGACGGATGGGCAAAAGCGTATCGCCCGTACGCGGCGCGTGCTCGCGGGGCGTGGCCTTGTGGAGGCTCTCACGTGGTCGTTCATCCCGAAAAAGGACGCCGAGTTGTTCGGCGGCGGCCAGGGAGAAGTGGAACTCGCCAATCCGATTTCTACCGAAATGGCCGTGATGCGGCCCAGCCTGCTCCCCAACCTGATCACGGCGGCTCGGCAAAACGCTAATCGCGGCTTTTCCGATCTGGCGTTGTTCGAGGCGGGGCAGATTTTCCGTGGCGACAAGCCTGACGATCAGGTCATGGCCGCGGCGGGCTTGCGCACAGGCACTGCCAAGCTCGTTGGCGCTGGCCGCCGCTGGGATGGCGAGGCTAAGCCTGTCGATGTGTTCGACATCAAGGCTGACGCGTTTGCGTTGCTTGCAGCGCTGGGATTCGATCCGGACAAGGCGCAAATCACGCGCGATGCGCCCCAGTGGTTCCATCCTGGGCATTCCGGCTTGATCCGCTTGGGGCCGAAGAACATCATCGGTGCGTTCGGCGAGTTGCATCCTTCGACGCTGAAGGCCATGGACCTGTCCGGCCCGGCGGCGGCGTTTGAAATCTACTTGCCTGCAATTCCATATGCGCGGCGCAAATCCAGCGCCAAACCGCCGCTTGTCATCACCGATTTGCAGCCGGTCCAGCGTGACTTCGCCTTTGTGCTGGATAGCAACGTGCTGGCGGGTGACGTTATCAAGGCAGCGCAAGCGGCGGATAAAACGCTTATCGCGGGCGTTTCCGTGTTCGATGTATTCGAGGGCGCAAGCCTTGGCGAAGGCAAGAAGTCGCTAGCCATTGAGGTTACGCTCCAGCCGCGCGAAAAGACGCTCACTGATGAGGAAATCGAAGCGGTGGCCGGAAAAATCGTCGCGCAGGTGAAAAAGGCGACTGGCGGCGAAATCCGGGGCTGACCTTCCGCCCCCGGATGCGTAATGTATGAGGCCAGGGAACGAAGGATAGACGAGCCATGGCCGCATACAACAATATCGTGATCCTGACAGGGGCGGGGCTTTCAGCGGAGTCCGGCCTCGCCACTTTCCGCGATACGGGGGGCATCTGGGCGCAATACGACGTCCAGGATGTCGCCACGCCGGAAGGCTACGCGCGCAACCCCGGCCTAGTGTTGGAGTTCTATAACGCGCGACGGCGGCAAGGGGCGTCGGCCCAACCGAACGCCGCGCATCTGGCCTTGGCGCGCCTGGAAGCCGAACACAGCGGCCAAGTGCTGACCGTTACCCAGAATATCGACGGCCTCCACGAAGCGGCGGGAACACGCAATCTCATCCATATGCACGGCGAAATCGCCAAGGCGTTCTGCACCGAATGCGGCAAACGCACTCACATTGGCGCGAACGACATTGAGCTGGATAGCCGCTGTCCGGCCTGTGCGGAGTTCGGCACGCTCCGCCCGGATGTGGTGTGGTTCGGCGAGATGCCATATCACATGGAGCGTATTTATGCGGCGCTTGGCGCATGTGATCTGTTCGTGTCGATAGGCACCAGCGGCACAGTTTATCCGGCGGCGGGGTTTGTCGCCGAGGCAAAACGCACGGGTGCGCACGCGGTGGAGTTGAACCTGGAGCCGTCCCAGGGTGCAACGCAGTTCGATGAGGCCATCCACGGACTGGCAACCGAGATCGTGCCTGCTTTCGTGGACGGGCTGCTGGTCGGGCGAGGATAAGCGCAAGAAAACTTGCGTATTCTTGCTCCGCCTTTGGCATTATTGCTCTGACAACTCCCGCAAATGCGCCACAGCAACCGTCAGCTTGGCAAGCGTCAGCTCACTGCCATTAAGGAGCGCATCGAAGCTGTGTCGCGCTCTGGTGGCGGTGTGCGCGTTCTGTTCACACCAAGCCGTGAAATCGGCCGCCGACGCGCCAGCGCCATTCGCCGATGTAAACACCTTCTTCACGATTGCTCGTTGCGCTGAAGCCGCCGACTCCAAAGCGCTGTTGATCGCTAGGCGCGTGAAATAATCCGTTTGCTCTAGCCCCTCGCTTAGGCTGTGCACTTCTTCTAGCCGGAAATGGCTGCTGACCTGGAAATAGATCTGTGCGACTTCCAGCTCGGGTTTGTCCAACTTGACCGCCAGCGAAATAATATCGTGTGCGCTGAAAAGCGCGGTGAGGTGCGCGAAGCGGCGGGCAAGCTCCGGCGGTATACCGATATTCAGGAAATGATTCACACTGTCTTCTAAGCGCCCGGTCAGCCATTCATCGAAAATGCTCTCAATGGCTGCGTTCAGCGTGTTGATGCCGTTGCGATAGCGTTCGATCAGCGTTGACAGCCCATCGTGGATACGGCCATGCCGCAAGAACCACGCCGTCTGCCGCCGCAGCACATTTTGAAGCCGCGTGTAAAGGTCGAGTTGGTGGCCGCCATCTATTTTATTGTCGAGCGCGTCTACTGCGTCAAACAGACTGCCAAGCTGGAAAACATCCATAGCCGCTGCGAACGCCGCCGCGATTTCCCCCGCTTCTCGCCCGGTTTCCTCTTGGAGGCGCACCGTAAAAGTGGAGCCGCCCCGGTTAATCGCGGCATTCGTCATAACGGTCGCGATGATTTCACGGCGCAGAGGATGCTGTTCCACATCCACAGTGAAGCGTTCGCGCATTGTTTTGGGGAAGTAATCCGTAAGCACGCTGTTGAAATACGTGTCTTCCAGTATCGGTGATTTCATCAACTCGAAATACAGGCCAATCTTGGCGTAGGCGAGCAACACAGCGAGTTCCGGTCGGGTGAGAGCTTGCTGCTTTTTCCGGTGCTCGGCCAATTCGGAATCGCTGGGCAGCCTTTCAATGGTGCGGTCGAGCAGCCCGGTTTCCTCCAGCGAATGCATCAGCTCCGATTGGAAACCGAGATCGCTGAAACCGGCTTTCTCGGTCAGACTGATGGCCAGTGTTTGCTGATAGTTGTTGATGAGAACGTCTTGCGCCACCTCATCAGTCATGGCGGCGAGAACGGCGTTGCGATCGTCGCGGGTGAGCCGCCCGGCGCGTTCGGCGGCCGCAAGCGCGATCTTGATGTTAACCTCCACATCGGAGGTGTTTACGCCTGCGGAATTGTCGATGGCGTCGGTGTTGATGCGCCCGCCTTTCCGCGCAAATTCGATGCGCGCGCGCTGGGTTAGGCCGAGATTGGCGCCTTCGCCGATCACCTTAACACCTGCTTCCGCCGCCGTGATGCGCACGCTATCGTTGGTGCGGTCGTTGGCGTCGTCGTCGGTCTCGCCCGACGCGCGGATATAAGTGCCGATACCGCCGAACCACAGCAAGTCAGCCTGCGCCTTTAGGATGAGGCGGATCACCTCGGCGGGGGGCGCGCTTGTCGCCGCGGTTCCAAGCATGGCCTGCACGGACGCAGACAGCGGAATTTTCTTCAAAGTGCGGCTGAAAACGCCTCCGCCTTCTGAGATCAATTCGCGATTATAATCCTGCCAACTCGAACGCGGCATGTCGAACAGACGCTTGCGCTCGTCCCAGCTTGCCGCCGGGGCAGGATCAGGGTCGAGGAATATATCGCGGTGATCAAACGCCGCCACCAGCTTGATCTGTTTGGAAAGCAACATGGCGTTGCCGAACACGTCGCCCGACATATCGCCCACCCCGATCGCGCGGAATGGGGTTGTCTGAATGTCGGTGTTCATCTCGCGGAAATGGCGTTTTACGGCCTCCCAGCCACCGCGCGCGGTGATGC
Source organism: Alphaproteobacteria bacterium (assembly GCA_037387425.1). Taxonomy (GTDB): domain Bacteria; phylum Pseudomonadota; class Alphaproteobacteria; order Rhizobiales; family Rhodomicrobiaceae; genus JARRLC01. Next base: position 5,692 of record JARRLC010000035.1, read on the forward strand.
CCATGGCTTTGTGGTCGTATCCGGCGGAGCCGCCCGAGGCGAACGCGTCGTCCAGCCAGAAACCGTGCTCCACCGACACCGAATTGGCGATGTTTGAGAACGAGGCCGTGCCTTTGTCGGCGGCAACAACCAGATACGGATCGTCGCTATCAAGACGGAACACCTCATCGGGAGGTATTGGCTGGCCGTCCTTGAGATTGTCGGTCACGCTGAGCAAATTCGCGACGAACGAGCGGTAGCAGGCGATTCCCTCGGCCATCATTGCTTCGCGGGTTGTGTCCTTGGCGATGCGCCGGGGCACGAAGCCGCCTTTAGCCCCTTGCGGAACGATGATGGCGTTTTTCACATGCTGGGCCTTGGCGAGCCCCAGAATTTCGGTACGGAAATCCTGCGGCCTGTCGGACCAGCGCAAGCCACCGCGCGCGATAGGACCGCCGCGCAGATGGATGCCCTCGAAACGCGGGTTGGTGACGAAAATCTCCGCGAATGGCTTGGGCGCGGGCATGCCGTCCACCTTGGCGCTGTCGATTTTCAGGGCGATGATATGGCCGCCGGTCAGCTCCGTTGGCGTCTGGTAGAAGTTCGTGCGGTTGGTCGCCTGGATCAGGTTGAGATAGCGCCGGATCATCCGGTCTTCGTCGAGGCTTGAAACGGCTTCGAGCTGAACTTCGACCTTGGCGGCGATACGTTGCGCTTCTGCCAAGCGGGCTTCGGCGTCGCCTTCGCGCGTCGGATCGAACAGCGTGTGGAACAGCGCCACCAATTTTTTCGTAATCTCCCCGTGGCGAATGAGCGTCTTCGCCAGGTAGGTGAGGCTGAACGGCGCGCCGATCTGCCGGAGATAAGAGCCATAGGCCCGCATCAGCGCAGCTTCGCGCCATGTCAGTTCAGCCTCGAAGACCAAACCGTTGAAGAAATCGTCGCCCGCTTTATCGTTCCACACAGCCAGGAAGCTCTCTTCCAGGCGCAAGTCATGGGCGGGCAGGTCAATCGGCTGCCCGTTTGAAGTGGTCAGCGCCATGTCATGAAGAAAAACAGTCTGCGGAGCGCTGCCATTTTTCAGCGACACTTCAAACGTGCTTTCCGATATCACCGAAAAGCCGAAATGTTCCAGCATCGGCACGCGCTTGCTAAGCGGAATGGGCTCGTCCAACTGGTAGAGCATGACGCGTAGTTCGTTTGCCGGCTCATTCGGATCGCTGAAAAAATCGATCCCCACCGGTGTGGCAGGCGAGAGTTTTTCCAGCCGCTGAATGTCTTCAAGGGCTCGTTCTGGCTGATTGGTATGTTCGTAATCCGGCGGGAAGGCTTTTGCATAACGATGCAGTAAGCCATTAAAATTACTGCCATATTTATCGCGCAGCATGCAGTGCAATTTATCGGACCAAGTCCTGATGATCGCTGCAACGCCTTTTTCCAGCTTGCCGGCGTCCACATCGGGAATGCCGCCGCACTCTTTCCAGATGACCACATGCAGGCGCACAAGCGGGCCTAAGGAAAAGACCGGTGTTATATCAGTTACATAGCCGTCGTATTCGTCGGCCAGATACTTGGCGATCCGCTCTCGAATCCCGGTGGAGAAGCGCTCGCGGTTCACATAGACCAGCACTGAGACATAGCGGCGAAAAATATCGCGTCGGGTAAACACCCGCGTGCGCGGCATGAGTTCCAGTTCGAGAAGCGCCTGGCATATATCCGCCAACTGCTCGTGCTTGATTTGAAACATCTCGTCGCGCGGGAACGATTCGAGAATGTTGAGGAGCATGCGCCCTGAATAGCTGACGCGGGTGCTGCCCAACCGGGACAACACGTGGCTGACCTTATGTTTCAACAGCGGAATATGCCGCACGGAATCGTTATAGGCGGCGGCGGCGAACAATCCGACGATTCGCAATTCGCCGGTGAGCTTGCCTTCCGCGTCATAGAGTTTCACGCCGATGCTATCGACGGGTACACGCCTTTGCACAGGGGAGAGGAAATTTCCCTTGGTTATCAGTATGGTGGCAGGGCCGGTAAAGAACTTTGCGGCTTCCTTGCTCATGGCGTCGGTCGAGCCGCACGGACGCAAGACGGTGCGCCTGGAATCGCGCAAAAGGCCCAGTCCGGTTTCTGGACGCGGTTCCAGATCGGGTTTTCCTTCCGCCATGATGAAGTTGTAATGCCGCACGCCTAAGAGCAGCATGTTGTCGTCTCTAATCCAGCTCAGGAAACGCACCGCTTCTTTTAGCTCATCTTCGCCAACTGGCGGCGGAGATGTTACATACATTTCAGCGGTTTCTTTCACGCGCTCCAGCATTGGTTGCCAGTCATCGACGACAATATGCACTTCCTCAAGAATAGTTCTTAGCACAGCCAGTAATTTTTCGAGGGTGCTTTCGTTCTGCTCTTCGACATGGATGTGAAGCACGCTTTCAGCGGGGCAATCCGCCGTGTCGCCATTGCGCGGAGTGAAATTCTCGATGCGTCCGTCTGTGTTCCGCTGAGTGCAAAGAATGGGGTGAGTAACAAATTTCACATCGATCTTACTGCGCACGAGTTCGGCCAAAACCGACGACAGCAGAAAGGGCATGTCATCGTTGACCAGCTCTATGATCGTGAACGGTGTTTGGCTATCGCCCTCTGCTACGTTGTATGCGCGGATTTTGGGAGCGCCCGCATCTCGTTCGGCGAAGAATTCGAAAGTGGAAACGGCCAGCTTGGCCAAAAGCTCCAAAGGCGTGACGTCGGTGTCAATGCCAGCTTCATTGGCGAAAAGCTGGGTGGCTAGTTTTTGGATCAGATGCGTGTGAGGTAATAGGCTCTCGTTGCCCGCAACCGCTTGCTCCACGGCCTGAGGGATTAGCGAAGCACTCGGCGCGTTCATGATTATTATCCTTCCAGTTGCCGCTTCCAGGCAGACCGTTCTATTAGCCGTTTGGCTTAATAGCCTCAGCAAGACGCGTCAACGGCTTTCACGCTTCACATGTGCGTTACGCTCAGCATTCAGAACATCATGTTATGGGGAACGGCGAGCGCCAGCGCCACGCAATCGACTTCTGTTGCGCCAGCGTTTTTCAAGGCATGGGTGCATGCTTCCATGGTGGCGCCGGTAGTGATCACATCGTCAACCAGAAGTACGCGCTTGCCACGGATGCGCTGGGCAGCGCCGCGTGCGGGCACAAATGCCGTGGTTAAGTTTTCCCGCCGTTCTGCCCCGGAAAGACTCGCCTGACTTGTGGTGTAACGCGTGCGTTTGAGTGCAGTGAGATCGAGCGGGAGGCCCGTTTCAGAGGCTAGACGCGTGGCGAGCAGCGCGGCTTGATTATATCGCCGCATCCACAGACGACGCCAATGCAGCGGCACAGGGATGATCACGTCAGCATCCGCTGCCAGTTCGGCGGCGGCGGAGCGCAGCATACGGCCGAATAGCGCCATGGGTTCGTGCCGGTCGTTATATTTGAAGGCGTGTACGAGTTCACGCATGACGCCCTCGAAACGAGCGGCGGCGCGTGCGCGCGCATAGGCGGGCGGGTTCTGTATGGCGGCGGTGGAATGCGAGAGTTCACCTGTGGCGAAGGGCATCGGCAGGCCCAGCCGGTCGCAAACGGGCGGTGCAATGAAATCGATTCCCCGCCAGCAATCGGCGCACAACACGCCGTGCGAGGCCAAAGGCTTATAGCAATGCAGACATACTGGCGGCAGCATCAGATCCGCGCCGTAGCGCAGGTTCGCCGCCATCCAGCGTCCAACCGTCTCAAGAAAGCGAGGACGGTTTTCGGCAAGCGGCGCATCGCCAAGGCGCATCACGGTGATCATCCCTTTAGTTTTGCTTTGCCTTGAGGGTAACCAGGAGTAAACCTTCTGCAAGATCGTAAAACAACGTGATCCAGGGACTTTCCGTGACTGCGCCTCAACTTTTCGACTGTCGGCTTATTTTGCAACGACGCGCTCGCGCGGCGCTGGCGGCCAGTCCGCCCGATTTTCTGCTCAGGCGTGTGGCCGAAGATATTCGCGAGCGCATTGAAGCCGTGGAACGACAGTTTTCACGGGTGCTGTGTCTGGGTGCATATCATGGCGTTATGGCTGAGGCTTTGCCGGAGGGGACCGGCGGGGAAATCATCGTCGCGGCAGAGGCGAGCCAGCCGCTGGCGGCGCGCTGTCCGGGTGTGCGCATTTGCGCGGATGAAGCGCTTTTACCGTTTCGTGATGGTGCGTTTGATTTGGCGGTGTCGGCATTGTCGTTACATCTCGTTAATGACGTTCCGGGGGCGCTTGCGCAAATCCGCCGTGCGCTGAAGCCGGACGGGCTGTTTCTGGGCGCGGTGCTGGGCGGCGACACGCTCCGCGAGTTGCGCGAGGCTTTTATGCTGGCCGAAATCGAGCAGGAGGGCGGCGCGAGTGCGCATGTGGCTCCTATGGCGGGCATCCGCGATTACGGCGCGCTTTTGCAACGGGCGGGGTTCGCGCTGTCGGTCGCCGATGTCGATGTGGTGGATGTGACGTATCGTTCGCCGTTGGCGTTGATGCATGATCTCAGGGGCATGGCAGCGGCCAACCCTCTGACGGAGCGGCGGAAGCGTTTTCTCAGGCGCGCCACGTTGACGCGAGCCATGGAGATCTACCGGGAGCGCTTTGCTGCTGGTGATGGGCGAATTCGTGCCACGTTCGAAGTGATCCACCTTTCGGGCTGGGTACCACATGAGAGCCAGAAGAAACCGCTCTCTCCAGGATCGGCGCAAGTACATCTTTCTGATGCGCTCGCGCCGAAGAAATAGGAAGACAGTAAAATTTATCAACCGGTCTTGATGTAATCGCGCATAGACTCGGCTTCCATTTCAATGAGAGCGAGGCGCAGCTTCACAACGTCTCCGATAGAGACGATGCCAGTCAATTTTCCATTCTCAACAACTGGAATGTGCCGGAAACGGTGCGTCGTCATATCTTCCATGAGATGATGGACGGTATCCTGCTCGGTGCAAGTGACCACTTCCTTGGTCATGTGCCGTGATGCTGGTTCTTGCATAATCGCCGCCCCATGTGCTGAGAGAGCGGTTACAATGTCACGTTCCGAAATGATGCCGATAAGTGCGTCATTATCGCAAATTGCCAGGGCGCCAATGCGGTTATCCGTAAGAAGACGCGTGACTTCTGCCATCGGAGTGTCAGGTGTAGCGGTTATAACGTTTCGGCCTTTGTCCTTCAGAATTCTTGCGACAATCATATGTTTTCCTCCCGGCAATAGATAGAGCCTTGTCGGTAAACTTGGCCCCAGGGGACTCTGGTGCTTATCATGTGGTATCGCGTGCTGTTCGACAAGCGAAATGTGCGACAATATATCGCACAAGAACGTGCGATAGGTGTTTTCCCTTATTTTTAAAGTCGTGGAAAAGTTGCGTGTGGTGAATGATGTGCCGCAACTTTTGATTGATTTCTCCGCGGCCGTTTATATATTCAGCAATGGTTGTGCCATTGTAAACATATGCGTTCTAGTTGCAAACATGTTGAGTAAAATACAAATCAATGGGGTTGTTCCTTTTCAGGACAAAAGCCCAACAGAGCAGTCGCCAAGTGGCTATGCTTTTGTGTGTGGTGTTCTGCACTCAACAGCAAAGTCAAGATGCGCCCAGGGTGAGGCTTTGCCCCTCAGTTGCTGCTCTCTATTCCTCAATGACAACGTGTCTGTGGCGAACTCATCTCCGATAACAAAGAGACGAGGGCACACACATGTTGTGTGGTGTTCGCTAGAAATCACAACATAACGGCAAATTGTATCAACACACCGTTAAGGTAATTAAATGTTGCGTGCTATGTGTCTAAAACAAATGAAAATAAATATTGAAAACATTTCTCCACATTATTGGACTATAAAAGTTATTCTGCGAGCATTCGCTTAGAGCACGAGGAGAGGTCAATGCGTTTTTGGCTCTTTGCGATTACGATAGGGGTTATTGCTTATGGTCTTGCGGAGGGGGCGGATGCCCGCATCGCAGTTCGCAAAAGTATACCGACTGTCACAAAATCTACGGCCATGATAACCCGTGGAGCAGCGGAAGCCCCTATCGGGCATAAAATGTTCTGTAAAAAGTACCACTCAGCCTGCAAGCGGAGCAGAGCTTTTGAGAGCGGTACGGTGATTCTCACCAAAAAGAAGTTCCAGGAACTTCAGACGCTGAATCGTAACGTCAATCGCTCAATTCACCCGATGAGCGATATGGCGCAGTATAAAGTCATTGAACGCTGGATCTATCCGAAGACCGGCAAAGGCGATTGCGAAGATTACGTGCTGGAAAAACAGCGCGAACTCATCAAAGCCGGATGGCCGCAAAGCGCTCTGCTGATCACGGTCGTACGCGACGAACACGGCGAAGGGCACGCAGTGCTCACCGTCCACACCAACCATGGCGATTACATTCTCGATAACAAAAATCTCGAGGTTCTGCCATGGAAGGACACCAATTACGTCTACATCAAACGTCAATCAGCCACTAACCCTCAGCATTGGGAAACCTTGGTGGCAGCATCGCGGCAACCGTCAGTCGCCGCTTCAGGTATCGCGAGTAAAAAGTAACAGGAGACAGCATCTATTCAAGTTTCGGGCCCGGATTCCCTTGCCCCTCATATCCTGCCCCCTCCGGGCTCGTTAGCGAGCCGGCGTTCCCCCCAACGCCGGCTCGTGTCTTATCCCCAGATTGCCCCAAGCACGTGAAGTTGATTTCATGACGCAAAATTCGTTCTAACTTACTGATTTATAATGCATTTAATCACGCAGGAGCCACATGGATTTTGCGGAGATTGCTATAATTTTGATGCCTCCTTCCGCAAAGCTTAGTCTGCCGCACCATAAAGGCTAAACTGATCACCGATTCGCCCGTTATGGTAATTCTACCCAATTGCGCATAAGCGCTGAGGCCCCTCGCGGAGACGCCAATGCCGGCAAATGCCTTTTTACAATATCTTTTGAAGCGCCACCGCTTCGCCACCGCAGTAACCGGCGGAGTAAGTCTGATGAGCTTTTTCGCCTGCGCTAAGGCAATTGCCGCCCCTGCAATGTTCGCTTCACACACACCGCCGGAAGACCTGCCTGCTCTTGTCAGCAACTGGCTGATCTTCGCTGTCGTGAGCGGAGTTGTGCTGGCTGCGGCTGGCGCCGCCTACCTGTTCATGCGCGCCACCGCAAGAGCCAAACTCTCGGAAAGCCAGGCCAGCGAGGCCATGGCTACGCTTCGACAAGAACTGGAGGTGGCGCAGGCCATCGTGATGGCCGAACCGCAAGCGTTGATCGCTTTCGAAACCGATGGCGAACCACGCCTCGTCAACCACCTGCTCGATAGCAAGCTGGGCGTGCCGGTAAGATTGCGCAACTTGCTGCGTTTCGCATCATGGTTGGACCGCAGTTCAGCTCTGGCGCTTGAAAATTGCCTGCAAGAACTGAGAAGTAACGGTAATCCTTTCGAACTGACTTTGAAAACTCTTTCCGGCCCGAATATCGAGGCTGAAGGACGCGCCTCCGTCAGCGGTTATTACCTGAAGTTCCGCGATCTTGCCGGACGCAATGTCGAAGTCGCCAATTTGCTGCGCCAGCAACGCACGCTGAACGAAGAACTTGCCTCGCATAAAGCCTTGCTGGACGCGCTGCCTATGCCAATTTGGTTCCGCGATACTGAAGGGCGTCTGATGTGGGTGAACCGCGCCTATGTCTCGGCTGTCGATGGCGTGCGCGCCGACGATGTTATCGTCCATCAGCGCGAGTTGCTGGAAACACGGCAACGTCGTGCAGCAGACAGCGCGTTGGCCACTGGCGAGACTTTCCGCAAACGTCTGCAAACTGTGATTGCGGGAGAACGCCACAGTTTCGATACGATCATCGTGCCTGTCGGGCGCGCCAGCGCAGGCACCGTGATTGACGTAGCGCCGCTTGAGAACGTGCAGGGCGAACTTTCCCGCCAGACAGCCACCCATGCGCGCACGCTGGACCGCGTCGCCAGCGCCATTGCGATTTTCAGCGCCGACCAGCGGCTTAGCTTCTATAACCAAGCTTTTACAAAGCTTTGGCAGCTCGATCCGATATGGCTCAATACCAAACCTTCGCTCGGAGAAGTGCTCGACCAGTTGCGTCAGAAGCAACTGCTTCCCGAACAGGCCGATTACCGCAAATGGCGCGTCGAGCAGCTCAAAGCGTTCGAATATGCCGAAGCGGAGGAAGACTGGTGGCACCTGCCAGATGGACGTACCATTCATGTGATGACCGATTGTCGGCCAGACGGTGGTCTCACCTATCTGCTTGACGATGTCACCGAACGACTGGCTCAGGAAAGCCGCTACAACGCGCTTATTAACGTGCAGCGTGAGACACTCGAAAATCTGCGCGAAGGCGTGGCCATGTTCGGTTCGGACGGACGGCTAAAGTTGTTCAACGCATCGTTTGTTAACATCTGGAAGCTAGAGAGGCCATTTCTCAAAGCCGGACCGCATATCGATGATGTCAAAAGCGCATGCCAGCCCCTAGTCGATAACGACGATTTGTGGGTCGCCGCACATCGCGCCGTCACCGGCGTGTTCGAAACGCGTGAAGCGTTCGATGGCACCGTCACGCGGCCGGACGGCATCACGCTGGCCTATGCGGGCGTGCCTCTGCCAGATGGCGGCACGGTGCTCACCTATATCGACATTAGCGATACCAAACGCGTGGAGCTGGCGCTCATCGAGCGCAACGAAGCGCTGGAAGCCGCCGACCGCTTGAAAAACACGTTCCTCTCGCACGTGTCTTATGAATTGCGCACGCCGCTCACCAACATCATCGGCTTTTCTGAAATGCTTGCGCAGCCGCCCATCGGACCGCTCGTTGGCAAACAGAACGAATATCTTGACGATATCCGCACATCGAGCACGAAACTGCTTGCCATCATTAACGATATTCTCGACCTCGCCACTATCGATGCAGGCGCTTTAGAATTGAAACTCTCGCCTGTGCCTGTGCGCGAGATCACAGCGGCGGCGGAAAAGGGCGTGCGCGATCGCCTGACAAAATCGCACATAAATCTGGATGTGCAGGTCTCTCCGGATATTGATATCGTCATGGCCGATCAGCAGCGTATCACGCAGATCCTGTTTCACCTGCTCTCAAACGCCATCGGCTTTTCTTCAGAAGGCGACACGATCACCCTGTCTTGCCGCAAGGAAAGCGATATCACCGCCTTCACGGTGCAAGACTCCGGCGTCGGAATTCCTGAGGAATATCAGGCAACCGTGTTCAGCCGTTTCGAAAGCCACTCGCAAGGCTCCAAACACAGAGGCGCAGGGCTCGGGCTAGCCATCGTGAAAAGCCTTGTGGAATTGCACGGAGGTCAGATCAAATTGCAGTCGGCGCCGGGTGTTGGCACCACTGTCACTGTGCTGATCCCGCAACTTCCGGCTCGCAGAGGCAACATGCCCCCGCGCCCTTCCGCTTCTCAAGAGGCTGAAGCACTTCCGGCAAGTGAGACAAAGCAGTCGAAAGTCGCTTGAGTATTTTGAGGTTCACAGGCTAAACCTATGTCGTCCAGGATGTTGGCTAAAGGGCTTTGTTGTGAGCATGATATTGGGTCTAGTGCTGTTGGTCGTCATTGGCATCGTGGGCGTAGTTATCGCCGTCATTAGCCAAATGCATAGCAAAGATGACGCCTTCGAACGCAAATTGGACGAAATCGAGCAGAGCATAGTTCATAACAAGCAAAAGAATGACCGAAATAACGGCGTCTGATTTTTTCCTTCCGCCAGGACGTGCTGCTCAACCGTGCGGCAGGCGGGGCGTCGCCAGATTGTCTGCCTCCACACGGATACGGTGCGCGTCATGAGTGAGTTTTTTTCCGTTTTATGGACAATCGTCAGTTTCCTGCTGGGCATCGTCTGGTGGTTTGTCTGGTTTATCCTGCGAGACCTCATTTCAACGCTTTTATGGATTGGCATCGTCGTATGGGTTGGCTTCGCGCTTCGCTATCGTAGCTTCACGGAAGGCACGCTGGCGATGCTGCGCTACGGACGCAAAGGCGTGCTACTGCTGTGGCGTTGGGTGCGCGGCAAGCCGGGCGAAAGCGCGCTGGCCTCCATGGCGTCCGCCGCCGAGCCGATTACGAAAATCGTCACAGAATATAAAGAGCGTGTGCCGCTCGGATATATGCCAGTGTCGGGGCAACTGAACGCGTTATTGCTCTTCCTTCTCGTTCTCCTTGCAAATCGTTGAAAACAATACAGCACCGCCCATTTTTGCGAGATTTTCTTTGTTGTGTGTTCACTCCGGACTTGCAGAATTCCATTTCATCTCGATATGTGGGGGGATAAATGCCGTTCAAAGCGGGGAGATGCATGCCACGCCAACGTAAAAAAAGTCATCGCCGCTCTCTCACGGCTATCGATCCGGTATGGGAGTATATCCGCCATGATGCCGAAGAGATCGCACGGGGCGAGCCAGCACTTGCCAGCTTTGTGTTCACCAATGTACTGAATCACGAAAGCCTGGAAGACGCCGTTTGCCACCGGCTGGCGGACCGGTTGGACCACGACGACGTCATGTCCGATTTGATCTCTCAGACGTTACGTCGTGTCGTGGCGAGCGATCCGAGCTTTGGTCAGGCGTTCCGCGCCGACCTGTCCGCTGTTTACGATCGTGATCCGGCTTGCGAACGGTTGATTGAACCGCTCTTGTATTTCAAAGGCTTCCAGGCGCTGCAAGCTTACCGTTTCGCGCATTGGCTTTATAACAATGGCAGCCGCGATTTCGCGCTTTATCTGCAAAGTCAGACCTCTCGTGTGCTGGGAGTGGACATCCACCCGGCGGCGAATATTGGACGCGGCATCATGCTCGACCACGCCACGAGCATCGTTGTGGGCGAAACGGCTTCCATTGGCGATATGTCTTCTATTCTGCATTCGGTGACGTTGGGCGGCAGCGGTAAGGAAACCGGTGACCGACATCCGAAAGTGGGCCGCTGTGTCATGATTGGCGCAGGATCGAAAATTCTTGGGAATATCACAGTTGGAGACTGTGCGCGTATTGCAGCGGGCAGCGTTGTGCTCAAAGATGTGCCCGCCGATACCACGGTTGCTGGCGTTCCAGCGAAAGTGGTTGGCCTTGCCGGATGCAAAGACCCGGCGAGAGCGATGAACCAAATGCTCGGGCAGGACGATACAGACGTCGCGGGCGAAACAGAGGGATAAGCTGCTTGAGCCCCTTTGCGGCGAAGAAGATGGCAGCATCCTGGCAGGGAAACAATGACTCCAAAAGAAATCGGACTTCTAGAAAAGCATCTCCGTAAAACATTTCAAAACGAAACCATTGAAATTCGTCGGATGCCGAAGAAAAAAGATACCGCTGAGGTTTATGTGGCAGACGAATTCATTGCTACTATTTATCGCGATGAAGACGAAGGCGAAGTGTGTTATCAGCTGCAAATGGCTATCCTGGATACGGATTTGTAGGCCGCTACGCCATTTCCGCGAGAAACATCCATGCCCATTTACGAACTTGATGGCGTCGCCCCCGAGCTTCCACCTGAGGGGCAATTTTGGGTGGCGCCTGACGCCGTGCTGATCGGACGTGTGCGGTTAGAAGCGAATGCCAGCGTCTGGTGGGGCGCGCTTCTTCGCGGTGATAACGAGCTGATCCACATCGGCGCGGGAACCAACGTGCAAGACTTATCGATTATGCACACCGATATGGGTTTCCCGCTCACCATCGGCGCAAATTGCACCATTGGCCATCGCGTGATGTTGCACGGCTGTACCGTGGGCGATAATACGCTGGTGGGCATCGGTGCAACGGTGATGAACGGCACGCGTATTGGCAAGAACTGCATTATCGGTGCGCATACGCTGCTGACCGAGGGCAAAGACATTCCTGATAACTCGCTGGTAATGGGCGCGCCGGGTCGCATCGTGCGGCAGACCACTCCGGAAGACGCGGCTTCTATTACTGGCAGCGCTACTCATTATCAGGAGAATTGGCGGCGTTACGCGCGTGGGCTTGTGCTACTTTGACATATATTAACCCCTCTCAACCGCTCCCTTTCTGGAAAACCAAGAGCCTCGACGAAATGTCTCCCGCCGAGTGGGAATCGCTTTGCGACGGCTGCGGACGCTGCTGTCTCATCAAGCTGGAAGACGAAGACACCGGCGATCTCATCTATACCCGCGTGGCCTGCCGCCTGTTGGACATCGGTTCTTGCCGCTGCGGTTCTTACGCTGATCGTCAGACCCTCGTGCCCGATTGTGTCCAGCTCACTCCCGAAGGTGCGCGCGATCTACCGTGGCTTCCCGCCACATGCGCTTACCGTCTGATCGCTCAGGGGCTTGACTTGCCGTGGTGGCATCCGCTGGTTGCGGGCGAGCCGGACACTTTGCACGAGGCCGGAATTTCGGTGCGCAGTTTCGCAGTGGGAGAAGAACGTGTCAAAAACAACAAATTTGAGCGTTTCATTATCCGCGATCGCTAAAAAACACGGGTTTTCCTTTCCCGCGAGACGCCTCACTATTCGTTTGATGGCCGGATTTATGGGGCGCAACTGTAATTTTCATGTCGCATCCCCAAGAGAATAATCACACGCACATAAAGTTTCCCTAGGGAAAACCTAAGGTGGCGGGTTGCTCACGCGCTCATTTCACATTAGCTAGAATTATCTTGACTGAGGGGGCAAGATGGCTAGTCGGGGCAATCCTGGTAGCAACTGCTGAATTTTCATGCGAGTGTTTTCGAATGCCGACATACGATTTACTGTTATTACCGGGTGACGGGATCGGCCCGGAGGTGATGCGCGAAGTGGAACGCGTCGTTCAGTGGTTGGGCGACAAGGGGCGTGCTACGTTCAACATCGAAAAAGATCTGGTGGGCGGCTGCGCTTACGATGAGCACGGCGAAGCCATTTCCGACGCCACTATGGAGAAAGCGCTAAAAGCCGATGCGGTGATGCTTGGCGCTGTCGGCGGAACAAAATGGGATGGCGTGCCTTATGCCAAGCGCCCTGAAGCCGGGCTGCTGCGGCTGCGCAAGGATATGGAGCTTTTCGCCAATCTCCGCCCTGCGATCGTCTATCCGGCGCTGGCCGATGCTTCTTCGCTGAAGCGCGAGCTGGTCGAAGGGCTCGACATGATGATCGTGCGTGAGCTGACTGGCGGAGTTTATTTCGGTGAGCCGAAGGAAATCGTCACGCTGGAAAACGGCGAGAAGCGCGCGGTGGACACGCAAGTCTACAACACATACGAAGTTGAGCGAATCGCCCGCGTCGCGTTCGAACTGGCGCGCAAACGCGGCAAGAAGGTTGCATCGGCGGATAAGCGCAACGTGATGCGCACCGGCGTGCTGTGGCATGACGCGAGCCAAAACAGTTTGACGTAATTGTTACGGACAATCTGTTCGGTGATATTCTGTCGGATGAAGCGGCGATGGCGACCGGCTCGCTGGGCATGTTGCCTTCCGCGTCGCTTGGCGCGCCGGACAGTTCGGGCAAGCGTCCCGCGCTTTACGAACCGGTGCATGGCAGTGCGCCCGATATCGCAGGCCAGGGCATCGCCAATCCTATTGCCACGGTCGCCAGCTTTGCTATGGCGCTGCGCTATTCGTTCAATATGGGCGTTGAGGCGGACATGGTAGATAAGGCTATCGCTAATGTGTTGGCGAAAGGTCTGCGCACCGGCGACATCATGCAAGCCGGTATGCAACAGATTTCAACTTCAGCGATGGGCGAAGTCATCATTGCTGAGTTGGATGCGCTCGCGGCGTGAGGGCTCCGCGAGTCAGGGCAAACAACCATACGTTAACAGAGAGGCAAGCGGGCGGTGACAGATCACTTTAGTGTCATCGGGTTTCACGCCGGTTCCGCCGAGGAACTAGCTGATATGGTCAGTAAGCTTCCCGAAACGGGTGGCCATTCGCAACCGTGCATGCCAGGGTATTATTTTCGCTGGCGCACCGATGGAGGACCGGAACTCTGGATTCATATGATGAAAGAGCCGGAGGAGGCCGCTAACGATAAGCTTACCATCGTAGGCGTGACGCCATTTTTCGCGGGGGCAGGGCGCATTCTTGTGCGTGTGCTGAAGAAGCGTCGTCGCCCTAGCGATAACGCTTTCGAGGGTGCCGTTTTCGTGGAAGTGGAGCCAGGTCCGCGGCCGCATCAATGCGCTACAGTCGCGCTGTTCGATGTGGTCGATTATGCGTGCTGGGCTAACCGCGTCACGCCTTTCATCGCCGAGGCGCAAGTGGTCGCCTTCCCGCACGACCTTACCATTTTCCCAAATGACGAAGCCTTTGCGCGTGTGCAAGAGCAAGAGCAGGTCAAGTTCCAGCCGGAATCGTTCTTCGCCAGCGGCCTGTTTTCCTTCTCAGCGGACGGCACCGAACAAGCCGTTTTTCATGATCCGAATGACGAAGAATTCAACGCGCCATCGCGGGCCTTCATGACAGGACGCGTGCTGTCCTCTGAACTGCGCCAGAATGACGTGACCGGACAAACCTTCTACTCCGCACTTGTGAAAACCCTAGGCGGCACCATAGATATCGTCGCCGATGTCGGGCAAGTACAAGGCGAGTTAAAACCTGGCTGTATCGTGCAGGGAGAATTCTGGCTTTGCGCCAAGCTCGTCGACAGCGACACAGCCCCAGGACGTGCCTTGTCCTAAGCGGCAGGAATGAGCAGGACAATTCCGTGTGACGGCGTCACCGCACCAGCTAATACAGTTTGCAGGTACGCTGGTCGTGGGCGCCGCCGGAGGGGTGGTAGCAACGTTCTTGCATCTCCCCGCGCCGTGGCTGCTTGGCAGCATGCTGGCGGTGGCGTCCGTTGGCTTTACTAAAGTGCCGCTTTCTTCCCCGCCATGGCTCGTGAACGTGGTCTTGCCCGTTATCGGTGTGTCGCTGGGCTCGGGCATCACTCAGGAGACCGTCGCAGGGATCGTTAAATGGCCCGTGAGCCTCGGCGTTTTGCTAACCGCAGTTGCTGTGAGCGTAACGGCGTCTTCAGCTTTTCTCATCCGGCTTGGTGGCTGGGACCGCGCCACCGCGTTTTTCGCCTCGGTGCCCGGTGCGTTATCGCAAGTGCTGATATACGCCACCTACACAAAAGCAAATATGGCGCTGGTGACGCTGACGCAAATGTTCCGGTTGCTGATGCTTATGCTAACGCTTCCCTTTCTGGTGAAGCTGTTCACGCATTTGCCGTCTGCTGCAACACCCGCTTTACACGTCTCAACCAACTGGGGGACCAGCCTTCTGGAAATCGGGGCGGGGGCGCTTATCGGTTACCCGTTGCTGAAACTGCGCTTTCCTGCGGCGCTGCTCATCGGTGGTATGGTGGCGTCGGCCATCGGCCATCTTTCCGGCCTGACGCATGGGGTGCTGCCGAATTTCATCATTCTTCCCTCTCAAGTTGCGTTTGGCGCAGTCATTGGCGAGCGCTTTCGGAATACAGATCTAAAGTTGCTGAAGCTGGCTGCGCTGCCATCCCTCGGCGCATTCAGCCTCACGCTTATGGTAATGGGTGTGGCGGCCTTAGCCACGGCCTGGGGCGTTAATCTGCCGATTGCTCTGGTGCTAGTGGCGTTCTCGCCCGGCGCGCTGGAAGTGATGGCTATTCTTGCGTTCGTTCTTGGAGTTGATCCGGTTTTTGTGGCCGTGCATCATCTGGTGCGTTTCGTGAGCGTGTCGGTTCTCGTGCCTTTTGTCGTGAACCGCTTCATGAAATAGCGGCCATCATTTCCTTGGAGCAGTAATCAATGCGCCGCCCCAAGGGGGTAAGGATTGTACAAATGGCGGGTAAATCCGGATGGCAGCCAGCCTAGAACCAAACGCCGTATTGGATGCCATCCAACGCTGATGAGAAGGATAAAGCCTCCCAACGTGATCAAAGTAAGCGGCACGGATTCGCTTGTAAAACTCGCTATACCGGTTTCCTTAACCAAGGTGGCAAAAGAAACCCCAGCGTAGCTCAGGCTGGAGACAAGCGCAGCGCGCCGGTCGATAATAATGGCGATAGCCCCCAGCAATAGAAATACGGCGATGATTAATGCGGCTTGTTCCCAGGTTAAAGCCTTATCCCACGCAATGGGATTGAGTATTGGATGCACAATGAGTGGAGCAGCAAGAAGATGCAGCCAAAAGGCGATATCCGTGCGGCGCGTACGGCGCAACGGATCGCTCATGTCGAAGCGCATGGCCAATACAAACACCCCCAGGCCATAGAGAAGTATGACATAACGCGTGTAATGTGTGGCGGCGTCAGGTGAAATCGCGGCGATGAGAGCGACAACGATAGCTCCCAAAACGGCGACGGCTCCAGCTATGGCGATTGGTACACGAAAGCGCCAATAATAGATCGCTGCGAAAATGGCTGTAGCCATGCTTGTAGCAAATACTTTGCTAAAATAAATCCAGCGTTGTGCTTGGTCTATAGATGATAATCTTATGTTTTTAAATATTTTATCCTCTTCGCCGAGGGTAAATATAGTTGCGAAAAAAACAAAACAACATACGATAAATATAAGCAGCATAATGATGCTCGGTAAGGCCATGCGACGTTTGCGTGTAAAATATTCCGCCAAGCCCCATGTTGCGCCGCCTGTGATCAGACAGGACGCTGCGACGCCAATATTATTCGGCGTTTCCCAAAAGCCGCCAATCTTGCGGGCAAAATATGCCAGCGCCCCTAAAAATAGGCCAAGTCCGATGGTGACGAAGATATCGCCAAAACCACCCACAAATTTGAGATCTTCGTCGTCTTGAGGCCGCGCAGTGGCGTCGTTGCGGGGAGCGATGATGTTATTACGAGTTGCCTCAGCGCTTTCGGTAATCTCCGCAGACAAGTTACGCAGAGCTTCAACCTGTTCCTGGCTCAAGATACCGCGTTCCAAAGCTGCTTTTAATACATTGCTTTGCATTCGTTCGTCTGGGCCTCAAATGTTATGTCGCCATTCGCGTGTCGTGATTTTCGGCGGCAAGCGCGCAATTGCTGCGCGGGCAAATTTTCCGTACACCCTGAGTAAATAGCACGCCACCCAATTCATTCAATATGCAAAGCGCCAATGAACAGGCGGTGACCAAGTCCTGATGCTCACGAGCAATTAATTCGATTTGCCGCAGGAATTCACACCTGCACGCGTTCACAAGCTTCTCATAATGCTTGGATCCAGAGGACGGCTGTCCCTTCACCGTATGACGGGAGGCTGTGCGTAACCGAGTTTCTCGTTCAGCTTATCCAGCAGGTTGACGGCGGCAGAGGCGATTACCGTACCAGGGCCGAAGATAGCGCCAGCGCCTGCTGCGAGTAACGCTCTGTAATCCTGCGGGGGGATTACGCCGCCCACGGCGATAATGATATCGGACCTTCCCAGCGCGGCCAGTTCAGCTTTCAGCTCGGGCACGAGGGTGAGATGCCCAGCCGCCAGCGATGACACGCCTAGGATGTGTACGTCGTTCTCAATCGCCTGGCGCGCAGCTTCGGCGGGCGTGGAGAACAGCGCGCCGATATCGACGTCAAAGCCCAGATCGGCGAAAGCCGACGCGATGACCTTCTGCCCACGGTCGTGACCGTCCTGCCCGATCTTGGCGACCAGGATACGCGGACGGCGGCCCTCATCGGTCTCGAACGCCTCAGTCATGGCGAGCACACGCATCACATCTTCGTTCGCTGCCCCGATTTCTTGAGCATAGACGCCGGACACCGCCTGACTATCGATCCGATGGCGGCCATAGACCTTTTCCAGCGCATCTGAGATTTCGCCCACGGTTGCCATGGCGCGCGCGGCATTTACCGCGAGGTCGAGGAGGTTACCCGTACCATCTGCCGCAGCGCTGGTTAACGCGGCAAGCGCGGCTTGTGTTTCGTCCTCGTTGCGTTCGGCGCGCAGGCGCTGCAATTTGTCAATCTGCTGGGCGCGCACGGCGGAGTTATCGACCACGCGGACATCAACGGAGCTGTCCTCCGTGGGGTGGTACTTGTTAACGCCGACGATGGTTTGCGCGCCGCCATCAATGCGTGCTTGCGTGCGGGCGGCGGCTTCTTCGATGCGCATTTTCGGCAGGCCGCTTTCGATGGCCTTGGCCATGCCGCCGAGTTCTTCCACTTCCTTGATGTGCGCCCAAGCTTTTTCCGCCAAGTCTGCGGTGAGGCGCTCAACATAATAACTGCCGCCCCACGGATCTATCACGCGGCAGGTGCCAGTTTCCTGCTGGATGAAGAGCTGTGTGTTACGGGCGATACGTGCGGAAAAGTCGGTCGGCAGAGCAAGCGCTTCGTCAAGCGCGTTGGTGTGCAGCGACTGTGTGCCGCCGTGCGTGGCGGCGAGCGCTTCAACGCAGGTGCGCGCGACGTTGTTGTACACATCCTGCGCGGTGAGGCTCCATCCGGAAGTCTGGCAGTGTGTGCGCAAAGACATGGAGCGTGGATTTTGCGCGCCCAGCTCTTTCATGATCTTGGCCCACAGAAGTCGTGCGGCGCGCATTTTGGCGACTTCCATGAAGAAATTCATGCCGATGGCCCAGAAGAACGACAGGCGCGGCGCGAAAACGTCGATATCGAGCCCGGCCTTCAGCCCCGCGCGAACATATTCCATACCGTCGGCGAGCGTGTAGGCGAGTTCCAGGTCGGCGGTCGCGCCCGCTTCTTGCATGTGGTAGCCGGAAATCGAAATGGAGTTGAATTTCGGCATGTTCGTCGCCGTGTAGGCGAAAATGTCGGAAATGATCCGCATCGACGGCTCAGGCGGGTAAATATAAGTATTGCGGACCATAAATTCTTTGAGAACATCGTTCTGGATGGTTCCGCCAAGCGCTTCCGGTTTCACGCCTTGTTCTTCCGCCGCCACGATGTAAAGCGCCAGCACAGGCAGCACAGCGCCGTTCATGGTCATGGAGACGGTCATTTCCGACAACGGAATGCCTTTGAACAGCGTACGCATATCGTAAATGGAATCGATCGCCACGCCTGCCATGCCGACATCGCCCTTCACACGCGGGTGGTCGCTGTCATAGCCGCGATGCGTGGCGAGGTCGAACGCGATAGACAGGCCCTTTTGACCGGCAGCCAAGTTGCGGCGGTAGAACAGGTTGGATTCCTCAGCGGTGGAGTAGCCTGCATATTGGCGGATGGTCCACGGTTGCTGCACATACATGGTGGGGTAGGGCCCGCGTCCGTATGGCGCGATGCCTGGCATGGTGTCGAGAAAGTCGAGCCCCGCAATGTCTTCAGAGGTGTAGAATGGCTTAAGCGGGATGCCTTCCGGCGTTTGCCAGAGTTGTGCGGCATCTGAGCTGGCAGCGTCGTCAGCGAGCGATAGCAGCTCCGCCCCTTTGGCCAGCTCCCATTCTACATCGGCGAAATTCGGCAATCGGCTCATAATGTTTGTCGTCCGTTCAGGCTTGGCTTTTGAGGCTCATATAAGGGTATTGAGGCCGTCGTCTTCGTCGTCTAGCCCCTCGATTTCGGCTTCGCCCAGTTCCTTGACCCGCATCATGTGATGTAATTCGGTCAGGAGTTTCAGCATATTGCAACCTTCGTACAACAGACGGTCAAGCATGTGCTTATCGTCCTCGGCGAGGCTGGCCAGGTCTTCACGCTCCGCGACGAGATAAACCGCGACGGCGCCCGCTTTTTTGAGGCTTCCCGGAACGCCAGACAAAGCGGCCAGCGTCTGTGGCGACGCGCATATGCAGGCGATAGGCGCGGGACTGCGCTGAAATGCGCGCACCAGCGTGTCGATATTATCGAAGCCGCCTTCGTCGAACACTTCGATACCGCCTGCCGCGAAGAAATTCTGCGCCCAGCGCGCCTTGGCGTTGAAATCGGCGAGCTTGCCAATATTGGCGAGGAAAATGGGCGGCCGCGCATGCACGCGGGCATAGGCTTTATCAGACGACGCGCGCAAAGCCTCGAAAGGTTCTGAGCTGCGCACGGGCGTATCAGGCAGGAAGTCGTATCGTTCCAGCAGTGTTTCGCAGGCGCGCTCCAAGCCTTTCAGCGTTGCGCCATCGCCAGCGGCGGCCACCATCGCCGCAAAGCGTTCGCCTTTGCCGCCATGCGGAAGCACTGGAACCATGCCTTCCCGGTCGAGCGTGGAGAGGTCTATGTCCAAGTCTTGCGGGCGCGAAAACATCGGCTCTTCATCAAGATTGGGGAACGCTGAAACCCCGGTGATTTTTTCGCGGTTGCGTTCAAGATTGGCCGTTCGCCGCATGATCACGTCAGTGAAGGTGCGCGCGGCAAGCCCTGATTCGAGCGCCGCCAGCAGTCCGCCAGCCGCTTCTATCCGCCGGAATTCGGTCCAAGCGCCAGCCGCAAGCCGGTGCGTGAGGTTTTCAACGTACCAGGAGCCGCCCGCCGGATCGGCCACGCGGCCAAGATGCGCTTCTTCTTGCAGGAGAAGTTGCGTGTTGCGCGCCAAGCGTCGCGAGAACGCATCGGGCGTGCCCAGTTGCGTGTTGAACGGGATGAGCAGAATAGCCTCGGCCCCGCCAGCCGCTGCTCCAAAAGCCGCCGCTGTGCCGCGCAGCAAGTTCACATGCGGATCGCGCTCGGTTATTACGCGGAACGACATTTCGGCGATGAGCGGCGGAGATTGCGCGGGCAGCCCTGCGGCTTCAGTAGCGCGCGCCCACAACGCCCGCATGGCGCGGAATTTGGCGATGGTCAGGAAAATGTCGGTATCGGCGGATAGTGCGAATTGTATTGCGTTTGCGGCGTCTTCAAGCGGCCAGCCAGCCTCTGTCAGCGCCCGCCAATAGGACACGCCCGCCGCGAGCGTATAAGCCAGCTCTTCGCGCGCGGAACCGCCCGCCTGATGCCATGCCCGCCCCGACGCCAGGAACGGACGCACGGCGTAACTGCGCTCGCGGAGCCATGCGGCGGCATCTAAGGTGTCGGCAAGTGTGCGGTTCCGTTCGGCGGGAATGAAACCACTGGCGGCGACGGTGCCCAGCGGATCGAACCCGGCGCAGCCTTTCACGCGTTCCGGCGCAATATTGCGCTTTTCCCATAGAGCGGCCATAAGCGCTGCGCCTGCTACGGCGTCGAACCCGCCGGAGATGTAGACGCTCAGCTTGTCGAGCGGCACGCCATCGAACACCTGTTCCAGCCGCTTGAGCGTGCGTGCGCCAAGGAACGCGCCGCCATAGGGCAGATTGCCGCCGAGTTGCACCCATGCCGCCGATGTTCCGTTGGCGATGTCTTCGTGCAATTGTCGGTTGGCTTCGGTGATGTCGAGATGATCGAGAAACTGGATGATGGACCACGGACGGCCTTCGCCCGTCGCCACTAATGCGCCGTTGTTGCCGCGAATGAAAGGCGCTACGCCTGGCTCGCCGGAAAGGCTGGCGGTCTCGCCATCGGCGGTTCGGGTGTAGAGCGGCTTGGTCGCGAAACCCTCGTAAAGCTGGTTTTCGAGCACACCAAAGCCTTGCCCCCGTAATGCCTTGACGGCGGCTTTTTCCCAGTCTTCAAAAGAAGCGGCAGGAAAGTCTCCTGCCAAATTGAATTCATCCATTGTGCTATCTTACTCAAACCCAGGCGTAAACGTCTACTCCTGCTAAAGAAACATGGCTTTTAAAAGCCGGACATCACGTTATCCTGTCTTTCTGCGTGACGAAAAATCTACACCCAGTAAAACAGGATGTATCTTCACAAAAACTCGCCATTCGGTCACGAAATTATGTAATACTTGACGTTGCCCTCTTCTTTGCGTCATCCTCAGTATACATAACATCGTACACAGCGACGATTTTCGTCGACCCAAACTGTTGTATATGGAAACGGCTATTCAAGTTTAACACTCTAGCCCAGATCACCTTGCGCGAAACCAATTGCGTGAACGTAGATTAAAGACATTGAGCATTTTAGTTGAGGTAGCAAATGTGGTCAGGCATTTATAACGTTGGTTATTCTATTCCCAATGAGGGAGATTATTCGTTTAAGCAGCTCGGCGCAGCCCTTAATGAAGCTGTCGGAGTGGGGGCCTGTTTTGTGGAACTTCCGCTTTATTCGCTGGATGTTATCGGCAATGGGCGGGTGCTTCCTTCGCGGTTGAAAATGCTGAAGGCGGCGATCAGCGCTCATCCGTTGCGTTACACGGTGCACGGATCGGCAATCATCAATTTCTTTCGCGATAGTGTGCCACTGCCCTTACAGAAGGACGTACTGAAAGCAAGCCTGGAAGTAACCGCCGAGTTGGGGGCGATCAATTATGTGGTGCACAGCGGCGTTACAGAGGACACGCCGTCGGACGGCGATACGGAAACATATTATGCTCGTCAGCGCGAGGCGCTAGCCGAGGCCGGAGAGATCGCCGCGGATCTAGGCGTGACCATCGTTGTTGAGAACGTGCAGCCAGGCAAGCCGAACAGATACACGGCGCTTCCGTCGCGTTTGGCGCAAGAACTCGCCTTGATTGGAAACCCGTCAGTGCGCGCTTGCTTGGATTTTTCGCACGCGGTGATCAACTCTAATCTGCGCGGTGTGGATTTCATGGATGAGATCGCTGCGCTCGCGCCTTTCGCCAGTCAATGCCACGTTCACGATTCGTTTGGCCGGGTAACCCATTTAGAAACGTTGCACCGGGCAGAGCGCTTGGCCTTCGGCGAAGGCGATATGCACTTGCCGCCCGGTATGGGCAACATCCCGTGGGATGCACTGTTAGAGCGGTGCGCATTTTCTGAAGAAAACGTTTTCATTCTGGAAATTTCACCGCATTATTGGAACTGCCTGCCGGAAGCGATGGCTTTGCTGCGCACTATGGCGGCCAAAGCGGGATGAGGAAAAGTGGATACCACTTTTCCGCTCGTCAGCCAGCGTCGGGTTAAAATGGGATGAGGAAAAGTGGACACCACTTTTCCGCTCGCCAGCCCGTGTTAGGTTAATAGGATGATGTGGCGGGTAATTGCTGCAAAGCCGCTTTAGCGCGACATATCGTTTGCTTCAAGCTCTTCTAAATATTGCTTCCACAGCACGTCGTGCTTTTCTCCAAGATCACGCAGGTATAACCATGTGTACAGTCCGGTATCATGGCCATCATCAAAAATGATTTGGATGGCGTAGTTCCCAACTTGTTCAAGCTTGGTAATGGTTACGTCTTTTTTGCCTTCGACGATTTTGCGTTCATCTGGCGCATGGCCTTGGACTTCCGCGCTAGGACTGAACACGCGTAAATATTCCGCGTCCAAATCTAGCGCAGCACCGTCCGAAAATGTAACGCGCAGTTGGTTTTTTGCACTGTTCAGACGGATTTCCGTCGGCCAATCGGCATTTACGTTCGTCATGTCTTGCGTCCACTACTCGCTTGAGATTAAACTTAATCATATGGTGATGCGTAACGGGCCTTGGCCCTTGAGTAAAGTGATGAGCGACTATGCCGCCAATCCAGCTTTCACGCAATGAGCGTGTGTCTTTGTCAAAGCTTCTTGATCACCCACGCCAGGCGGACGAAATCCCGCCGGATCATACGGAAAAGCTGATAAACTACGGGTTGGCCCGCAAAACAGTCTTTCTCCTGCATATTACGCCGCTTGGGCAAATGGAGCTGCTTCGCCAGCGTTTCCGTTTCTTTGATCCGCTGGCGGGAAGCGAAGAGCGCTACCTGAAAGACAGGGCGCTTTATACCAGCCGCTAGTGCATCGATCCAAACGAAGGTTGCAGCCGAGTTTGGAAAAATTGATGCATAAACAAAGAGCTAGTGCACTCATGCATGAATCTTCTGAATGCGTCAGTGCAC
>JARRLC010000036.1:0-23177 GCA_037387425.1 Alphaproteobacteria bacterium
CCATCAGCCTGCCGTTCTTCAGGCGGAGATGGACGTGGATTGTGCTGCCTTTCTGATAGCCGTTTTTTCCGCAACGCAGTCCGGTCTTTGCGTATCTCAAGTGCTGGCTGGCATCGTGCCCCTTCCATTCGAATCAATGGAGGCAGGGAATCGCAGCTTGCGTAAGGAGAAAATCCCCCGAGTCAGGATTTAGGCTCGGCGACATCAAACGGCAGTTCTACCTTGATCGTATCGCCGGGTAGAACATACATCGCATCAGTGGCGGACAGTTCCTTCTGCTGACCACTGGCGCTCATGCGGACGATTGTATAGACCGGCTGGATAAGCATACTTGATGGCGCTTTTGCTTTCGCCGTCTTCCCTTTGGCCTTCTCCGTCTGCTGGGCTGGTTTTTGCGATGACGTACTCAAGCTTCCGAACAGTAATTTCGCGGTGGTCTCGTATTTCGCGCTGGCTCGTACGAGTTTCGTTTGCGTCTTGCGCAGTTCGTCGGCGACATCGCTGGCGCGCCGGTTTCGCGCGTTGAGAATATCGATTTCCGCGCGGCTGATATCTTGCTTGGCCTTGAGAAGCGAGGCTTCCAGCCGCAACCGTTCGCCCTCCAACCGCGACGCCGTGCGCGCCAACGAAAGCTGGCGCGGCGCCGGGGCTAGCCCGCGCTTGACGAGCGATGTGATGTTATCCAGCTCTTTTCCCAGAATTTTTTCCTCATGCTTCTGGGATATTATTTGTGCTTCAACAGATACGACCTGCTTTTCCAGGTAAGTCTTCATTTGTTTCAAAACTTCGACTTCGGCGTGTAAAGCTTTGCGCCTTGTGTCGAAGATTGCGCGTTCCTGTTCAAGCAGAACTGCTATGAGCGGCGATTGACGGCGGCGTTCCAGGCTCGGTGGAAACGTGATCTTCTCAGCGTTGTTGTGTTCAGCAGTTAACCGGGCTTTCCGCGCCAGAAGCGCATTGACTTCGGCTTGCCATTCGCGTAGCTCGCCGCGCCGGGAGATTAAATCGATGCCGTTTCGCGAAGAACCGCTTCCGCCGCTACCAGTCACGCCACCAGCGATGCTCAGCGCTTGCAACACCGTAAGGCCAGGCCGATAAGGATATTCGCCGGGCTTATTAACGCCGCCGAGGATATAGAACGGGCGGTATTGCACCACCTCAACGGCCACGTTCGGCCGGGCCGACAGCGAAACCTGGCGTTTCAACCGTTCACCGATGGCTTTGGCCAGCGCGGCGGGGGTTTTGCCGCTGGCTGGCACTTCGCCGAGAATGGGAAGCGACACGGCGCCATCTGCTCCCACGGTAAACTTCGCGTTCAGCGAGGTCCACGCGAAGACTGTGCTCACGGTGGCGCGCCATTCGTAGACTTTCAGGCGGATAATATCCTGAGCGCCGAGCGTATAAGCAGGCGCGTCCGCTGCCTTTGCGGGGCTGGAAGCCACTGCTCCCGCAAACAAACAAAGCGATACAAACAGAAAACATCCGATACGATTTGTGTTCATAAGGCGTTTTATATCGGAATTGCGTTAAAGATTCTGAATAGAAGATCGCTTAATTTTGCATTTTACATGCGCAGGCGAACTTATCAGTCCCATAATATTTCAATTGTCCCAGAAATGAACACATACGCATCCACAGTTCAACCAGACGGCAACGCGCATCAGGTTTTCAGGGGCAGTGAGAGCGAACGCCGTGCACGCATATGGGTTCTGGCTTTAAGCGCATTTTGTACGTTTTGTCTTTTGTGGGGAAGCTCCGCACTAAGACCATTTCTGCCCGCCGCGCTTGGCAATGAGCGCCTCGTCTGGGCCATGACAGACGGACTTGTGGTTTTGTGGGTGCTTTTCCGTCCCGGCCAGGTGCTGGCTGTAGCGCGGGCTAATATGGTGGTCTTATCGTGGGGCGTGCTGGCGTGCGTCTCGGCGATGTGGTCGCTAACGCCGGGGCCAAGCGCGTATTTCGGGCTGCAATTGCTGTTCACCATTCTGGCCGGGCTGATGCTCGCCACTTTCACCTCGCGCCTGCATCTGATTCAGATGGTTTTTCTGGCGCTTGTAGCTGCGCAAATCATTTCGCTTTTCATAGAATTCGCCATGCCGGGGTTGCGGTCCGGCTTTCCCGGAGGGGGAGCGTTCACGCACAAGAACATCCTCGGCAATGTCATGACGCTGCAACTGATCACCAGCGGTTGCTTATTTCTGGCGGGATGGCGGCGATGGCTGACAGCAGGCGCGTTCGTCCTGGCGGCGGCGCTACTCATCTATTCACAATCGGCCTCGGCGCTTTTAACGGCGCTGGCTATCGTAGGCGTGCTGTTGCCCGCCGGAGCTATTTATCGCCTGAGCCCACGATCCGCGCTGATCGGCGTATCAATAGCGTTGATCGGCGGAGCGCTCGCGCTGTTCGTCCTGCCGCAAATGGATTTCACCCCCGTGAAATTCGTGCTGGAATCATTGGGCAAAGACACAACTCTCACCGGCCGCACAGATTTGTGGCAGTTCGCGAAAGACGCAATCCGCGATCACCCCTGGCTTGGCCACGGATATCGCGGCTATTGGGAGAGCGAGGAGACCAGCAAATATCTCCTACGCTATGTCGCCCAACAAGACTTGTGGTTCTTCCATAACAATTACCTGGAAGTGGCGGTTGCGTTCGGCTTGGGCGGACCGGTGTTGCTGGTTTTTGGTCTTGCGATTGCGTTTTGGCGGCGGTTTGTAGAATTTCTATCGGGCGCTTCGATGATGGCGCTATGGGCGCTTCTGTTCATAGTTTATGTGGCGGCGCTGGCCATGGCGGAAAATCCGCTGTTCGAGAACCACGGGCTTATGCAGGTGATCTTCGTTATTGCTGCCGCTGCGCGCGATGCGCCAAACTGGAGGCCGCGTTAGTTTTCAGGCCAGACTGCAAGTATCACTCCGCCGGATATGATGAAGAAAGCCACTATCTTCTGCATAATCACGCGTCCGGAGAGATCTTCCAGTGTGCGTAAGCCCCGGCCGTTCCCCACCAGCAGCATAATGCCCAGCACAAAGAATGGCTGAAACTGGCCCATCATCGCGGCATAGCTGTTTTTCGTAAGCGACACGGTAAGATACGAAAAGAACTCTGCTGTAATTCCAAGAAAGAACGTACTGCTAAAGCCAATATATATTTTAGGAAATGCGAATCTATCTTGCTTGATTATCTTTTGCCATCCAGGCACCAGAATAAAACCTAAGATAGTCAGCATAGCTGTAAACGTGATCCAGATAAACCCGTCCCATGTCGGCATGTTGTTAAACACATGCTTTGAGCAAACCAGACCAAGCGCACTTAAGAACCCGGATACCCCCATCAACATCAAAGAACGCGTGTCGAAATGCATGCCGCCCGGCTTCCACGACAAAAACACCGCGCCCGAGATGGTGACCAGAAATCCGGCGATTTCAAACGCTGAAAGCTGTTCGCTGACCAGAAACGCCGCCAGAACCGGCGTAAAAATGCATCCCAGCGCGAAAAGCGCGGCAATCACGGAGGAATCCGCCGTGCGCAACGCCGCGAAATATGGGATCAGATAAACCGCGCCGCAAAAACCGGAAACGATGACCCAGGGCCATAGCTCAGGCGCTGGCAACACAGGCGGCACTGCCAGCATAACCAGCGGAACAATCGCAGCCCAATACAGATTGCAATAGAACAGTTGCGAATAGCCGCTACCGAAATAATGCCGGTAATGGCTGTCGAGCACATTGCAGCCCGCGTAACTCGCACGCGTCACAAGCGCTGTGGCGATCCAGAGCACGATTGAGTTCTCCCGGTGAAAAAGCCAGAGAAGGCTTTCGAGAGGCTATCGCACTATTCTTTAGGCCGCGCAAGTTTAGCTCCGGGCCAAATGATGGGAGCGGCGCGTAAATATTGCGATGGATAAGCGATTTTCGCACCCAGCGCTTCGGCGGCATGCATCGGCCAGCGCGGATCGTCCATAAAACCGCGCGCAAGGGCGATCATGTCGGCGTCGCCCGCCTGGAGGATGTCTTCAGCCTGCTGCGGGTTTGCGATCATCCCAACCGTGCGCGTAGCGATACCCACCTCTTTACGAATGCGCTGGGAAAGATGAACCTGATAACCGGGGCCGGTCGGAATTTTCGCGTCTGGAACATTTCCGCCGCTCGATACGCAGATGAAATCCAGCTCCGCGTCTTTCAAACGCTTAGCGTATTCCACACTTTCGTCAAGCGTAAGCCCGCCGTCCGTCCAGTCGGTCGCGCTGATGCGGATGCCGAGAGGCCGGTTTTCGGGCAACGCAGCGCGGGCCGCGCGCACCACCTCCAGCGGGAAACGCATGCGGTTTTCCAGCGAGCCGCCATAGGCATCGTTGCGCTGATTGGAGAGCGGAGACAGGAACTGATGCAGCAAATAGCCGTGCGCGGAATGCAGCTCGATCACGTCAATACCGATGCGATCGGCGCGTCCAACAGCGGTCACGAAAGCGGCCTTGATGCGCTCCATCTCGGTTTCGTCGAGCGCTTGCGGCGTCAAGGAACCGTCGCTAAACGGAATGGCTGACGGCGCCCAAACCTTCCAATGCGGCGTTGCGGGCACGGTGCTCATCCAAGGCTTGGTAAACCCGCCCTTGCGCCCTGCGTGGTTTAGCTGAAGACCGATAGCGCCCGGCGCGTAGGATTTCAGCGTCGCCACCAGGTCGGCCATGGCGGCTTCGGTGACATCGTCCCACAGGCCGAGGCACGAATCGCTGATGCGCCCTTCTGGCAGAACGCCGGTCGCCTCGATCACCGTCAGTCCAGGCCACGACACGGCCATGGCTCCGTAATGCTGATAGTGCCAGGGCTGCGGCTCGCCATCCACGGCGCTGTACTGGCACATGGGAGCCACCACGATGCGGTTGGCCAGCTCAATGTTGCGTAGCGTGAAAGGTTCGAACAGCTTTACGGTCATGGGCGTTCCCTCCTGAATGAGCACCGGCGATTGGCGAAGATGCGCTCAATGCAGCCGGCTGATGCAAAACGCCACCGCGTCGAGCAGCGCTTGTTTCTCGGCGCTGTCTGGGAAGGCGTCCATAGCCGCGCAGGCCTCCGCACCGAAATGCTGGGCGCGGGCGATGGAATCGGCGATGGCCCCGTGACGCGTCATAATGGCGATAGCGCGTTCCAGGTCGCCATCGTCCTGCTGGCCATCCTGCAAGGTCTTGCGCCAGAACGCTTGTTCTTCGGCGTCGCCGCGCTTGAACGCCAGCACCACCGGCAGCGTGATCTTACCTTCGCGGAAGTCGTCGCCCACATTTTTGCCAAGCTTAGCCGCCTCGCCGGAATAGTCCAGCACATCGTCCACGAGTTGGAAGGCAAGCCCCAAGTTCTTGCCGTAAGCGGCGAGGGCTTCCTGTTCGGCGGCAGGGCGTTCCGCGATGATGGGGCCGACTTCGGCGGCAGCGGAAAACAGCGCGGCGGTTTTGGCGTTGATGACGGCTAAATACGCATCCTCGGTCGTAGCGGTGTTCTTGGAGGCAACGATCTGCATCACCTCGCCTTCCGCGATAATGGCAGCGGCGTTCGACAGCACCCGGAGCGCGCCCAACGAGCCAACATCGACCATCATCTTGAACGCCTGGCCCAGCAGATAATCGCCTACCAGCACGCTTTCCAGATTGCCCCAGAGGAGCCGCGCGGTCTTCTTGCCGCGGCGCATGTCGCTTTCGTCCACCACATCATCGTGCAGAAGCGTGGCAGTGTGCATGAACTCAACGCTAGCCGCCAGCTTGACGTGGCCTTCGCCCGTATACCCGCAAAGTTTGGCCGCCGCGATGGTAAGCATTGGCCTTAAGCGCTTTCCGCCCGAGTCAATCAGATGCCGCGCCAGTTCCGGGATCATATCGACATCGGAGCGCGCCTTATCGAGAATGATCTGGTTGACGGCGGCCATGTCAGCAGCAACGATATCCATCAGCGGTTTGAGTTTATTCACGTCTTCCGTCTGCCTCGCTTGTGTGTTTTCCGCCCCCAAGTGCGCTTCTCCTTGATAGAATATTACATTTTGCGCAGTATTAGGCGCAAGCAGTGGGGCGCGGTCAAGCGTCATCGTAATGTTTTTTATGTGGTAAAACGGTGTAAGCTGCTCGTGAAAACTAATCACATTTACAAGGGATACGGCAATCATGAAAGAGCTTCTACGAAGTAACGATCTGGTTCTATTGTCGTATATTGAAGCACTGTTGAAAGACGCTGAGGTGACTTACATCATAGCGGATGCATATATCAGCGTCATGGAAGGTTCGATTGGCGCACTGCCGCGTCGCATTCTGGTCGATGACGACGATTGGGAAACGGCAAAAACGATTTTACAAGCCGCTGAGAACACCAAGATTGCCGAGGGAACCGACGAAGATATCCCTGCGAATGACGATGACAAGTAACCAGCCCATAGTTTCGTCAACCACATCCGCAAGGCTTGCCACTACAGAGGATGCGTTTCTCGGTGGACAACTTAGCATCCGGCAGGTGCGGGACGGCTCGCGCGCTGGCGTGGACGCCGTGTTTCTGGCGGCGGCGTGTCCGGCGCGGGCGGGGCAAACTGTGCTGGAGGCCGGGACCGGAAGCGGCGTTGTAGCGCTAGCCGTGGCGCACCGCGTGGCGAACGTGGCAGCAACGGGAGTAGAGATCGACGCCGAACTGGCGGCTCTGGCACGGGAAAACGCCGTGTGCAACAACCTCGCTGACCGCGTGCGCATTATCGAGGGCGACGTAACCGCGCCTGCAAGCGCCATCGCTGCGCAAGGGCTACCGCTTGAAAGCTTCAATCACGTTTTGGCGAATCCCCCATTCCTGGAAGCATCGGAGGCGCGCGTGCCGCCTGGTGCGCGTCTGGCGCGGGCGCATGCGCTGGAAGCGGGCGATCTGGAACGCTGGGTGCGGTTTTTAGCGGCGTTTTGCGCGCCTAAGGGAATGGCCACAATCGTGCATCGCGCAGACGCCCTGCCCCGGCTGTTGGCGGCGCTGGAAGGGCGTTTCGGCGGCGTGGTAGTGTATCCGCTTTTTCCGCGACCTGGCGAGCCCGCCACACGCGTTCTGGTGCAGGGCAAAAAGGGCAGCCGCGCGCCGTTCTGCTTGGCGCAAGGCATGGTGCTTCACGCAGAAGGCAATGCGTTCACCCCTGAGGCGCAGGCAGTTTTGCGTCACGGTCAGCGGCTTGAACTTCTCCCGCAACGCTAGCTTTACTGCATCACGACTTCGACGGCTTTTTTATCACCCGCTGCAACGGTAAAGGATCTCCTGTAATCCACGCCGTTATACGTGGCTTTCACCATGTATTTCCCGGCTGCCAGCACATGCGTTGAGAAAGCGCCACCGCTTTTCTTTACCAGCAGTCCGTCAGGGGTGAGAATGGCCCATAGTGTGTCAGCCATGGCTTCGCCGCCAGGACTGCGCACCAGTTTGAATGTGACCCGCCCCGCCTGATGGTCCAAAGTGGCTTCCGTAAGTTTACCTGGCTCGACTTTTACATCGGCTTCGACGACCGAATTCGCATGACCGTAAGTGCTGCGTACGCGATAGTTCCCGCTATTGAGGCGAATAACGATCCCCGGCTTGGCCTTGGAGATCAGCATACGGCGGTTCCCCGACTGGTCGGTTTCATCGGAGAAGATTTTAAAGTTGAGCGCCTGTTCGGAAATCAGCGGTTGCTTTGCCAGGGTTGCATAAAGGCGAAGACCGCCAGCATTTAAATTGAAGGTATCCGTCGTGCGTTTGCCTGGCCAGACGGTCACACGCTTGGTGAGCTGGGCCAGACCGTAGGATACGTTGATGAGATAATCGCCTGGCGCCATATTCATGTGGGGTTGCGCGTCTTGGTGTGTCTCCATCAATCTATAGCTGCCGTCATTCTGGGCGCGGCCATCGTAGAGCCGCCAGATAACGCCGTTGTTGATGGGCTGCATGCCTTTAGCGATCACCACGGAAAGTTCTAACACGCCAGGATCGTTCGATGTCGCAGGAGCCCCGCCAGGCGTGCCCACGCCACCGGGCACCGCGCCGAATGATGCGCCAGATGGCCCTAATGCGCGACCGTTACCACCTGTAGCGGCGGCCTCGAAAGCTTTGCGCAGGGCCGCTTCAAATTCAACTTTGTTTCTCGCTCCGGTGAAAATGCCGCCTGTTACTTCTGCCATACAACTGAGATTAGGAAACTTCTCTGCACTGCTTTTAATGAGCGCAACAACATGAATAACCATGTTGGGCGCTTGCTGCTTGAGTTCGCGAGCCTTTGCGCACGGATCAGCGCGGCATGTATCGGAACCGCCTGCAATGACAATGACAGGTCGGGAGCCGGGCTTATCTGCGAAAAGATTGCTTGCGACAGGAAGCGCTGTGGTAAGCGGCGCCAATCCCTTTGGCTTGTTGGCTTCAAGTACTTTTATGTCGCTTCTGGACTCGATCGAATCAATAGGCTTTAAGGTCTTGACGCCATTACATTTATTGCCAGACTTCCCGCCGCCATATGTAACGACACCCACCTTCATGCTGCTTTCGTATTCTTCGAATAGCGCTGACAAGGTCTTTCGCACGATAGAAATTTTAGAGGCATCGCCTATCTTCGATTTCATATCGGCGGAATGATCGATAACAAGCGCAGTATTGCTTTGCGCGGCAGCCGGAGTGCTGAACGCTAACAAAAGAGGCAGCAGCGTGAAAGCGGCAAAACCAGCGGCTATTGAACGTGGAAATTTCCAGGACATGGGCCTTGAGTGTTCCTTTTTTGACAGAGCACATTTCCCTTTATTCGGCGATTAGTTCAATAGTTTGTTCTCGGTTCGCGACGGCTTCGAATGTGCGTGAATAGGTTTTCGCATCGTGTTGCGCCACGGCTTGGTAGCGCCCCTCCTGCAAGATCAAATCCGGGACGGCGTCTTGTGAGATTAGCACCGTACCGCCACTAGCGTATTTCAGCGTCCATTTGACTTTCTCCACTGGGGAGGCCCCCGGTTTTGTAACAAGCTTCAGCTTGAGAGAACAGCCCCGGTGTTCGAATTCAACGTCGGTGATGTCTCCTGCGGAGATGGTCACGTCACGCACGAGCCGCGCATTATGAAAACCATACAGGCTTTCAACACGATATTTTCCGCGTTTGAGGAATATGGTGGAGGATGGCTTTGCAAGAGTTATCGGCGTTTGGATAGTCCCGGAAGCCCCTGCGGAAAGGTCGAATATCTTGTAAAGAATATCGTGCATCATGGGGCGCTTATCGTTGCCGCTAACGGCGGAGAGTTTCAGCCATCCAGCGTCAAGCACCAGAACTTCTGTGTGGTTCTTGCCTGCGATGACAGTAAACTGCCGCTCTTCGCGCACAAAGCCAAGTTCGGCGGTCACACGGTAATTTCCAGCGGGCAAAGTGAGTTCCGGTTCATCCCTTTTGGTGCTGAGCAGCAATTTATCTTTCTCGTCATACAAAGCGAATTGTATACCGCTGATAGGCGGATCACCGCTCTCTGCGTGAGCAGAAAATCTTAGTACGCCGGTATTCATCACCAGGTTTACATTTGAGGCGCGCCCCGCCTTGACATGCACATATGTTTCGCTAACCGCCATACCGCGCCGGACAACGAGACGATAATCGCCCTCTGGCACATGAAACACGGTCGATGGCAAAGTAGAACGCGCGATTTCTACCTTTTCTACGTGGGCACTTTTTCCAGTCTCAGCGCTCACCGGAATAATTCTAGTGGATGGCTCTGTCTGGGTTTTCGTTTGTTTGCGCGTTGCTTCATAAAGCGTGAAGGTGGTTTCTTTCAGCAAAGGCCCGTCAGCAACGGCCCTCGCCTTGGCGCGAATCGTCCCGGCGTTGAGCGAAATGCTTTTCTTCACGCGCCTGCGCCGTCTGACACGAATTTTCCGGGTGGATTTTGCGAGGCCATAAGTAGCCTCAACAATATAGCGCCCGGGTTTCAGATGGATACGCAAAGCCCCGCCACCGCCACTCCATACCAGTTTGCGGTTTCTGGATTTCAGTACGCGCCATGACACGCCGCTGGTGAGCGCGGACTTGCGGCGCGCCATGACAGCTTTCATGATCACATTTGGAGGACGTTGCGACTGCTCTTTGGCTTCTGAAGCCGAATTACCGCCAGACTTCACATGCTGCGCTTGCGTAGCCGGCTCCGTCTTGCCATGCCAAGGCGAGGCGGAAAAAGTCAAACCTTCTCCGCTTCCGGCAACGGCGAGCAACAGGCAACAGCCTATGAAGACCATTGCGAGAATGCTTTTTCGCAAAGCCAAACGCATTGTTCTTATCGCAACATGAATGATGCCCCAACATCCAACGCTTTTCCCTGCTTGTCCAGCTTATCATTCAGCAAAAGTGTGATGTTCGGGCATTATGAAGGACATTGTTGCCAGAAGACGCTGACAGCAACAGAAGAACGAAGTGAGTACAACAGCCAAAACGTAGGATGGGTTGAGCATTTCGCTAAACCCATCATACCAGTTTCCACAATGGGTTTCAGTCCGCGAAGGCAGACTTCAACCCATCCTACGCCCTACGCTGCATTTGCAGCGTTCGGATCGTAGTTCAAAATCGTCGCCAGCCATTTTTCCGCCTCGGCCACTGACCAGCCTTTGCGGGCGGCGTAGTTTTCCACCTGGTCGCGTTCAAGGCGTCCGATACCGAAATAATGCGCTTCCGGGTTCGCGAAGTAGAGGCCGGAAACACTCGCAGGCGGCGTCATGGCGTAGCTCTCGGTAAGCTGCACGCCGGTGGCTTCCTCCGCGCCAAGCAGATCGAACAGCGTGCGCTTTTCGGTATGGTCAGGCTGGGCCGGATAGCCGGGCGCCGGACGGATACCGCTATAACCTTCTGCGATGAGCTGTTCGTTGCTAAGAGCCTCATCTGGCGCGTAGGCCCAGAATTCGCGGCGCACGCGCTCATGCATGTGCTCAGCGAAGGCTTCGGCCAGACGGTCAGCCAGCGCCTTGATCAAGATTTTCGAGAAATCGTCGTTGGCGCGCTGGAAACGATCGGCAACCGCGCCTTCGCCAATGCCCGTCGTTACCGTGAAGCCACCGATATAATCGTTCACGCCGCTACCTTCAGGCGCAATGAAATCGGCCAATGCGTCGTTGGAACGCTTGCTGCTCTCACGGCTCATCTGCTGGCGCAAGGTGTGGAACGTAGCGCGCGGCGTCGTACGGCTATCATCCGTGAAAATACGTATGTCATCGTCGCCCACGCTGGCCGCAGGCCAGAAGCCCACAACCGCATGCGCTGTCAGCCATTTTTCCTCAATAATCTGGCGGAGCATATTTTGCGCGTCTTCGAACAGAGGCCGTGCAGCTTCACCATAGCGATCATCCTGCAAAATCTGCGGATACTTGCCTTTCATCTCCCAGGCGGAGAAAAACGGCGTCCAGTCGATATATTTGGCGAGCGTTGCGATGTCGTAATCACGAAACGCGCGCGCACCAAGAAACGTAGGACGCGGAGCCGTATATTTCGCCCAATCGATGCGGAATTTGTTAGCACGCGCCGTGGAGAGCGGGGCGCGGTTTTTGGCATCGCGAGCGCGTTCGTGCGCGGCTTTCAGGCTTGCGTAGTCATCGCGCAGCTTTGTCACGTAAGTGTCGCGCCCCTCGCCAAGCAGGTTGGAAACCACCCCAACAGCGCGGCTGGCGTCTGTCACATAAATTGCCTGGTTGCGTTTATAAGCGGGGCTGATTTTCACGGCCGTGTGCAACTGACTGGTGGTTGCGCCACCGATCAAAAGCGGCACATCGAACCCTTCACGTTCCATGTCGGTGGCGACGTGGCACATTTCATCAAGGCTCGGCGTAATGAGGCCAGACAATCCGATGACGTCAGCGCCTTCCTCGCGAGCGCGCTCTAAGATGGTGGCGGTTGGCACCATCACGCCCAGATCGACCACCTCATAATTGTTGCATTGCAAGACCACGCCGACGATATTCTTGCCGATGTCGTGCACATCGCCCTTCACGGTGGCCAGCACGATCTTGCCCGCAGCCGACTTCTCTGTACCGCCAGCAACACGCTTTTCCTCGTCCATGAACGGCATGAGATAGGCGACCGCCTTTTTCATCACACGCGCGGATTTCACCACCTGCGGCAGGAACATTTTGCCAGCGCCGAACAGATCGCCGACTTTGTTCATACCGTCCATCAGCGGACCTTCGATAACGTGCAAGGTGCGGTCAAACTGCTGGCGCGCTTCTTCCACGTCCTCGTCGATATAGTCGGCAATGCCGTGGACCAGCGAGTGGGTGAGGCGTTCGCCAACCGGCTTTTCGCGCCAGGACAGATCGGCCCCGGCCTTTTTCTTGCCCCCCGCCTTGAAGCGATCTGCGGCATCCAACAGGCGATCGGTAGAGTCGGCGCGGCGGTTGAGGATCACATCTTCGATCAGCTCGCGTAAGTCAGCGGGAATGTCGTCGTAAAGCGTGAGCTGGCCAGGGTTGACAATGCCCATATCCATCCCCGCCTTGATAGCGTGGAAAAGAAACACCGAATGCATTGCCTGACGCACAGGCTCATTGCCGCGGAACGCAAATGACAAGTTCGACACGCCGCCCGAGATATGCGTGAGCGGCATGGCTTTTTTGATGCGCTTCACCGCTTCAATGAAATCGACAGCGTAATTGTTGTGCTCTTCAATGCCGGTGGCAACCGCGAAAATGTTCGGATCGAAGATGATATCTTCGGCCGGGAAGCCCACTTGCTCAGTCAGGATGTCATAAGCGCGCTTGCAAATCTCAAACTTGCGGTCTTCGGTGTCGGCCTGGCCCGTTTCGTCGAATGCCATCACGACCACGGCGGCGCCATAACGGCGGATGCGGCGCGCGTGCTCAATAAACGCTTCCTCGCCTTCTTTCAGGCTGATGGAATTAACGATACACTTGCCTTGCACGCATTTCAGCCCAGCTTCGATCACCGGCCATTTGGACGAGTCGATCATCACCGGCACACGGGAGATATCAGGTTCAGCGGCAACGAGATTGAGGAACGTCACCATGGCTTTCTCGGAATCGAGCAAGCCCTCATCCATGTTGATATCAATGACATTCGCGCCATTTTCCACCTGCTGGCGCGCGACTGTAAGCGCTGCGTCGTAGTTCTCTGCTTCGATGAGTTTACGGAATCTTGCTGAGCCGGTAACATTGGTGCGTTCGCCGACATTGATAAATGTGCTGCCGCTTGTAGTCATGATGTCCTTAAGTTGATTTTGTGATTTCCGAGAAGCCCCGTGTCATATCACGAAAGCCATGCAAGATAGCTTAGCAATGACAATAAACCAATCCCGCCAATACCCCAAATTAGCATAAGCCGAATGAGGAGGAAAATCTTGGCGCGCAACTTAATACCGGTTTCGGTTAAATGTCGACGCTGCCGTATCCCTACGGGAAGTCTATAAAAGTGGGGCTGTGTATTACCCGCCTATCAGGTAATTACGATACATCCGGGCTCTAATTATACTGATACTGACGATACTCCAAAGAAAAATTACGATAAAAATGGTTTCCAGTATGGCGACGCAACCTTCAGCACAAGGCGAAGTGGGATAAATTCGGTCGTGTATCAGCCGCCTGATTGGTCAAATATCTTCAGAGCGCGCACCGCCAATTCGGTCACCACGCCGCCCAGCGCCATGACAACAAGCCAAGCCAGCGTACGTTTGATACTCAGCCAATAGTTCGTGCGTACGCGCACTGTGATAACCTGATCGGGCAGAGCTGTATCGCCCGTCATGCCGTTTTCGTCCACGCTGCGCGCCGAGACAATCAGTTGGAGACGCCGGTTGCCTGAAGATCGCGGCGTCACAGCCCAACGCCAGCGGCCATAAACCTCATTGGTGCGATGATCGCTGCCGTCTGAGGTCCACTGCGTTTCCGGGCTAAGCGTTTCGATGGAAAAACCGCCATCGGGCGCACGGAGCATCACACTCATGGCCTGGCTAACGAGCACATCATGACGGATGATCTCGCCCCTGCCGTCAAACCCCTTGGTGATAGCGTCGGTTTCCTCGCGAGAAATACGCACTTCCACACGCTCGGGCTGGGCAACGCGCATACGGCGTGGGATATTCTCGACAAGCCTGCCTGCTTGAGCTTCCAGCCAGCTTTGACGGCGCTGGCGGCGCATTTGTCCTGGCGTAAGGGGAGCGGATACCCCGCCTGCGGCGGCTTGTTTTGTTGAACCGGGAGCTGCAGGACGCCGCTGCTTCTTTTTATTCTTGGCGTTGGCGTTCTTGGAGACCTTCTTGCCAGAAGGAGCGGCAACCGGCGAAGGCGCAGAACTGCTCGCTCCACCTGGACGCACGCGCATTTCATCTAGACGCGATACCGATGGCACTTTGACTTCAGCACGCGATTCGGCATTTGGAGGAGCGGCGGCTGGCGCTTCACGCGGTGGCGGAGCCGTCTCTAAACCGCGTGACGGTGTTCCCGGAGGCATTTCTGAACGACGGTGCCCAGCGGCGGCTGGCGGCACACCCTGTGGCGGCCGGCGTTTCGCCTGCGGCGGCAAATCTTCGCGCGCAGATGGGGCAGAAGTCGAATGAGAGGGGGGCGGCATCGCCCCTTCTCTCTGCACGCCATTGGGAAATTGGTTTGTCTGACTATGGAGAGCCAAGTGAGCCTGTTTCGCAGCAGCAATTGCATCATATTTTGACGATTGGGGCGGATACGGACGCTGCTGCGCACCCTCTTCAGGCGACGGCGCGGCCTGAGGCGTTGCTTGCTGCACAGCCTGAGGCGCATTTTCTGGCGCTGCCTGTTTGGCTCGTGGCGGTGGCGAAGCCGAAGGAGCCGGTGTTTCGTCCAGAATTTCCAGATCGAACGCCAGATCGTCCAGATCTTCGTCCATAGCCATATCTGCGTCGTACTCTGCGTCGGCTTCTGAAGGCGCATCGTTTGGTTGAGACACAGCGTGGCTACTGCCTCGATGGGTATACAGCCACGTCATTGCGTTTGAAAAAGTCAGCCCCGTGGGCTTGATAACTTCAGCAGCCAAACAGTCGGTTTCATGCGCTACGGCCGCGAGCACGAAAGCAGCGTCTACCTCGCTGCAATTGAGACGGCGGGCATCGTCAGAAGCCGTTTGCAGCACGCGCTCAACCTTATAGCTGGCGCGCAGATCAAACTGGCCCGGCGTGTAAAGCGTCGCGAGACTGCGGTTGACGATATCGGTTGTGCGCGCTTTCATCGACTGTCTGTCGATGTTCATGCTTTCAAGCAAAGCCTGGGCGTCAGGGTCTTCCAGAAGCGCAAGCAGAAGATGTTCCAACGTGACATAGCGGTGCGAACGCTGCTGGGCAGCAGCAATCGCCCGCCGCATCGTCGATTCTAAATAGGCCGATTGCGCCAAATCGGTCGCAAATCCCGATATCTCGGCCACGCCTCCTCCAAGCTCCCTACTAGTTCAGAATGCACCCTTTTGCATATCTTAATCGCAGCTTTCATGAAAGCGATTTAGCGCCGCAGAAATGTCTTGTTTGCAGCGTCTTGCCATCCTGCAACGCGAAAAGCCTCTCTGACAGGCGACAGAGCTACAACGAGACGGTTTATACACACCGCAATACCCGCTATAAGCTAATCAACGATAACCCCTACGAGCACGACGAAATGGACACAACTTCCCTGCCGCCGAACCCTGAGCTTACACCGCACGCGCATGCCGCAATTCTTTCTGAGGCATTGCCCTATATGCAGCGCTACGACCAGCAGGTCGTGGTTGTGAAATATGGCGGCCACGCCATGGGCACGGCTGATCTTGCCGAATGTTTCGCCAAGGATATCGTGCTGTTGGAGCAGTCCAGCGTAAAGCCGGTGGTTGTCCATGGCGGCGGACCGCAAATCGGCAACCTGCTTAAACGACTGAATATCCAAAGCGAATTCACCGGCGGCTTGCGCGTCACAGACGCCGCCACTATGGAAGTGGTGGAAATGGTTCTGGCCGGTGCGATCAACAAGCAGATCGTTGCTGAGATCAACCGTTTTGGCGGACGCGCCTGCGGCATCTCGGGCAAGGACGCGGATCTGATGACCGCACGCAAGCTGGAACGGCGCGTGCGCGATGAAGCAACAGGCGAAGAACGCATCATCGATCTCGGTTTCGTGGGCGAGCCGGAAACGGTTAATCCGCGCCTTCTGGAAGTGATCACTGACGGCGATTTCATTCCCGTGGTGGCTCCTCTGGGCGCCTCGCGCGAGGGCGTAACCTACAACATCAACGGCGATACTTTCGCTGGCGCGTTGGCCACCGCGATGAAAGCTAAACGCCTTTTGCTGTTAACGGATGTGCCGGGTGTACTCGATAAAAACGGCCAGCTCATTGAAAAGCTCCGCGTGAGCGAGGCGCGGGCGCTTATTGCCGATGGCACGATCAGCGGCGGCATGATCCCCAAGGTGCAGAGCTGCATTGAGGTCGTGGAAGGCGGCGTCGAAGGCGTGGTGATCATCAATGGTAAGGTGCCGCACGCTGTGCTGATCGAGCTATTCACCGAGCATGGAGCGGGAACGCTGATCGAGCGGGATTAGCACGCCCTGTAGAGGGGGCATCACTACACATATTTTACAATAGGTGTTCAGCGAACGTTGCAACCGGGCGAGGCACGGATTAACAATGCCGCATGACAGATCAAGATACCGCCAAGAACAAGCCTCGCCAACCCGGCGGGGCGACAGCCGCCGACGCATCGTCGCTCGCTGAAAAATTCGCCGCTGAGCCAGAACAGCGTTTCACCCTGGATGACCTTCGTAAAGTCATGGCAGTGCTGCGCACGCCTGAAATCGGCTGCCCGTGGGATACGGAACAGACTTACGCTTCCATCGCGCCGTATACCATCGAAGAAGCCTATGAAGTCGCCGACGCCATCCAGCGGAACGACTTCTACGACCTGAAGGATGAATTAGGCGACCACTTGTTTCAAGTGATCTTCTATTCGCAGATAGCCTCAGAAGATGAGCGCTTTACGCTCGATGACGTGATCGACGGTGCAACACGAAAAATGGTGCGCCGCCATCCGCATGTGTTCGGCGACGCCGAAACGCGAGCGCGCGGCGCGTCTCCTGATATGTGGGACGGCATCAAGGCCGAAGAAGCCGCCACCAAGCGGGCTACCCTTGGCGAAGACGCCGCGCCGCCACCCGAAAAACTTGCAAGTCGGCTCGACAACGTGCCATTGGCCTTGCCTGCTCTGAGCCGCGCTGAGAAACTCACAAAACGCGCCGCCAAGGTCGGGTTTGACTGGCCAGATGCGCGCCCGATCCTTGATAAGCTGAAAGAAGAAATCGCCGAGTTCGAAGCCGAGCTGGCCGCCGGGCATGCCGACAACATGGAAGATGAGTACGGCGATATGCTGTTCGTACTCGTCAATCTGGCGCGTTTCCTTAAGATAGACCCGGAACATGCGCTGCGTCGGACCAATGCCAAGTTCGAACGCCGTTTTCGCCACATCGAAAAAGGCTTGCACGAGCAGGGGCGCGAGATTTCTCAGGTGACGCTTGAGGATATGGAAGCGCTGTGGGACGAGGCGAAATCTATTGAGAAAGCGGCGAAAGCATCGTCGGGCGGCTAATTACGCCGCATCATGCCTGTAGCTGATATCCCGATAAAAAAGAAGCGCCACCGCAATGGGTGACGATAGAATTAATGCGGTTTGTGTTCTTTTTTCCATTTGAGGAATTCACGGAACTGGCGTTTTTGCTCTGTGTTTTTAATGCTAGAAAGAATTTTCCGTTCTTCAGCATTTAACTTTATGCCGCCAGCAGCACGCTTTTTCAGGTATTTCTTTAGCACCTCTTCGGCATACCAGTAGCGTTTCCAGCCTGGAACCTTCGCCGCCAAGTTAATTTCTTTCCAAGCGGGGTGGTAAGGCGGTTTGCGAAGGGTGTCGAAGCGCTTAAAGAAGTATTCGATAAACCGCGCGACTTTACGGAAGCGGTCTGTTCCTCTTGGCCAGTTGTAAACGGCAAGCACAACCGGACTGCCGAGCGTTTCGATAGACTCGCCCTCAGCGATCAGGTTCGGATAGTCTTTATGATCAAGGAAAATTGGGACGTAATACTCGTCCGCATATTTGTCGAAACTAATCGGCAAGAGATGCATACCGGACTTCGGATCGATGGACGAGAAGATCGTTGTCTGACCTTTCACGAAGGCTGTGAATACGCCCGCGAATTCTCCGGTTTTCACTTTTTGGAAACCGTTGGTCCAACCGATCATGTGGACATCGGCTTTCACGCCCTCTTTTTTGAGAACTTTAATACCCAACGCCGCAGAAGAAGATCCTTTTTTGGCAACGGCGACTTTCTTGCCAGCAAGGTCTTTGATCGTCTTAATATCGGAGCGAACCAGCAATTGCAGAGTGTTCACGTGTAGCTGGGTGATATACTGGAGGCGATCAGTAATGCTTCTGATTTTCCCAGCTTTGATAATGTCATCGAATGTATCAGCGCTGACCAGACCAACATCCACACCCTTCAGATATAGAAGGTCGTGAACGTTCTGAATGGAGCCTTTCGTCATGATGCCGAGAACGCGCATATTCTCGCCGTCATCGACAGCGCGGCTGATTTCTGCAGCAAAGCGGAGATAAGCGCCTTCAAGAAGGCCGCCAACTAAACCAACAGTCCATTGGTTGGTGCGCTGGACTTCATCCGCCTCCCCTGCTGCGTCCGCTGAGGGGGCGCGTCCTACTCTGTCGTTCGTTGCGGTAACGCCTAACACCCCTTGAGCGAATGAAGGCGATATCCCAGCGAATAAGCATATGGCAATGAGCCATGCTCCTATAATACGCGAAAACACCATTACTATCCCCCTTAATAATCTCCTGCGTATCTCTTTGACGGACTATCTAAAGCGTTTCATCGCTTTCGTCATTCGATAAGTGCCACATAAAGCATAATCCCCGATGCCATCAGGGCGCCGATGCTAACTCTTGGGGGACAATATAGCAGGTGTCGGCAGGCTTCAATTAATCTGTGTTCACATTGAGCTGTATCATTTGCGGGAAATTACGGCTTAAGCTCATGGCGCGCTGCTGTTTTCTATGCCGCTAGCAGAAATACGTCGAGGCTCCTGAAGCGATATACTGGCGGACTCAAAGTTTCAGGGCTATATAATCGTATGAACAAAATAGTCACGTGCAAATGACGTTCGCGGGGCATCTTAGAAGCGCCTGATCGTCTGGATGCTTATGATTTAAGAGACGCATTACATGACATCGCAAGACACTCCCACAACTCCTTGGCTTTCCATCATTCTTGCCGCCGGACTTGGCACCCGCATGAAATCGGCGCTGCCAAAAGCTGCGCACGCCATCGCGGGCAGGCCGATGCTGGCGCACGTCATGGCGACATCCGCTGAGGCCAAAGCAGACAGCATGGCAGTGGTGATCGGTGCGGAAATGAACGTATTGTGCGACATCACGCAAGAAGCCAATCCGAATGCGAAATGTTTTGTGCAAAATGAACGGCTTGGCACGGCGCATGCGGTGTTGGCGGCGAAAGATGCAATTCAGGGGGCGGAGGGGCATATATTGGTGCTCTACGGCGATACGCCGCTGGTGCGCACTGAGACCATCACCCGACTGCTGGCCGCACTTGATGGCGGTGCGGCGGTGGCTGTGCTCGGTTTTGAGGCGACCGACCCAACTGGATACGGTCGCTTGTTGCGCGATGAAAACGGCGCGCTTCTCGCCATCCGTGAGGAAAACGACGCGAACGAGCAGGAAAAGGCCGTGCGCCTGTGCAATTCGGGCGTGATGGCGTTTCGCGCCGAGACCATGCTGAAGCTGCTTGAACGCATCGGCAACGACAACGCCAAGGGCGAATACTACCTCACCGATGTGGTGGCCATCGCGCGGGAGCAAGGCTTGCGCGTCGTGGTGGAAACCTGCGACGAAGACGAAGTGCTGGGCGTTAACGACCGGTCGCAACTGGCCGAA
Source organism: Alphaproteobacteria bacterium (assembly GCA_037387425.1). GTDB lineage: Bacteria > Pseudomonadota > Alphaproteobacteria > Rhizobiales > Rhodomicrobiaceae > JARRLC01. Next base: position 19,940 of record JARRLC010000036.1, read on the forward strand.
GTAGAAGCGATTATACAAAAACGGCTGCGCGCGGCCGCCATGAAAAACGGGACTACGCTGATCGCGCCGGAAACTGTTACCTTCAGCTATGACACACGCCTCGCCCCAGATGTGATCGTGGAGCCGAATGTGGTCTTTGCCCCTGGCGTGACGGTGGAAGCTGGCGCGCGCATCCACGCGTTTTCATATCTAGAGAAGTCGCACGTTCACGCGGGCGCGCTGATCGGGCCGTTTGCGCGGCTGCGTCCGGGGGCGGATATCGGCGAAGGCGCGAAGGTCGGCAACTTTGTTGAGGTGAAAAAGGCCACCGTGGAAGCGGGCGCCAAGCTCAACCATTTCACATATATCGGCGATGCCAGGGTGGGCGCGAAGACCAACATTGGCGCGGGAACCATCGTGTGCAATTACGACGGCTTCAAGAAGCACTTCACCGATATTGGAGCGGGCGCATTTATCGGCTCGAACAGCGCGCTGGTGGCTCCGGTGAAGATCGGCGACGGCGCGGTGGTGGGCTCTGGCAGCGTGATCACGCGTAATGTTGCACCAGATGAGCTGGCGATTGAGCGCTCCGAACAACTCCATGTGCCGGGCTGGGCGGCCCGCAATCGCAAAAAGCACGGCAAATAGTCAGAGAAGACAGGCAAAACGGGAAGGCGCTATGCTTCCCCTTCCAGCTCCGTTTCAATAAAACGCGGCAAGAAAGCACGATGCCGCCGAAATCCGTTCCCCTTACCAAGACTTAGCTTGCAAGTCGCGGCGGTCTTTTGCAGGATGCATACGGTGTGTCGTACAGCATGTGAGACGCAAGCTGTGCGTACGCTATGATGGGGGTAGGGGTAATGTCACAATGGGGCCGGCCGAAACTGGTTTTGACTTGATCTCGTGGCAGGGATGGGGCGTCACGGGGTCTATTGTCGCTCTGCTCATCCTGTTCACGACTATTTTGCTATGGCTGCTGCCATTTCCGCAAATGACAGTGCGGGGCCAGCTTGCGAAAGCTGATGATCGCACGGACTTGCGCAGCCGTTTCGCTAGAGGCGCGCCGTTTTCGCGTTATCGCACGGCTATCAGGCGTTTCGATCAATGGCTAACGCAATGGTTTGGCCAGCCTTGGAGCGCGCAGAGCTTCGAGCGCTGCGTGGCTATTGCGTTTGTCTTCCCTGTGGCGCTGTTTTTGCTGGCCACAGTGTTGCACGGCTATAAACACGGCAAGATCAACACGACTGAGTTGATGCTGTTTATTGTCGCCGTGGCGGTGGTTGCCTGGGCTGTTGGCTGGCTATTCCGGATAATTTACCTGTATTTGCAACGCGCATGGCGCAAGTTCGGCGGCGATTCTGAACTGGCGGAAATCATTGCGCGGATATTGCTCGGTGCGTTCGCGGTGGTTTTCGCTTTCGCGATTGCGTTTGCGGTCGCTTCCAGCGTGGCAGGGCAATTTTCCGATGCTGGTACGGTGGTGCTGGCCATTCTCGGTGGATTCGCGTTTGCGATTGCTTTTACCATCGCCTATGTCATCGCCGGGATATGGGCGCTAGCTATCGCTTTGGTCATTGTGACCATTCTTGCGCTGACTATCGCGAAACAATTCGCATTTTTCCTGCTTTTGTTTTTCATCATTCTCCCGATCCTCAACGCGCTCATGGACTGGATTTCGTGGGCGGTCACTCGTTTCCTGCTAACTTGGCTACATGAAGCGCCGGACGGGCTGTCCGGAATTACAGTCGTCATTGGCGTTCTTTTAGTGAATGTGGTCCTGGCGCTTATGTTCGTGGTAGCGCTGGCGATATTGCTGCCTATCGGCCTTGAGATGGTTGAGCTGATGCTGTCTATCTTCGGGCACGACACGTTCAATTGGCGCACGGTGGCAGCGCAGGCTGTTCAAGACCCATGGAACGAAGGACTGTTCGTGACGGGCATGCTCCTGACGCCGCTGGTGCCAAGCATCGCGAATATGACGCTCGGACTGGCGGCGCTGACCGCTCCTTTTTCACCGGGTGCGTACAAGGCGGACCAGCTTATTCCCGAGCATCCGGAAGCCACGCCATCCGAGGCAGAAACCAGCCAGATCAAGTGGATGGTTTTCTGGTCGCGCCTGTGGTACTTGCCGTCGGTCCTTGTGGCGCTTGCCATATATGCCTGCACATGGACAATCCTGTATGCCTTGGATATGCCCATGGCTAAGTTTTTGCATACGCTGGCATTGTGTTCGACGTCATGGGGACAGGGCACATGTCCAGGGTTTTAACGGCTCCCGCAAACTGCGGCGAATTGCCCTAAATACAGCGAATTTGATATTTGAGATCCGGAACGTCGCTATCTTCCGCCTCAAATATCAACTTCGAAAACTCATATGGACACATAGAGTTAGCGGATAGTCTTAATGATCGAGGCATCAGCGAACATGGACTACGTGGGCATACGAATGGTCTCAGCGAATCAGCTGCGGCATAAACCATTGTGACAAAAAGAGCGCGTTCAACTTATTTTGCCCATAGTTTTGAGGTTCATTTCATGCGACGGTAATAACAGGCCATAAAGGAACGTTTAAACCAAGCGTTTACCTTTTTAAGCTTTTATTGCTAATCGGTAACCATACGAGCAGCAGTCATCATCGTTGGACGGCATGTGCCGTTTTTTGGCGTCATGTACTAAGTGAGTGGAGCCGTTATGAGTTTTCGCTCCGAGCGTGGAGTTCGTAACATTATTGCTGTAGCCACAGGCATTTCCCTGTTTGGCGTGGTGAGTGCGCTTGTCGATTACAGCAATTCACATGAGATATTCGCGGGCAATGGCGTGACCGATGTCCCGCGCTTGTCGCCGCCGGATGTGGCGTCGCGGTCCTACACGCTTAGCCCCGACTCCCAGCATTTGTTTGCGCCTGGCAAGCATGATCGCGCTGATACCGGGCATTCCCCAATCAATTCTGATGGCGATTCAAACATCGTTACGGCAACGTTAACGCCGATTGACGTGTTCGATCAGCCGTCCGTGGCAGCCAGCGCTGGCGCTGATGACATCGTGCCACAAACGGTAAACCGCCAGGAAAAGAGCGATCCCCTCCCGGCAAATCGAATGGGTGTGGCTCAGTATATTCCGCCCGTTGACGACCGCGAGACGGAGGCTGTATTCCGCACGTCTCCACCGTTGGCCGATGCGCGAATTAGTGAGAAAGACACGTCTTCTGAGCAATCGCAGAAGGCAGGCCCCATTCGGACAGCCTCGCTTACCGAACTGG
>JARRLC010000037.1:0-18109 GCA_037387425.1 Alphaproteobacteria bacterium
GCGCCGCGCCGCATGTTGCGTCTGCTGCATGGCGATGTCGGCAGCGGTAAAACCGTGGTGGCGCTTCTCGCCATGGCGCGCGCGGTTGAAGCTGGCGCGCAAGCCGCACTGATGGCCCCGACCGAAATTCTCGCTCGCCAGCATTTCGAAGGGTTGGCGCCATTGTGCGAAGCCGTGGGCGTGCGGGTGGCGATGCTCACAGGCCGCGAAAAGGGCCGCACCCGCGGTGCCGTGCTGGAAAAGCTGGTGTCTGGCGAAACGCAGATTGTTATCGGCACGCACGCGCTCTTCCAGGCCGATGTGGCGTTCGCCGACCTCGCGCTGGCCGTTATCGACGAGCAGCATCGTTTTGGTGTGCATCAGCGTTATGCGCTCCAGGCGAAGGGGCAGAAAGGCGGCGCGGATATCCTGGTGATGACGGCGACACCTATTCCGCGCACGCTCCTTATGACGCATTACGGCGACCTGGATGTGTCAAAGCTCACCGAGAAACCCGCGGGTCGCAAGCCGGTGCTCACCCGCGCCGTGCCGCTTGATAGGCTGGACGAGATGGTCCGCGCCATAGGCCGAGGCCGCGCGCGGGCTGAGGGGGCGCAGATTTACTGGGTGTGTCCGCTGGTGGAAAGCTCGGCGAAGGTGGACCTCGCCGCCGCCGAGGAACGCGCCGCGCATCTGCGCCAGCATTTTGGCGATACCGTAGGGCTGGTCCACGGACGCACCAAGGGCGCGGAGAAAGACGCCATCATGCGCGAGTTCTCCGAGGGGCGGCTGGGCGTGCTGGTCGCTACCACGGTCATTGAGGTGGGCGTGAATGTGCCGAACGCCACCATCATGGTCATTGAGCACGCGGAGCGTTTCGGCCTTGCTCAGCTCCATCAATTGCGCGGACGCGTGGGGCGCGGTGCAAAGCAATCGTCGTGTATTCTCTTGTATACCGCGCCGCTGGGCGAGACGGCTCGCGCCCGGCTCGATATCTTGCGCAAAACAGAAGACGGCTTCCGCCTTGCTGAGGAAGATCTACGCCTGCGCGGCGGCGGTGAAATTCTTGGCACCAAGCAATCAGGCGATCCCGGGTTCCGGATGGCCAGTTTGCCGCTCGATGAAGACCTGCTTACTGCCGCCCGCGACCAGACGAAATATTTGCTCGCCCGCGATCCGGAGCTTGAAACCACGCAAGGCGAGGCTGCGCGTTTATGCCTCTATTTGTTCGAGAAGGACGAAGCCGTGCGCCTGTTGCGCGCTGGATAGCGCGAGAACAACTATATTTTTTGTCATTCCCGCGCTCCTTCGTCGTCCTCGCGAAGGCGGGGGCCCAGTAACCACTAACATTAGCGATATATCGCTTGAGCTGCGGTTTACTGGATGCCCGCCTGCGCAGGCATGACGGGAGTGGCGGTGACGGCGAGAAAAGGAGCGAGAATTACAATTGCGGAGCTTCAAAGCGATTTTCAGACTATAACGGCGGACAAGCATTGCCACACCGGCTTGCGCAAGCTTGCAAGCATGCTATAAGCCGCACATGACTATCACACTTCATAAAGGCGATCTCCCCGACGGACTGCTCTTCGGCGATAGCGTCGCCATCGACACTGAGACCATGGGGCTAGATCTTCACCGCGACCGGCTGTGCCTGGTGCAGCTTTCGCGCGGCGACGGCGATGCGCATCTGGTGCAATTTCCCGTTGGCGAGCCTTACGACGCCCCGAACTTGAAGCGCCTATTGGCTGACACAGCCGTCACCAAGCTTTTCCACTATGGGCGCTTTGATATCGCTATGCTGTATAAGCATCTGGGCGTGCTAGCCGAACCGGTGTACTGCACGAAAATCGCTTCGAAGCTGGTGCGAACCTATACAGACCGTCACGGCCTGCGCGATCTGTGCCACCATCTGCTAAGCGTGGAAATTTCGAAGCAGCAGCAAAGCTCGTATTGGGGCGCGGCTACACTGAGCGACGAGCAACTCGCCTACGCCGCCTCTGATGTGCTGCACTTGCATAAATTGCGCGCCGTTCTTGATGAGATGATCGACCGCGAAGGCCGCCGCGATATCGCTGAAGGCTGTTTCAAGTTTTTGCCCATGCGTGCGCGGCTCGATTTGCTGGGTTGGATGGACCAAGAGATTTTCGCGCATTAGGACCTGTTGCGTATCGGGCGGTGTCCAGTTCCGTGCGTTTTTCGGTTGTTTAAAATTTAACTTTTCATTGTCTGGTGCATGGTGTGCACACTATTACGCCGTGATCTGCGTGTATGCATGACGAAATTCGTATATACAATCGCCGTTCAGAAACACGCGTTTAAGACTTAAACCATGATGACGCAAACGCACTCAATTCCCGCTGGTTCGCGGCTGAAGGGGGCTCCTTCGGCGGGGGATCGCGCGCGCGCTTTCCATGCTGCGCTGCGCCACAGCACACGAGTGCGCACGCTCCGGATTTTACTGCCGCTTGTGGCGGTAAGCCTGATAGGGCTTTACTTTCTGCCCCAGCGTATCGCGGTAAAAACCAAGGATGGCGAAATTTCCGTCAAGACGGTGAGAATGTCGGGGGATGGGTCGGTCATGCTCGATCCGCACTACAGGGGCGTGCACGAAAAACACGGCGTGTACGACATCCGAGCGAAAAGCGCTACGCGGAAGAAAGAACAGCCCAACCTGGTCAAGCTGGATACCATCCGCGCCCAAATCGTCGCTAAGGATGGTAAGAAAACCACGCTCGACGCGCCATCCGGGATTTACCACACCAAGAAAGAAGAGCTAACCTTCGACAACGGCGCCGCCATCGGTGGAGACGCAGGCTTTTCCGGCAGGCTGAGATCGGCTACGGCATCTATGGCAGACCATGTGCTGATATCGGCTGAGCCTGTCGAATTCGCATTTCATGGCAATACTGTTCGCGCAGAAGCGCTGACATATTATACAAGTGAAGCCCGTGCAATTTTTACGGGCAATGTCAGAGTTCATTTGGAGCGCGCACCAACAGAGGGCGAAAAATGACGCGCGATGCTATCATAACTCAGCAATTGGGGGGACGGCGCGCGCTGTTCACGGCTTTTGTGGTGATGACCGCAATCGCCTTCATATCGGCAATCTTTGCCGCTGCCCCTAGCGCCCATGCACAAGCGCCAAGCACGGCGCTTTCGAAAAACTTTCAAGCCAACTCCGGCAAGCCTATCGACATTCAGTCCAACATGCTGGAAGTGGACGATAACAGGAAAGTCGCCACATTCCGGGGAAATGTCGTCGCCATCCAGGGCGGATTTAAGCTGCGCTCCAAAGAATTGGTGGTTTTATATTCGACCAGCACGCCTAGCGGCAAACGCCCTACGAAAAAGGCGAGTTCCAGCGCAAGTTCGGGCAACGGTGAAATCAGGCAGATCAAAGCCAAGGGCCGCGTTATCATCACCACAGAGGATAACCAAAAGGCGACGGGCGAGTTAGCTGTGTTTCAAGTGCAAAAGCAACTCGTGCTGCTCACGGGGAATGTGAAAGTCATGCAAGGCGGCAATATCATCGCTTGCGAAAAGGTGGTGGCCAATCTTGCAACGGGCATCACCACTATGGTGCCCAAAAAACGGATTAGAGCAATTTTCCAGACTGGTACTCCTAAAAGCAAATGAACATCCGGTATCCGGCGGTAACGCTAACTGACGTAGTAAGAAAAATAGCGACCTCCGCGCTGAACTGGTAAATGGAAGTACAGAATTAACATATTTGAGAATTAACCCTGCACGCTGCTGGCATTATGTTCTTTTAGATCCAGTCGGCTGCACTGTAAAACAAGGTCTCGTATGGCGCTTATAAACTGGGGAAAATCGCAGCCACAAGGCAAGCCTCAAGCGGCACGTTCCGCTGGCGGACAGCCTCGTCAAGCGCCATCAGCCCAGCGAGGCGCGCCTCGCCGATTCGCAGTGGCCGCTGAAAAACAGCTTTCGGCAACCGCAATCGTTAAGAGCTTCAAGGCGCGGACCGTGGTTCGCGGGGTAAGTCTCACCGTGCGCAAAGGTGAATCGGTTGGGCTTTTAGGACCAAACGGCGCCGGCAAGACCACGGTTTTCTACATGATTACCGGGCTGATTAAGCCTGATCACGGCAAAGTGCTGATCGACGGGCACGACGTTTCCAAGCTGCCCATGTACCGGCGCGCGCGCCTCGGGATCGGCTATTTGCCGCAGGAAGCCTCGATATTCCGTGGTCTCACTGTGGAACAAAATATCCGCGCGGTGCTGGAAGTTACCGAACCCAGCCGCAAAGAGCGGGACCGCCAACTTGAGTCGCTTTTGGACGAATTCCGCATAACACGGCTGCGTAAATCGCCAGCTATCGCGCTTTCCGGCGGTGAGCGTCGGCGTCTCGAAATAGCACGCGCGCTTGCCAGCCGTCCTTCTTACATGCTTCTTGACGAACCGTTCGCGGGCATCGACCCAATCGCTATCGGCGATATTCGCGCTCTCGTGCGCCACTTAACCAGACGTGGTATCGGCGTTCTCATTACCGACCATAACGTGCGTGAGACTTTGGAACTAATTGACCGCGCGTACATCATTTATGATGGTAAGGTGTTGACTGAAGGGACGCCGCAAGAGATCGTATCCAATGAAGACGTGAGACGCGTCTATCTCGGGGATATGTTCTCCAGGTAGTCTGTGTAATGTGTTGAGTTGGAAATGGAAGTAATCCCTTGCTCTCGGCCAAGCTAGAGCTGCGGCAATCGCAGTCGCTTATCATAACGCCGCAGTTACAGCAGGCGATTAAGCTATTGCAGCTTTCCAATCTCGAATTGCAGGCTTTTCTGGACCGGGAAATAGAGCAAAATCCGCTTATCGAATGGGATGAGCGCGCCGGAGATGAGGTTTCAGCTAGCCGCGCAGACGAGGCAAGCGCAAGCGAGAGCGATAGCAGCAACGCTACGTTGTCTCAATCTGACACACCGGAGCCCTCCGATTTCAGCCAGGATAACGGCGACGACGCAGAAATTCCGCCTCCCGCCGTTTACGAAACCCTGTCGATGCGCTCCATGTCGGGCCGCCCGACGGATAGCGATGCTTCGTTTGAAGCCTATACAGCGCAGGAAATCACCCTTCACGATCATTTGCGCGACCAACTCCACATCGCGCTGACCTGTCAATCGCGACGGCTGATCGGCGACCACCTGATCGATTTGATTGACGAAGCTGGCTACTTTCGTGGCTCTTGCGAGGATGTGGCCGAACGCCTCGGCGCACCGCTCGCCTGGACGGAAGAGGTTCTGGCCACCATTCAGAGCCTTGATCCTGCGGGCGTGGGCGCTCGCTCGCTGGCCGAATGCCTCGCCCTGCAACTCAAGGAGCGCAACCGCTACGACCCGGCTATCGCGACCCTGCTCGATAATCTCAACCTGCTGGCCACGCGTGATTTCGCCAAGTTGCGCCGCCTCTGCCGGGTGGATGACCAGGATCTTCACGATATGGCTGCCGAAATCCGCGCTCTCAATCCGAAACCAGGGCTGCAATTTGGTAGCCAATCGGTTAACGCCGTGGTTCCAGATATTCTCTTAACTCGTGACGCAACCGGCGCTTGGCGCGTGCAGCTTAACAGCGAAACACTGCCGCGCATCCTGGTTAACTACGATTTCTATACCGCCGCCAAGAATCAAACTAGCACCCCGGCCGACCGGACATATCTGAAAAACTGCATGAGTACGGCAAACTGGCTGACCCGTAGTCTCGATCAGAGACGCCAGACGATGCTGAAAGTTTCGCGCGAAATTGTGAGGCAGCAGGAAGAGTTTTTCGTCCACGGCGTGCGTAGTTTAAAACCTCTCAGCTTGCGTGATATCGCGGAACAGGTGAACATGCACGAATCCACCATCAGCCGCGTAACATCCAGCAAATATATACAAACGCCACGCGGCACATTTGAGCTGAAATATTTCTTTACCCCAGCGATTCAAGCCACCGGTTCAGGCGATGCGCATTCGTCAGAGGCCGTAAAAGACCGTATCCGCGAGCTGATTGCACGCGAATCACCTCGGCGCGTGCTCTCGGACGATACGATCGTCACGATCCTGAATGGCGAAGGCATAGACATCGCTCGGAGGACAGTTGCGAAATACCGTGAGAGCTTACGTATACCATCGTCAGTTCAACGGCGACGCGAGAAAAGTACGCCATCCGTAAAAGCAGCGGAGTAATGCGGATTAATTTTTAATATTGTTATCCGCTTAAGGAAGCAGTTTTCCCCTTTTCACTTTATCAAAATCGTACCACAATACAGGTACTGGTGTTTGACAACCGCCTGTACCTGGACTAGGGTCCGCCCCATTCGCAAGGGGCGACTGCGAGGGGTTGTATAGTTTTCAAAGTCGGGTCAATATAAGCGTTTGAGCAGTTATGTTAGTAGTGCTGCGCGCTCAACACAAAAAATGTACAAGATGAGCATTCAAGTTACTGGAAAAAATCTGGATTTGGGAGCGGCTCTCCGCGGTTACACCATGGAGCAAGTCGAGAAAGCGTGTGAGAAAACCGGCGCTGAGAGTATCTCTGCGCATGTGGTGATCGAAAAAGCGCATGGACATTTTGCGACGAGCTGTACGGTTACGTTGCGCTCTGGGCTGGTTCTGCGCACACATGGCAGCGATACCGAACCATATCCAAGCGTTGACGCAGCTATTGAACGGCTTGAAAAGCGCATGGGGCGCTATAGAGGGCGCCTGAAGAAACTTCATCACGCACCTCACGATGAGGCGCTCGACGGCTTAAATGCGGTCGATTATGTGATAAGACACGAAGACGGAAGCGATGCCGGACATGAAGATGCGCCCGCTATTGTTGCGGAAACGCAGACGGCTATTCGCGAACTGTCAGTCGGCGATGCTGTCATGGAAATGGATTTGGCTGACAAAGCCTTCCTCATTTTCAAGAATGCCAGCAATGACCGGCTCAACGTTGTATACCGCCGTGACGATGGCCATATTGGATGGGTCGATCCGGGCGGCATATTGGGCAGCAAAGACCGCAACGGCTAAAAGCTTACGGCATTTTTGTTTGGCCATGGCAAGGCGTTATGCGTGCGCGTGTAAAGCGCGTATGTGCGTTGTAGCCGTATGGGCAAACAATAACGGTGGAAGCTCTAATAGCCTATGGGGCTCTGCTTTGGGGGTCAACGGAGCGTGTGGGACAAATTATGGATCTGGGTGATCTTATATCGCCGCATGGCGTCATACCGTCCTTAAAAGCAAGCAGCAAGAAGCAGGCCCTCCAGGAGCTGTCGGCAAGAGCCGCTACTTTAACAGGCATTGATGAACGTGAGATTTACAACACGCTTCTTCAGCGTGAACGTCTTGGGTCCACAGGCTTTGGGAATGGCATTGCTATTCCGCACGGCAGAATGTCGCCGTTAGGAGACATCATAGGGATATTTGCCCGACTGGAAGAACCGATAGATTTCGAAGCCATTGACGAAGCTCCTGTCGATCTGGTTTTTCTGCTTCTGGCCCCTGAAGATGCTGGTGCGGATCATCTGAAAGCGCTGGCCCGGATATCGCGTTTGATGCGTGAGCCAGCTGCCGTCACCAAACTTCGTGCCTCCCGCGATAAAGATGTGCTTTACGCAGTGCTAACCGAGCCAACAGCCTCACACGCAGCGTAGCGCCTACTACGCGCATCACCCGCGCGAACAGCAATCGCATTCAACGCGCAGTTGCTCTCCTGACAGGCCCTAAGAGTGAGAGTGTCTGCTATGCCGCCTCGGTGATCTCTTGCCCGTCCGCGCAGTTTCTGCGGCGCCATCATCCGTTTTCGGTGTTTCTGGAACAATTCCATGAATATAGTCGTCGATCTTTTCCAAGAGCGCGGGAAAATCTACAGGCTTTGGAATATATTCGTTCATTCCTGCCGCCAGATATTCTTCACGGTCGCCGGGCAGCGTATTCGCCGTCATGGCGATGATAGGGCACTTACCGCTATCCCCCGGTAATGCACGAATGTGACGCGTGGCATCAACGCCACTCATAACCGGCATGCGAATATCCATCAGCACGAGATCGTAAGACTTCTCCTGCATGGCCTGAAGCGCTTCCACACCATCGCCAACAGAATCAACGATATATCCCGCCTGTGTTAGAGCCGCCACCACTAGCCGCTGATTGATGATGTTGTCCTCGGCAACCAGAATGTTTGATGGCTGTTCTTCAGGCTCTGGCGCTGTTTCTGGCGCAGATAATGTTTCGCCGACAGTGGTAAGCGAACTTGCCATTGAAGCTATCTCGGAGCGCGTGGGCCGCTCTAAGACTTCCTTCATCAGCCGAATCATTTTGTCTTGCACAATTGGCTTTGGACAGGCGGCTTCAAACCCTAACGCTCGGGCCTGCTGGTCGTGCGCGATGCCATCCGTGGCGGCGATCACCAGCTTTACATCGCGAAATTCTGGACATTCACGAATCGTCTTGCGCAAATCGAGGCCGTCGATCTCAGGCGTTTCATGATCGATGATGGCAATATCGTAGTTGCGCCCGCGGCGGTCGCTCTCGATCAGTGCGTTAATGGCTGAGCGGGCATCGGGCACGCAATCCACCTCAGCATTGAAGCTTTCAAGCTGGAAACGGAATACGCTGCGGGTCAGCTCATCATGCTCGACAATCAGGAAGCGGCGGCCGGTGAAATCGACTTTCAGATTATCGCGGATTTTTTGAGCGGGCGGCACAACTCCGTTCAGTTTAACGCGGAACCAGAAAGTGCTGCCTTTAAAGAGCGTGCTTTCAACGCCCATTTCGCCGCCCATAAGATGGGCAAGCTTTTTGCATACCGGAAGCCCCAGACCGGTTCCCGCATGTTTGCGGCTTGCGGAAACGTCGATATATCCGAAGTGATCGAATACCAGCGCCGCCTGATTCTTCGGAATGCCGATGCCGGTATCGGTAATTGAACACATGACGTCAAAACTGCCGTCATCGTTGTTACCGAAACGTTTGACCTCAATTGAAACGCCGCCTCGTTCAGTATACGTAATGGCGTTGCTCACCAGCTTGAGCAACAGTTGCTGAACGCGCGTAGCATCCCCGGACATCTTGATCGGCAAATTGGGGTCAATATATGCGCTCAGGTCGAGACGTTTGGTGTAAGCCTGCGTGCGCGCCGTCTCGACGACATCAGCCACAACAGTTTCCAGAGAGAATTCCCGTTTTTGTAACTCCAGCGTACCGGATTCGATCTGCGCAATATCTGCAACATCGTTCAGCAGAGCTAGCAGCGACTGCCCCGCACTCTGGATCGTCTCGGCGTAATCTTTTTGCTTCGCTGCAAGCGAGGTTCCCATCAAGAGATTGCAAAAGCCCAGAATGCTGTTTAGCGGCGTGCGAAGCTCGTGACCGACAATGGCCAAAAAATCATGCCTGGCTTTTTCCGACGCTTGAGCACGGCTACGCTCACGGGCAAGAGCTTTCTGGTTCTCAATCACCGCGTCTTGCATCGGCCACAGAATGATCAGCGCGCTGCCAGTTGAAATCGCAACGCCAATAATGGCGCTTAAAATAATGATAAAAAACGCAGTATCTGCGACATCGCTGGTGCCTTCGCCAATTTTCTGCAAGGCAGAGTGAAGCAACGGACGCAGCTTGTTTTCTGTAACCTTTCTTAAGGCGGTGGCGTTATTGCGGTAATCCACGGTTGTCCGGTCTGCTGCATCCGCAAGACGCGCGCCAAGTACGATGAATTCGTTTATCTGATTTTCCAGCTTAATTTCTGAACCGTCAGACTTTTTTGTAAGTGCCTTAAATTCACGGGCTAGACTTTGATCAGTGAAATTGTATCTCGCCTTCAAAGAGGGGAGCGAAATGTCCATGGTTCTTTCAAGCGTGCGCCACTCACGAAATATTTTACTTTTGGCCGGGTTGTTTCTCGTGCGAAAAAGCGAACTGATTTCAAGAACATCGCGGAACATAAGCTGCATCTCACGCCGTAAGATGATGTTCTTCGCATCCGGCGTATTTGCGGAAAGAGCTTCTGCCTCAAAACGATCAATTGCCTGGATGAAATCGGTAATCACTGCCGCGAATTTGCCGTGCGACCGGAAGTAGGACATGCTGCTCCAGCCAATGGTGAGAACAACAAGAAATCCCACAGCAACGGCAACGCCTGCGGCCTGAAATCGCTTATTCAGATAATCTTTGGTCAGTGGCTGCGTTGACTGCATCGGCAGTTCCGAACTTGGATAACAAAACGGAGGATTCCCGTTACTAATGCCGATGTTACACTGTCTTCGTTGAGAGACGGTTTAAATAATAAAGTAGCAATATTTGATGTTGTGTAAAGTTGTATGCTATTTCTTCAATGTTTTTTACTATTTTTCATAAATTACATCGCTTCTTGTTTAAAAATACTCATTTTAACAGACAGCTCATATCCCCCTCCCCCTAAAGAAGACGGGATGATATGACGCCGCCCAATGTCCTTCTCCCACGAGAAGAAGATAGCCCGAAAATGCCGGATGAGGGGCAATGCGTTATTTTGCTGGATTACGCTTCGCTATTGCAATAAGGCGTCGCCGCGTTGCTGAAAATCATATGCGGCTTTCTTAGCTGCTTTTTGGTCTTTTTCCGGCAGTTCGCTCACCATGACATCCAATTTGAAGTCGCTATACCCGCCTTGCCGTGAAAGGAGATGCCATTTCGCGGCTTCCACGAGATTGCGTTCCACGCCAAGGCCTGTGCGATAAGCTACCGCCATCCGGTTTTGCGCCACCGGATTCCCCTTGTTCGCGGCGCGGCGGATAAAGGCAACGCCCCGTTGTGCATTTTTGGGCACCCCGCTCCCCCGGATCAACGCGATACCGTATTCCAATTCAGCATTGGTATGACCGTTTTCAGCGGCCTTCCCCAGCCAATAAGTAGCCTTTTTGTTATCAGGTACAACGCCGTTACCGCTCTGATTAAGCCCTTGCTTGTAAAAGCCCGCAAGATCGTATTGCGCGGGAGCATAACCTAGATTGGCGGATTGCTCTATCAATTGCGCGGCTTTTTTCAGGTCTTTTTCTCTTTCGCTGCCAGCAGTATAAATGATCGCCAGATTATATAGCGCCACTGGATGTTTTTGTTTGGCTGCCATCTCAAAGAACTGAGCTGCTTGACTTTTGTTTTTCTTAATGCCGCGCCCTTCGGCTAACATAACACCAATTGAAAACTGTGCGTCAACATCTCCGAGCGCCGCGCCTTTCGCGTACCATTCGGCAGCAGCTTTGAAATTTTGCGGTACACCCAGCCCTTTTTCGTAAAGCACGCCAAGCAAAGTGGAGGCTGTTTTGCTCCCCTTGGCGGCGGCTGCCTTGGCGAGCTTTTCAGCTTTCAGGTAGTGCCCGGAATCAAACGCGGCATAAGCCGGATCGGAAACAGCGGGCGCTGTTTTTTCTTGCCCGGCTGTCCACCCGCTTGTAGCAGGCGCTTTCCTCTTGGCTGCCGCCACCGGAACAATGAGGGCAATGGCCAGCGGCGCCGCGATAATGGATATGAAACGCATCGTTACCCCTGATGTGATGTCCGCCATTTTAGCGGGGCGCATTATGCGGGAATGCTCCGCGCAGTGCAAACACTGAGGAGATGCGAGAGCTTAGCCGCTGCATTTTCATCCAGCCAGTAAGCGGCGGGCAAGGAAAGATAGTCGGCCCCGGCAGTGATAAACGCCTGCAATACGGCTTCATCATGGCTGTCCTGGCCCCACGCCACAGATGGCGTCTCGAAAAGTTCGCTCCACCACTGGAGCATCGCAGCCACATCTTCAAAAGATTCGGATAAGCCGGCATCGGTGGCAGAGGGCTCAACGAACGCGACATAATCCACGCCGCTTTCGCACAGTGTCATGGCGTCGTGGCGGGAGAGCCCGCAGGAAGCGCCCACCAAAGCATCGTCACCGAGAAGCGCGCGCACTTCCTGAGGCGTTTGCTCAGCCGGAGTGGAGAAATGCACGCCGCTGGCGTTCAGAACTTTGGCGAGTTGCACGTCGTTTTCGACAAGCACTGAAATGTCACGGCCTTGCGCGGCTGTCACGAACGTGTGGACAAGACCTAACGCTAAGCCGGGTTGGTCAGCCCCGGTAAGAAGCAGAGCGGAAACGCCACTACGCAATAGCGCGCCTGTTCCCGTCCCTGCCGCCGCTTCCGGACCAGCCAACAAGCTGGCGGGAACGCGCGGATATAGCTCGCATGCTATGGTCACTGAGCTGCCTCACACGTTCCCGTATACATTTAAAGCGTTTTGCCGATGGCGGCTGCCGTGTCCGACATGCGGCACGAGAAGCCCCATTCGTTGTCGTACCATGACATGACGCGCACCAGCTTGCCGTCCACGATTTGCGTGCCCGACAGATCAAATGTGGAGGATGCCGGATCGTGGTTGAAGTCAATAGACACCACTGGATCGGACGTGACGTTAAGAACGCCCTTCAGCGCGCCACCGGCGGCCTGTTTCATAGCGGCGTTAACTTCTTCCACCGTGGTTTCCCGTGTTGGGATGAACTTCAGGTCGATGACCGAGACATTCGGCGTCGGCACACGGATGGACACACCATCGAGCTTGCCTGCCAGTTCTGGCATCACCAAGCCCACGGCACGAGCAGCGCCGGTCGTGGTCGGGATCATCGACAGAGCGGCAGCGCGAGCACGGCGCGGATCCTTGTGCGGAAGGTCGAGGATGCGCTGATCGTTGGTGTAGGAGTGAATGGTGGTCATAAAGCCGGAGGAAATGCCACACAGATCGTTCAGCACTTTGGCGACAGGCGCCAGGCAGTTGGTGGTGCACGACGCGTTGGAAAGCACTTTATGCTCGGCGGTGATCTTGTCGTGGTTGACGCCATAGACCACGGTGAGGTCAGCGCCCTTCGAAGGAGCGGACACCAGCACGCGCTTGCCGCCAGCGCCAAGATGCACTTCCGCTTTCTCCTTATCGGAGAAGATGCCTGTGCACTCCATCACGATATCGACGCCCAAACTGGCCCACGGCAGCTTTGAGGGGTCTCTTTCGGCCAGCACTTTGAACGGGCCTGCACCGACGTTCATCATGTCGCCTTCGATCATGACGTCGCCTTTGAAGCGCCCATGCACAGAGTCGTATTTGAACAACTGCGCATTGGTATCAACCGAACCGAGGTCGTTGATGGCAACCAGTTGAATATCGTCGCGCTTGTTTTCGATCATCGCGCGTAGAACGTTACGCCCAATGCGTCCGAAACCATTGATCGCCACTTTTAACGTCATATTTTTCCTCCACAATGCGGCGGTTTTTATACCTGCTCCCGGGCAGGGCGAGGCCGCCTAACAACACTCAAGCTTTTTTGGTGAAATTTGGTGCAGAAGGCAAGCAAATTAAGGCCATAAGCACTGCTACGAACGGAGGAAACCACAACGAATTTCGTGGAAGCAGGAATAGGTGGCATTATATTGCTCGTTAAGTTCACTTTTTGAGCATCCAGTGATCACGAAAATTTGATATTTCTCCGCAAACACCGCGGCGTACTGGATTCCCACCTAACCTGACGCTTCCTAGACAGCACTTTGATTCAGTTCTTGAGCCGCTGCAAACGCGTTTCGGCCTCTTTTGCACCAAGTAGCAATGCTTTTTCATACCATTTGCGCGCCATCGCAACATTGGGAACGACGCCCATGACATTTTTCATATACATCAACTCGTCTGGATCGTAAGTGGCGGCAAGCTCCATGGCGGCTTCTGGCAAGCCCCGATTCGCGGCTGCTTCGTAATATGGCCGGGCGCTGAGAATATCGCCATCGGCGAGCATTTCCGCGCCTTTGTTTTTGAGCTTCAACGCCCGCTTTCTGGCCTCATCCGTCAACGGACGTGGTTTGAAGGGCGTGACGGCTGCCATAGTTAGTTGTTGAGACGCTTGCTGACGTGTTTGCGAGGTGGCCGGCTGTGCGCTTTGTGGGGCAGCAGCAACCCTTGAACCAGGCTTGGCTCCCAAAACCAGAGTCATTTTGTGCTCTGAAAGCGATTTTCCATCAAGACTGACAAGCGACAATTGCAATTCTGCCTTGCCTGATGCACCAGCAGGTGTGTTCAGCTTCACCTTTGAGATGCTCTTCAGCGGCACAACCCATACGCCCTTCCCGAACTGTTTGCCTTCGGAGAGTTTTACCGGCGCTGGTACACCGCGTACGGTCAGTACAACATGCGAAGGTATCGTCTCTTTGGCGACGATGCGCAGGTTGAGCGGCGTTTCGCTGGAAGGGGCAGCCCAAATTAGAGGAGCGGCCTCAATTGCCGGTTGTTTTGGAGGGGCAGCGTGCGCAACCCCCGCGATGCTACACAAACAAATGATTAGCAAACCAGAGACGGTGTGACGTACACTGAGCAAGATATCTGCAAACACTAGAAAGCTCCTATCCGGCGGCTTTTAACAGCCGGTTATAATCAGCGACACAGAACCTTCGAACTGAGGTGACGTTATCTGCTCATCCATTAATTACACTTGGAGAGCATAACAAATTCTTAGTCATAGCGCATCCGCCGTTGCGGATTATGTGAAAATTAATCACAGCCTTTCCACTAATGAGTGCATAACCGTCATAGGAATGCGGCAATTTTAAAGCGTAATGACAGTTTGCTGAGCATATTTCCCCTATCCGCCATAACTGAGCGAATTCAACACGACATATATGGCGAGAGCTATATGTACACAAGTTAAAGTGTTTCATCCAATAGTCAGACCGATTAGACATATACGTGAAAATACGTGAACCGTATGATTCTAACGCTTTGAAACATAAGGCGACCCTTGACTTTACCACAGCATGTCATTAGCTCCGTATCAAGAGCATGAACGATGTCGCTCGTGACAAGCTCCCCGGAACAAGGAACCTCCCATGTCCTCGAAACCACTCGTTTCAGTCGTCGCCTGCGCGCTTACCGACGATGATGGCCGTGTACTGCTCGCGCGACGTCCCGCCCATAAACCGATGCCGGGGCTGTGGGAGTTTCCTGGCGGTAAAATGGAACTGGGCGAAACGCCGGAAGTCGCAATCATCCGCGAGATGCAAGAGGAACTCGGCATTTCGATTCGGGATAAATGCTTAGCGCCGCTCACCTTCGTTAGCTACGCTTATGACGACTTTCATCTGTTGCTGCTGCTGTTCGTTTGCCGCAAATGGGAGGGCGATATTACTCCCGTAGAAGGGCAGGAGCTGAAATGGATACGGCCTCTTCGTTTGCGAGACCTTCAGATAATACCCGCCGATGAGCCTTTCATTCCGGTGTTGCAGGAGTGGCTATAGGCGGCTTGTCAGCGCGGCGATATCTGAGGGCAGCTCACGTTCATACCAAGCCTGCAATCTCGCCAGCGCCGGATCGGCGAGATTCGCCGCGAGATACCGCGCAATACGCGGAATATGCCGGATATAGCCGCGCTTGCCGTCGCGCCGGGCAAGGCGAGCGAAAATGCCTAAAATCTTGGTGTTGCGTTGAGCGCCAAGCAGCCGGTAGGCGCGGAGGAAATCGTCACGGTTAAAGCTGGGGTCGGCGCTGGCAGCCTTGTCGCAATATTCAGCGAGAAGCGTGGGCTCGATCACTTCGGGTAGATCTAACCGCGCGTCTTGCAGAAGCGAAACTAGGTCATAGGCTAAATGACCGCGCAGCGCGTCTTGAAAGTCAATCAGACCCAACCGCTGCAATCCGCTCTCGCTTTCGCGCCAGATAAGGTTCGGCGAATGATAGTCACGCAAGACCCAGCCCGTGGGTAGCGCCAGAAGCCAGTCGAACTGCTCGTCCCAGCTATGCGTAAACTCGGCGCGCACCTCGGGCGGAACCTCCCCGCCGCGAATGGCAGGCAACAGCCAATCAGTCAGCAGCTCCGTTTCGATATGCAGCGCCTCACGGTCATAAAGCGGGAGCGTGTACGCAAGACCATCTGCTGAGTGAAGCTCCGGCGCAGGCGGATGCGCACGCAAAGCGAGCAGCGCATCAACAGCTTGCCCGTAATATGCGAGCATATCCTCGCCTTTAGCAGCAAGCTCAGTAAACACCGTGTCGCCGAAGTCTTCCAACAGCAGAAAGCCATGCCCATAATCGGCCGCCAAAATGCGCGGAGCAGCCAGTCCGACTTCCCGCAAGGCGTCTGCCACGGCCACAAAGGGACGCATTTCCTCAGCAAGGTGCGCGATCTGGCTGTAAGGACGGCCATCGCGCATCGGCGGACCGTCGGGCGCTTGCGGCCAGTCCATCAGGATGGCGGTATCGCCCCCCTCGCCGAATAGCCGCGTATATGAGCGAGTGGAAGCGTCGCCGTTAATATGCACGGTGCGCGCGTCGCCCCATCCGGCATTGCCAAGAAATGTGCGGAGCGCGGCATGCCGCGAAACTGCCGGATCAGACACGCTGCAACTATCCTTTCTTGTCCCTGCACGCGACCTTAATGGTTAATCTTCCAGCTTTCGGGCTTCATCGGGCAGCATGATAGGCACGCCATCGCGTATGGGATAAGCCAGCTTGGCTTCATCGCTTATCAGCTCCTGGCGTTCGGCATCATAACGCAAGGTGTGTTTGGTAATTGGGCACACCAGAACCTCTAAAAGGCGCGGATCTATCGAGTGGGACGCACCGCTGGAATTTTCATTCATCATATCACGCGTTTAAGTTATTCGGGGGGATAGTCGTCCCACCAGCGATCGGTTGAGTTTGGCGCAGCTTCTCTCAGGTTGGGGCGTTTACGCAAGTGAAAAGAAAACTAACGCTAGCGCGCGGACTAAGTTAGAATTCGTCAACGGAGTGGTCGAAGGGGCTATTGGGCGTACCCCAGCGCAATGCAAATTGAGGCGCAGCGAGAATGGTAGATGCAGGTTGTTGGGGGTTGCAAACTATCTGCATACACAAATTTTGACCAAAATCTCGTGTCTTCAACCTTTACCCGCATGGCATTTCCTACGGAAAAGTGGTTTTTCACGATAACAAATGTCGTATGACGGATATGCCTTATGCATGCGAGAGCAATTTTTAACCTCAGCCAAAAGGCGAAAGGGAAGTAAATGATAATGAGTCCTCGGCGTCTTGTCAGCAAGCTGAAACCACGCTCGCTTCGAGGCATGCCCACTGCTCTCATGGCTAATCGTAATAAACGTCCGCCGCGTATGCCGTTTTTCCCGATAGGGCGCGTTTTGAAAGTATATGGCACGCTCGGCAATCTTGAGGTGCGCCTGGCCCGGACGAGGGGCGATCTGCGCCGCGCGCAAAAGCTGCGCTATGAAGTGTTTTATGAGGAAATGGACGCCATTCCCAACACTAAGGCGATGATCAGCCGCCGCGATCGCGACCCATACGACGCTGTATGCGATCATTTACTGGTTGTGGATCGCGGTAAAATGATACCCGGTAGCCGTATTTGGCGTAAGCGTCCCCGCGTTGTGGGAACCTATCGGGTGCTCCGCCAGGAGGTCGCCGAACGTCATGGCGGATTTTATACGCAAGGCGAGTATGACATCGCGCCGCTGCTGGACGCCCGAAACAAAAACTACAAATTCATGGAACTCGGGCGCTCTTGCGTGCTGAAGCCTTATCGCAACCGCCGCACTGTCGAGCTTTTATGGCATGGCATCTGGACTTATGTGCGCGAACACGGCGTAGATGTCATGATCGGCTGCGCCAGCTTCCCCGGTGTGGATCCGTCGGCACACGCGTTGCCGCTGAGCTTCCTGCATCACCATGCGCGCGCGCCGGAAGAATGGCTCGTACGGGCGCACGACAAATATTACGTTGATATGAACATGATGCCCGCCGAGTCTATCAACATGAAAGAGGCGCTAAAAGCCATGCCGCCGCTCATCAAGGGATATCTGCGGCTTGGCGCATATTTTGGCGATGGCGCTGTCGTAGATCCGCAGTTCGGCACCACCGATGTGCTGGTGATTTTGCCTGTGGAGGCCATCGATTCGCGATATTTCGGCCATTTTGGCTCACCCGACAAGACCTCATCAGCGCTAGGGCAGGAAACGCCAAATTGAGCTGATGCGCTCATCGGATCAGCGGCAATTCATCTGAGCATTCACCCAAGGGTAGCTGTTATCCGCATAGCACACAGTGGGCTCACACGGAGCGATGCTTGCTGATTCTGCTAGCCAAAGCTTGTCCCCGTGAAAATGGGGATC
>JARRLC010000038.1:0-17503 GCA_037387425.1 Alphaproteobacteria bacterium
TTGCCTGGAAATTTGGAGCGGGCGATGGGATTCGAACCCACGACCCCAACCTTGGCAAGGTTGTGCTCTACCCCTGAGCTACACCCGCACTCCAAAGCTGTCGTAGCAGCGTCATTGCGTTATGACGCAAAGTTCCCCGCATTTCAAGTCTGTTTGATGCAAACGAACTATTTTATTTTTTGCATATGGTTGTGTTGCGCACATGAGGTCTCCCTCACGCGCGCATTTTCGAAATGTGTGGTTACGGTTTAGGAGCCTTTCCGCGAGCAGCCAGCCGCACAAGACGTGTATGTATGGTCTCGCCACTCGGAATATGCATCTCGTTGACGATTTCTAGTGTTGATGGCTCTGGCCGCGGAGACAACAAGCTGGATGTAACCGCCGCAAGCAGAGATACTGGCACGCCCAACACTCCAGCGGTAAGGCTGTCCACGCCGAACCAGGGATAGCCGCCATCCAACGTGAATAAGATGTATCCGCCAGTAACCGCCAGCCCTGTCACCATACCGGCGAGCGCCCCGAACATCGTTAGCCCCCGCCACCATATCGCCAGCGCGAGCGGTACAAAGAATGCTCCGGCGCAGATGGAAAAAGCCCATATCGTCATACGCAACGGATCAAGCTGCGGCTGCGTCGCGAGGAAATAAATCCCGACAGCAATCGCGATCATTGCCAGACGTGCGGTCAGTAGACGGCGTGAAGGCGATGCGCTACGGCTAAACAGAGGGTAGTACAGATCGTTGCTCAGGACATTGGCCAGCGCGACAAGCTGGCTAGCCGCCGCCCCCAGAATAGCCGCGATCGCGCCCGCTCCAGCAAGGCCAATCAACACTTGCGGAAAATTGCTGATCGTCGGCAGTATCAGCGCCACGGCGTCACGGCTGAACAACACTTTGGCGCTGCCTAACGCTGGGTCGATCTGACTGCCGGACAACGTGATAAGCCCCAGCGCTTCTAGCTTGCGTCCCGAGGGGGGAATTTGAGTGAGAGGCACGCCGAGCAAATCTTGCAAGACGTTGAATTTGGTGAAAGCTGCATAAGCTGGAATGGTCAGCACCACAAACCCGACGAACAGCGCGGCCCAGCCGAACGAGCGGCGCACGGCCGATACGTTGGGCGATGTGCTCATGCGGGAGATTTGTGTGGGTAATACGGTCGTTCCCAGCATGATGCAGAATGTGAGCGCAAAGAAATCCCACCGGCCGACGGCGCCGAACATTTCGACGAAAGGCCGGGTTAACGCTGTTGGTTCGACAGGCGGTAAGGCTTCGCTCAAAGTTAGCGTGCCTTGTCCCGTAAGTTTACGGGTGCTTTCAAGAGCTGGCATCTCTTGCAGCAGGCCGCCATATGAAAGCTGCGGCAAAGGCAAATTGGTGATCATCACGGAAATGATGATCAGCGGAACCGAGATGCCAAGAATGACGACGATGAACTGCACACATTGCGTCCACGTCAGCGAGCGCATCCCCCCGAAAAACACCGTCAAGACGATCAGCCCCAGCCCGGCTTGCAGCAGATATTCAGCAGGAAACGGTAGAAACACCGATGCTATTGTCTGTCCCATGCGAAGCTCGGCAGCCAACAACATCAATACCGCCGGGATCAATACAAGCGCGGCGATGAGCCTCACCACGCGGCTGGAAAAGCGGATGCCGAAAAATCCGGGTAATGTAAACGCGCCGGTTTTGCGCAGATATGGCGCGAACACAGCCGACATCAACCCCAGTCCGGCGCACCAACCAATCGCCACGGCTAGCACGTTGTATCCGATAAAGAAGAACGCGCCGATGAGGCTCAGCAGCCCTGCCCCGCCGATAACATTGGCCGACATAGTGAAGCCGTTGTAAAACGGCGGCACGCGCTGCCCTGATATAAAGAAGTCTTCAACATTACTGGTGCGAACCAGCACCCCAATTCCGACATAAAACACAACCGGCAAGATAATGATAAGTTCATAAATCCACGATTGATCGAGGCCAAGCTGTTCCAGGATAATCAACACGAGAACCAAGCTGGTGAAGGTGCTTGTGAAGATACCGAAACTTGCTGCAAGCCGCGGATTGACTGTGGGTGTAACTGTATTTAGTGACATGGTCCGTCCAGCCTAGTGGTTCAAATCTATTATTTTGAACCACTCGTTTGTTTGCCTAAGGATCAAATGTCAGGTTTGATCCACTAGAATTCATTCGTGAGGCCATAGCGGCGGTCAAGTCTATCCTGCCGTTTGGCCGCCCAGAATATTGTGGCGATAATGCCTATGATGCTGCCTTGTCCCGCCAGGAATAAACTCAGCGGGAAACGAAGAAACGAATACCCGCTGAATAAAGCCGCCACAAGCGGCGCAATCAGCGCCAGCGCAGCAAATAATCCCGCTGTCACCAGCATCAGCCGGAGCGAACTCCGGGCATGCCGTTTGCGTTGTTCGTCGTCAATCATTCCGCCTCCAGAGGAGTATCGGCACTGCGAATCAGAGCCTGCGAACCAAAATAATACAGTCCAGTATCACCTGTACCATTCAGACACGCAGAAAAGCATGTGGGTACCGCACAAACAAGTTTGATGTGATGCTTTTCAAACGGTGAGACGCAAAAATGCGAAATATCATACTTTTGTATGCCGTTTTGAGGAATAAACTAACTAAGCCTTTAACGGAAATTCATTTAGTATAGGGGCGCGAACACCCTAAGTCACAGTATAGAGACGGTGATGCCAGACCACCATATTGCTATCGTAGACGACCATCCACTCTTTCGTGATGCGTTGAAACAGACGCTCGCGACAAGCTTTCCGAAACTTAGTGTAAGCGAAGCAGGTTCCCTGCAAGAGCTGAGCACGCTAATGGACAAGGTCGAAATCGATCTAGTCCTGCTAGATTTGTCGATGCCCGGCGTACAAGGCTTCTCGGGCCTGATGTATCTAAGGTCGCTAAATCCGCAACTTCCCGTAGTTGTGGTGTCAGCGAACGAATCGCCTTCGGTTATACGCCGCTGCCTGGATTTCGGGGCTTCTGGGTTCATACCCAAATCGCTGCCCGTAACGAATATTCGCGAGGCGGTTGCCGCAATCCTTAACGGCGAAATCTGGATGCCTTCCGGCATAGATCCAGGACAGGCCGACGAAGAAGACGCCGATCTTGTGGCGCGGCTGTCCAGCTTGACGCCGCAGCAAGTACGCGTGCTGATGATGCTGGGCGAAGGGCTTTTGAATAAGCAGATCGCGTATCATCTTGGCGTGTCAGAAGCCACTGTGAAGGCACACGTTTCAGCTATCTTGCAAAAGCTGCGCGTAGAAAGCCGGACACAGGCGGTGATTGCGGTGAAAAAGATCGAAAGCGGAGAGCTTGGCGATATCCGTAACCTGCATGGCATGGATTTGACCAAGTAGTTCTCGTGGGGAAGTCCTAACGGTAAGTTCCGGAGGACTTCTTCACAATCAGCTATTCTGCGGCGGTGCGGCGCGGATGCAATCGCATCATCAACGCCCGCAACGCCGCAGGCTTTATCGGCTTACGCAATATATGCAGATTATGCTGGCGGGCGTTCAGTTCTGCCTCTGGGGAGTGGTCAGCGGTTATCAGCACCGCGGGGATTTCAAATCCGGCCTCCTTGCGGACCGTTTTGATGCAATCAATTCCGGTTTCACCCTCAAGATGATAGTCAGCCAAAACGAAATCAGGTATTAGACCCGACTTAGACAATAATTGCTGAGCCTCCTTGGTGCTTGTCGCTTGAAGCACATGGCAGCGCCAGTTTTCCAGCATCGAACGCATGCCGTCTATAATCGCCGGCTCGTTATCTACGCACAATACGACGCTGTCGTTGAACTGCCCGTAAGGTATGGCAGCAGTATATTGTGGTTGATTCTCAGCACTTTTTCCTTCGCATACAGGTAGCGTGATACCGAATACTGAGCCGTGATCCAGCTTTGATTTCAAATGAATGGTGTGTCCCAGCATGCGCGCAATGCGCTCCACTATGGATAACCCCAAACCCACACCGTCAATTACTTTGCAGTTTTCGTGAAGACGGTGGAACTCTTTGAATATTAGCGGCTGTTTTGCATGCGGAATGCCGGGGCCGGTATCATGCGTTTCTATTGTCAGCGACTTTTTGCCTCGGCGGCAGCCTATCAGCACCCGGCCGTTTGTCGTGTATTTGATGGCGTTGGAGATGAAATTTTGCAGAACACGCCGGATTAGCCTTCTGTCAGACGTTACAAAACAGTTGCATGGCTTAACGATAAACGTCAGCCCTTTCTCAAGAGCCTGCGGGGCGTTTTCGATCTTTAGCTGTTGAAGCAGATCGCCAATGGAAAACGAGGTGATTTCAGGTTTCAACGCGCCGCTGTCGATCCGCGAGATATCCAGAAGCGCTTTGAGGATTTCTTCCACAGCCCCCAGCGATAAATCGATGTTGCGTGATAAATGGCCGAAATCTCCCGGCGGTTCGCGCTCAACGAGGCTGGTGGTATAAAGCCGCGCGGCGTTCAGTGGCTGCAAAATGTCGTGACTGGCCGCCGCCAGGAAGCGCGTCTTATCGAGGCTGGCTTCATCGGCTTTCACCTTGGCTTCAGCAAGCGCTTGGTTCACTTGCATTAATTCGGCAGTGCGTTCGCGAACACGGCGTTCGAGCGTTTCATTCGCGCGAGCAAGCGCCTCAGAGGCGCTCACGCGGTCTGTGATGTCGGAGTAGGTGGTGACGATACCACCTTGCGGCAACGCGTTGGTGCGCACTTCAAGAACGCGGCCATCGTTAAGGCGCTCCTGAAATGTTTCCATGGTTACGACATATTGCCGTAGGCGCTGCAAAACGAAATGCTCAAACTTCGATTGCGAAACGCTGCTCTTCCCCACGATATATCGTACGATCTGATCAAGCGGTACGCCTACGCGTCCGAGATTGCTGGGTAAATCGAGCCTTTCGCGGAATTCGCGGTTCCAGCAAATCAGCCGCATGTCGCGGTCGAAAACCGCAATGCCCTGGCCGACCTGATCCAACGCCGACTGCAATAGCTCTCGGCTGTATTGGATCGCCTCAGATGCGTCGTCCAGTAGTTTTAACGCCGATTTCGTGCTGACATTGCGCCGCCGGATCGTTAACGAAATCACCAGACGGGACGATGCCGTGCCGATAGCGCTCGCGAGCAAATTCTCGGCGAACCGCATCAGATGAATATCCACCTCGCTTTTGGGCGAGATATCAACGTCGTTGGTCGAGCCATAGTCGGCGAACGCCTTTTGAGTGCGTTCTTCTCCCAGGTAACGGGCGATGGTCTGCATCAAGTCTTCCACCGTCACCGAGGTGCGCCACGGACGGTAGCTCGGCGCAGCTTGGCCCCCGCCGCCGTCTTCAGTGAACAGATTGGACTGCAAGCGCTCAATCGGCTCTGGCGGATACAGTATGGACACTGTGACATAAGCAGCGAAGTTGAAAATCAAACTCCAGACGACACCATGCGTCAGCGGATCGAACTCAACATAAAACAGCATTTGCGGACGAAGCAGCGCCCACCCGAAAAGCCCGTTTTGCATAATATCGGACGAAATAAGTCCGGCTTTGATGAAATAGGGGATGAGCAGCGTATATAACCATATGCTGAAACCGGCCAGAATGCCTGCGACTGCCCCTCTGGCGCTGGCGCCACGCCATATCAGGCCGCCGAAAAACGCCGGAGCGAATTGCGCGATGGCGGCGAAAGCCAGCAGCCCGATGGTAGCAAGAGCATATGTATCGCCCACCAAGTGATAAAATACATAGGCCAGCAGCAATATGCCGAAAATCGTAAATCGCCGGATATTGAGAAGCAGAGAGCCTACGTCTTCACGATCGGCGAACTTAAGCTGCCAGCGATGCAGAATGATCGGCATCACCAAATCGTTGCTAACCATGATGGATAGCGCCACGGTTTCAACTATCACCATGGCCATGGCTGCCGACAGTCCGCCAATAAACGCGATGATAGTCAGTATGTGCGCGCCTTGCGATTTTGGCAGCGCCAGGATGAACATATCAGGATCGACAGTGCCAGGTTCGAAAACGAGCATTCCTGCAATGGCTATCGGCACGACGAATATATTAATCGCGATCAGATAAGCTGGGAAAAGCCATCTGGCGCGGCGCAACTCTTGTTCGGTGTTATTTTCAACGATGGTGACATGAAACTGCCGCGCAAGCAGCAAGATGCTGACCGAACTTAGGAATGTTACCGTTAGCCATGTGCCGCCTTGAAAACCGCGTGAAAATATTTCGATAACCTCGGTTTTCTGCAAGGCTTGTTCGAAGAGCGGGCCAAATCCTCCGAACATCGAAAAAACGATGAAACTGCCAACCGCAATAAAGGCCGTGAGTTTCACAATCGACTCGGTCGCGATAGCCAGCATCAATCCTTCTTGATGTTCGGTGGCGTCGATATACCGAGTGCCGAATAGAATAGCGAAGACCGCCATCGTCATGGCGATAATGAACGTGATGTCCGCGAACGGATGGCCGCTTACTTGTCCTACCTGTGTTCCCAACGGATGCATCAGAGTGGCAGTCGATTGCGAAACCGCCTTGAGTTGCAGGGCAATGTAGGGAATAGCCCCCACCACCGCGATAACAGTCACGACAGCGGCAACCGCTGAATTCTTTCCATAACGCGCAGCCATAAAGTCGGCGATGGAGGTGATGTTCTGCGATTTACTGATTTTGATAATGCGATGTATCAGTAGAGGGGCGAACGCAAACAGCACGACAGGCCCAAGATACACAGCAAGGAAATCAAGCCCGGACGTTGTCGCCAGCCCTATACTGCCGAAAAATGTCCACGACGTGCAAAAGACAGCAAGCGATAACGCATAGGTTGTCGGACGGCTTTTTCGTCCAGTTTTACGCGTTCTTGCGTACTTGTCTCCATAGTAAGCGACCGCGAATAGAAAGCCGACATAGCAAAGAGCAACGGTGACGATTATCCAGCCGTTGATCATGGTCGTGTACTGATCCTTTCTGTGCTGGATGTCGATGTTAATGGATTTTTACGACAATCCGCAAGCGTTGGAAGCTACGCAGTTACCTGCTTTTATCATAATCAGTCCGGAATATTGCGATTTCCACGCTTTATGGAAAACAACGTTCCGTTTTGTGACGTTATATGCATTTGCATTCATAGGCTTTTCGCTGTGGCGTGCACAAAACGCTAACCTATACATACTATATTACTCCCTAAGTCGCATTTATCCAGCATCAACATAGGGCGCCCCCGGCGCAAAGCGCCGTTTCCGGGAGAAAAGCGCATGACGACGCTTAATTCACTGTCTGCCGCCACGATTTCTACTCCAACCGTCACCGCACTTCTGAGGGCGCTGCCTGAAATTCAGGCTGAAGCAAGCGCTAGCGCCAAAAATCTGTCATATGCCGAGCTTGACGAAAGGGTGCGGAACACGCTTGCAAAGATCGTGAATCTTGTACATTGGCTGAATGATGGGGGGCACCAAGACGGTTCCATGGCCGTGGATGCTCCTCGCGCGGATGAAAGCGCTAGCTCCCCCCTGGTTCAATCTAACGTGTACAGCGTGAGTGAAACAGTTGATGCGCTAAGCAATGAAGCTATCAATCTCAAAGACGCCAAGCTTTCTATGTTACGCTTCTCAGAAGGGAAGGGGCATGACACGTATAATTTTTCAGGAACCATGAAAAGTTCTACGATAATGCTGGAAGGCAATCTTGTTGTTAAGGACGTTCTTCATTTGCGGAGCAAAAAGCTCATTAACGTATCCTTTGTTGGTGGGCGCGATTCCATTACTATCGACTATCGCGACGCAGAGTTAGACGTTTCAGGCGCATTCATTAATATCGTCACACGTCCGGACGACCAGAGAAAACCTATTAACCTGAAGCTTTAAGGCGTTAACGCTTTCTTCCCTATTGCGCGCCTGTCTTGGGTTCCGGGAGTTGAGACGCAACCCCGGATGCTTATGGCAGGCATTTTTGCATTGTGCCTTTGCGATGGATTTTTCGCGCTCAAAGATATTGTATCTACACGAATATCGTTTTTCCCATAATGCGCATTTCCGCAAAAGAGACTTACAGGCAGCAACAAACTGTTACATATATGTTCTCGACATCGGCGTTAACAATGCCAATATTACGTCCGGTGAGAATGAGAAAGACGTACCGTTAACGGCGAAGTAACCCAAATCGGTACGAACTGGCTGAGACTTTGCCAGAAAATTGCGGGAGACACGGTAGTGACGGGGGCAAAAGCCACGGGCACATTTCGTATGCGCGCCGTTTACCGCGCCGTGAGGGCGTGCGTTCTGCTGTCCGGGCTCTCAGCTCTCGGCGGCTGTATGCTCGATCCTGGCGTACCTTCTCCTGCGCTTGATGTTCCTGCCAATTTCACCACGGGTAGCCTGTCGCGCGGCGATCAGCAGAAATATCCGATGGCGTTTGATATGTTCCGCTCGCCCGCGCTCACCAAGCTTATTACCAAGGCGCGCGCCTCCAATCTCGATATCGCCGCCGCCGTTCATCGTATCCGTCAGGCTGACGCCCAGGTGCGCGTCGCCACGCAAGCGCTTATTCCTTCGCTCGATTTGGGCGGCAGCGCCAGCCAGAGCTATGGCGGAAGCGGGGCGTCGCGTGGCATGTCGCGCAAAGTGTCGGCCTCGTTGTCAGCAAGCTATGAGATTGACTTCTGGGGCAAGAACCGCGCCGGACGATCTTCCGTTGAAAACACCGCGCTTGCCACCCGCTACGATGGCGCAGTTGTGGTTATCGCCACAGACGCCAGTGTGGCGCAGACCTATTTCCAAGCGCTCGCCGTTAGCAAGCGCATTAGCATTGCTCGCAACAACTTGGCGATTGCCAGACGCACACTGAAAGCCATCAAGGCGCGGGAAGAAGCAGGCACGGCCTCAGGGCTGGACGTCGCCCAGCAGGAAACGCAGGTCGCCAATGTCCGCGCCACCATCCCGCCGCTTGAGCAGAGCTACGCGCAGCATCGTCATGCCCTGGCCGTGCTGCTGGGCAAGCTGCCCGAAGGCTTTAAACTAGCGCGCGGCGATTTGTATCGGGTCCGTGTGCCGCGCATTAGCGCCGGGCTGCCGTCCGATCTCCTGATCCAGCGCCCGGATATCGCCGTTGCTGAAGCGAAGCTGGTTGCTGCGCGGTTCGATGTATCGGCAGCGCGCGCTGCGTTGTTCCCCAGCATTAAGCTGACAGGTGAAGGCGGCTTTGAGAGCACCGCGCTGAAAACGCTGTTCCGGCCAGATAGCCTGTTCTATCAAATGGCCTCGGGGCTTACCCAGCCGCTGCTTAATGCCTATTCGCTTAAAGCGCAGCTCGAAGCTGACCGCGAGCACTACATGGAGCTGCTTGAAACCTACCGGAAAACCATCATCTCTTCTTTTCAGGATACGGAAGACGCGCTCGTCGCTTACCGCAAGACCGCCGAACAGGAGAGACTGCAACGAAAAGCCGCCGCTTCCGCTAGAAAAGCGTATGAGATTTCAGCAGCGCAGCTCAAGTCAGGTGTGATAGACCTCACAACACTGCTCAGCGTTCAGCGCACGCTTTTCTCCGCAGAAGACGCCATGGCTGAAGCAAGGCTTAACCGGCTCAATGCGGCGGTGTCGCTCTACAAGGCGCTTGGCGGCGGCTGGCAGCGGCCTATAAGCGCAGAATTGGTTCAAGCACCTTCTGCTAAAAATTCGTGGACACCTGTAAAAGATTGAGACCAGGGTACAGTGAAAAGAGTATTGCCTACGCTTGTATTGGCGCTGATAACTGTTGCAGCGCTGGCGTTTATCTACAAAGACCGTATCTTCAAGAAAACTGCTAGCGAACATGCCGTAAGCAGTTCTGGCGGCCATCCGGGTATGCGGCGTCATCGCAGACACGGCGGCGGCCACAAAGCCGGTTCGAAACGTGTGGTGCCTATCCTGGCCGAAGTGGCGAAAGCCGCTGATGTCCCGGTCTATCTCTACGGCGTGGGCACGGTTCAAGCCTACAACACCGCCACGGTGCGCGCGCAGGTGAGCGGACGGCTCATCGCCGTCAACTACCGCGAAGGCCAGCAGGTGAACAAGGGCGATGTGCTGGCGCGGATCGATCCCACCACCTACAAAGCCGCCTATGATCAGGCAGTGGCGAAAAAGGCCATGAACGAAGCGCAGCTTGGCAATGCCCGTCTCGATTTGAAACGCTACAAGGGCCTCGCCAAAACCAACTACGGCACCAAACAACAGGCAGATACTCAAGCCTCGAAGGTTGCCCAGCTTGAAGCGCAGGTGCGTCAGGACCAAGCTGCCGTCGATAGCGCGAAGGCTAATCTTGACTACACCACTATTGAGGCCCCCATTAGCGGCCGCACCGGCATCCGTGCGGTGGATGTGGGCAATCTCGTTAGCGCCAGCGATGCAAGTGGCATCACCACCATTACCCAGATCAAGCCGGTATCCGTGGTGTTCACCTTGCCGGAAACCGAGGTAGGTGAGCTTGTCGCGGCGAAGTCGCGCGGGACCGTGGCGCTTGTCGCCAGCATCGGAGGCAAGCCCGTTGGCGGAGGCCAGCTTGAAGTTATCGACAACCGCATTGATCAGACTACCGGCACGGTGAAGCTGAAAGGCGTTTTCCCTAATGCAGAGCTGAAATTGTGGCCCGGCCAGTTCGTGAATGTCCGCCTGCTTTTGAAGACGCTGCCCAAAGTAACCGTGGTGCCCGCCAGCGCTGTGCAGCAAGGCGCGAAAGGGCGCTATGTCTATGTGGTGCAGCCGAAGAATGTGGTGAAACTCACCACTGTGACCACAGGACAGGAAGACGAAAATCAAGTCGTTATCACACAGGGCGTCAAGCCCGGCGACAAGGTGGCCACCTCCGGTTTCTCTAACTTGAAAGACGGCGCGAAAATTTCCCTCGGCGATGGCAAAAAGCCTGGGAAAGCGGGAAAGCGACCGCAGAACAAAAAGAAACGGCATAACGGCAAAGGCAGCGACAAGCCGAGCATCAGTGGGTCGGCAAAGGCTGCGCCTGCGAAAGCCTCCGCTTCTTCATCCGCAGTCGCTGCAAGCAAAGTAGCGCCGCAAAGGCAGGCCACTCCGCAAAAACATACGGATTAGGCGGCATGGCGGATTTTTTCAGACATGGTCGCAGATGCAGCTTGTTGTTGAGCGGTAAGCTTCCTCACCCGGCGCCTGTCAACGCTGCCCTCTCCCGCCAATGTCAGGTTGGTGAGGGGGATGCAAAAGCGCCAAACGAGGGGCGCGCATTCCAACGCTCCACAAGCCAGACACCGTTCGTCGCGTGTCTGCCGGAGGAGACCGCCGCATGACCACGACGCCTTCCGAAACGCCGCCCACCTGCAGCAACGACACCGCTTCTGGCAATGGCGCCAACGGCGACACCCCGCCGAGCGTCTCCGCGCCGTTCATCGCACGCCCCATCGCGACTTCGCTTCTGGCAATCGCTGTGCTGCTGGCGAGCGCGCTTGCCTATCTGCAATTGCCGATTTCGTCGCTGCCGACGGTAGATTTCCCCGTCATCCAGGTGACGACCCAGTTCCCAGGCGCGAGCGCCGACTACATGGCCGCGACTATCACCGCGCCGCTGGAGCGACAGTTAGGCCGCATTCCAGGGCTGGAAAACATGAGCTCCACCAGTAGCCAGGGGCTCAGCCAGATCACGTTGCAATTCAAGCTTGATCGCGACATCAACGCCGCCGGACAAGACGTGCAATCCGCCATCAGCACCGCAGCGGGTGATCTGCCCACAGCTACGATGCCGTTTCCGCCGTCTTACGCCAAGGTGAACCCGTCAGATCCGCCGATCATGACGATTGCGCTTTCCTCGCCCACCCTGCCGCTTGAAGAACTCAGCGACCTTGCCGACACATATTTCCTTACGCGGCTGGCGCAAATGGAAGGCGTCGGTCATGTAACGGTGCAAGGCAATATGCGCAAAGCGGTGCGCATTCAGGCTGATCTGGAGCGGCTCGCGTCTTATGGCATCAGCCTCGAAAAGTTGCGCGCGGCTATCATGGCGGGCAACACGTCAGGCGCGAAAGGCTCGCTGAACGGCGCGCATAAAGCGTTCACTATCGGTGCAAACGATCAGCTCGAAACTGTGCGATCGTATAAAAATGTCGTCGTTGCCTATGTCAACGGCGCGCCGGTGCTCTTGAAAGATGTCGCAAAAATAGTGGGCGGCCTTGAGAACACGAAAGCTTCAGGCCGCTATAATGGCGAGGCCGCCGTCATTATCGATGTGCAGCGCCAACCGAACGCCAACATTGTGCAGACCGTAGACAACATCAAACGTCTGCTGCCTTTCTTGGAAAAGGTTTTGCCCGCAGGCGTTTCCGCCAACGTTGTTGCAGATCGCACGGCGACCATCCGCGCCTCGGTGGAGGAGGTGCAGTTCACCCTTGTGCTGAGTATCGGCCTGGTGATCATGGTGGTGTTGTTGTTCCTGCGCACGCTGAGCGCAACTCTGGTCGCGGGCGTTACGCTGCCTTTATCACTGGCCTCGGCGTTCGGGCTGATGTGGTATGCGGGCTTCAGCCTCGATAATCTGTCTTTGATGGCGCTCACCATCGCCACCGGCTTTGTGGTAGACGACGCCATCGTAATGATTGAAAACATCGTCCGCTATATGGAGCGCGGGCTGTCGCCATTGCAGGCGGCCTATAAAGGCGCGGGCGAAATCGGCTTCACCATCGTGTCGCTCACCATGTCGCTGATCGCGGTGTTCATACCACTGTTGTTCATGACGGGGATCGTCGGGCGGCTGTTCAATGAATTCGCGCTAACGCTGACTATCGCCGTGTCGGTGTCGGCCATCGTGTCGCTTACGCTCACACCGATGATGTGCGCCCGCATGTTGCGGCACTCCCGCAAGAGCCGCTGGTCGTGGCTGGGCGACCTGACAGAAGCGCCGATCAACGCCATGCGCCGCGTTTATGAGGTGACGCTGGATGTCGTGCTGCGCCATCAAACCGTGATGCTTTTGCTCACGGCGGCCACGCTGTTCATCACCATCGCGCTTTATCTGGCGATCCCGAAAGGCTTTCTGCCTGATCAGGATACGGGCTTTCTCACCGCCCAGACCGAAGCCTCGCAAGATGTCTCGTTCTCGCGGATGCAGGCGCTGCAAAAACAGGTGGAAGCGGTTATTCTACGCGACCCGGATGTGGAGGGCGTCGTGTCTGTCACAGGGGCGGGCGTCACCAACTATGCACCCAATCTCGGCCACTTCGCTATCACGTTGAAGCCCAAGGATAAACGCAACGTTTCCGCCAAGGAAATCAGCACGCGGTTGATGGCGGCTACGCGCGAAATTGCTGGCATCAGCAGCACGTTCCAGGTGGTGCCAGACATTCAG
This sequence comes from Alphaproteobacteria bacterium, assembly GCA_037387425.1. GTDB lineage: Bacteria > Pseudomonadota > Alphaproteobacteria > Rhizobiales > Rhodomicrobiaceae > JARRLC01. Next base: position 13,356 of record JARRLC010000038.1, read on the forward strand.
ATCGGTACGCGCAAGAGCCGTACGCCCTATCAATACGTGCTGACTAGCACCGATCCAGCCATCTTTTCGAAATGGGCGAACCGCTTGCTTGGCGAGTTGAAAAACGAACCCAGCCTCGCCGATGTGTCGTCCGACCTCATGGAAGCTGGTCCTGTAGTGCGCATCAATGTGGACCGCGTGGCGGCAGGGCGTCTCGGCGTGACCATGCAGGACGTGAACAACGTGCTCTATAACGCGTTCGGCCAGCGGCAGATTTCCACCATTTTCCGGCAGTCCAACCAGTATCGCGTGGTGCTGGAAGCCGATCCGCGCTATCAGACCAGCCCGCAAACGCTGGAAAGCCTTTATGTGCCGGGGACCAAGGGCCAGGTGCCGCTCAAGTCGTTCGCCACCATCGAGCGCACGATTTCTCCGCTGATCATCAGCCGGGTGCAGCAATTCCCGGCGGCCACGATTAGTTTTAATGTTGCGCCGGGCGTGTCGCTCGATACGGCGGTTGAGGCCATCGAAGCGGCGGGTGAACGCCTGAATATGCCATCCAGCATAACAGGGCGGTTCCAGGGTACGGTGGAAGAGTTCAACAACTCGCTCGACGGTCAGCCGTGGCTGATTTTGGCGGCGGTCGTTGTGATCTATATCGTGCTGGGCGTCCTTTATGAAAGCTTCATCCACCCGTTCACGATTTTAACGACGCTGCCCTCTGCCGGGATTGGCGCGCTGTTGGCGCTGGAGTTTTTCGGCATTCAGTTCACTTTCGTGGCGCTGATTGGCATTATTTTGCTCATGGGCATCGTGAAGAAAAACGCCATCATCATGATTGACTTCGCGCTGGACGCCGAGCGCAACCGTGGCATGACGCCGTTCGAGGCCATCCGCGAGGCGTGTTTGCTGCGCTTCCGGCCTATCATGATGACCACATTTGCGGCGTTGTTTGGTGCGGTGCCGCTGGCGATCGGCTCGGGCGCGGGGTCGGAGCTGCGCGTACCGCTTGGCATTACGATTATCGGTGGGCTGCTTCTCAGCCAGCTTCTCACGCTGTACACCACGCCGGTGATCTATCTGGCCATGGAACGCTTGCGCGTGTGGCTGGTGAATTTGCTCGGCGGGTCCACCGGATTTGACGCGCTTCCGCACGAAACGAAAGCGGAAGCAGGCGACAGCGCTTCCATATCTGTAGCCGCGCCAGCGTCAGCGCCCGCACCTGAAGGACAGTGAGGTCCGCCAGTGAATCTGTCCGCGCTCTTTATCCGTCGTCCCATCGCCACCGTGTTGCTCTCGGTGGGGCTGTTCCTGGCAGGTCTCGTCACGTTTCAGCGCTTGCCGGTGGCGAGCCTCCCAGCCGTTGACGCTCCCGTTTTGCTCGTTTCCGCTGGAGTGCCTGGCGCCGATCCGGAAACCATGGCGGCTACAGTGGCTGCCCCGCTGGAGCGGCGTCTTGGCGAAATCTCAGGCGTTACCCAGCTCAATTCATCGAACCAACTCGGTTCCACCAGCATCCATGTGCAATTCGATATCAACCATAATATCGAAGACGCCGCCCGCGATGCGCAAGCCGCTATCAGCGCAGCGCAGAACGACCTGCCAGGCGGGTTCAGTCGTCAGCCGAAGCTTCGGAAGTTCAATGCATCGTCGCGGCCTGTCATGATTTTGGCGATGACCTCGCCGATGCGTTCGCAAACCGAGCTTTACGATCTCGCCGATCTGGTTGTTGCATCTCGCATCTCGCAGATTGAAGGCATAGGCGATGTGCATATTGGCGGCGCGCAGAGACCAGCTATCCGCGTGACCGCTGATCCTTCAGCGTTGAAGGCGCGCAATATCTCGCTTGAAGCAGTGCGAACCGCTATTGCCGAAGCCAACAGGCTTGCGCCATTGGGACGACTTGAAGGCCCTGACAAAGCCTTTACCGTCAGCTCAGGCGGCCAACTGAGAACGCCTGCCGATTACGCGTCTATCGTGCTCAAAAACGAGGGCGGCGTTGTCGTGCGTTTGGGCGATGTCGCCAAGGTGGAGAACAGCTCCGCCAACCGATTATCCGCCGGGTGGTTCAACAAAGATCCCGCTGTGCTGCTTATCATTCGGAAAACGCCGGAGAGCAACGCGGTGCAAACCGTCGATGCCGTATACGATCTGCTGCCGAAGGTGAAAAAGCTTCTGCCTCCGGATGTGAAGCTTGCCATCATGGCCGACCGCACCACCACGCTGCGCAAGAGCATCGAAGATTTCCAACTGACATTCCTGGCGAGCGTGCTTTTGGTGACTTTCGTGGTGTTCGTGTTCATGCGGCGGCGCGTGCCGACCATCGCCGCCATGGCGTCCGTGCCGCTGTCGCTAGCGGGAACCGTAACGCTGATGTGGTTCTCAGGCTATAGCCTGGATAACGTATCGCTCTTGGCGTTAACTATTTCCGTGGGCTTCGTGGTGGATGACGCCATCGTGGTGATTGAGAACGTTTACCGCCACATGGAAGCCGGGAAAAAGCCTCTGGATGCTGCTTTTGCGGGCGCAAAGCAGATCGGTTTCACCATTCTTTCTATCAGTGCTTCGTTGATTGCAGCGTTCATCCCGTTGTTGTTCATGGACGGCATGATGGGCAAGGTGCTCCAAGAATTCGCCTGGACGCTCACATACGCGATCATCATTTCCGCTGTGGTTTCGCTCACGCTAACCCCGATGATCTGCGGGCGCTTCATGAAGTCGCTGCCTAAGCCGCGCGAAACCTGGCTCGACCGGCGCATCGAACCGGTGCTTGACGGCCTCACGCGGGCTTATGCCCGTTCGCTGGATTTCGCGCTTTCTCACCGCTGGGTGATGACCGCCACCATCGTTATTACGCTTACGTTGTCGGTGCTCGTGTTCATGGTGCTGCCTAAAACCATGATCCCACGCGGCGATGCCAGTCTTGTCATTGGCTTCACGAGCGCAGCGCCGGATATTTCGTTTGACGGCATCCTGAAATTTCAAAAGCAAGTGTCGGATGTGGTGCTGAAAGACCCCGACGTGCAAAGCGTTGGCGCCATGGTTGGCGGATCGTCGCGGTTTGGCTCAGCGAATCGGGGGCGCTTTTACGTGACGCTCAAGGCAGACCGCTCTTCAACTGCGCTCAAAGTTATCGGCCGGCTGCGCAAGAAATTCCGAAAAATAAAGGGCATGAACGTTTTCATGTTTCCGGCATCGGAAATTCCTTCAGGCTCGCATGGCACGCGCTCCAATTATCAGGTCACGCTGTGGAGCACTGATCTGAAAGCGCTCGAAGAATGGGTGCCGAAAATCGCCGACCGCGCAAAGCTGGTGGAAGGTGTTACCGACGTCGCCGTTGACCGCGAAGAAGGCGGTCCGGAATTACGCCTGGAAATCGACCGGATCAGTGCCGCGCGTCTGGGCGTTACCATGCGTGATATCAACAGCGCGCTCAACAATGCGTTTAGTCAGCGCCAGATTTCCACGATTTATGACGACCGTAACCAGTATAAAGTGGTTTTAGAGGTTACTCCGTCGTTGCAGCGCGACATGAGCGGACTGGAGCATATTTCAGTACCCGGCCGCAACGGCAAGCAAGTGCCGCTATCGGCGGTGGCGAAACCGGCTGTTGCCTCGGCTCCGCTCGTCGTCAACCACGAGGGGCAATTTCCGTCCATCACGATCAGCTTCAATTTGAAGGAACGCGCCTCGTTGCAACCCGCGCTGAACGGCATTAAAGACGCGATCCGTAATATGCCGGATTTACCGGACAGTATCCACGTTGCGCTTTCGGGCGAAACACTGCAATTGCACCGGCAGGAAATGGCGCAGCCGCTGTTGATCCTGGCGGCGTTGCTCACGGTTTATCTCGTGCTGGGCATTTTGTACGAAGACTTGGTGCATCCGTTCACGATTCTGTCCACACTGCCATCCGCCGGATTTGGCGCGCTGATGATGCTGCACGCCACAGGCACCGAATTTTCGCTTATCTCGCTGATTGGCATAATATTGCTGATCGGCATCGTGAAGAAAAACGGCATCATGCTGGTGGATTTCGCGCTGGAGGCTGAACGCCATCGCGGTCTTTCCAGTGTGGAAGCCATTCGTGAAGCCTGTACTGCGCGTTTCCGCCCTATTTTGATGACCACGCTTGCGGCGATGTTGTGCGCCACGCCGCTGGTTTTTGC
>JARRLC010000039.1:0-17078 GCA_037387425.1 Alphaproteobacteria bacterium
GTTGCCTGAGCCGCCGATCAGCAGGTCGTTGCCATCGCCGCCGTAGAGCGTGTCGTTGCCTGAACCGCCGATCAGCAGGTCGTTGCCATCGCCGCCATAAAGGCGGTCATCGTTATTATTGTCAGGGGGCGTGTCATTCCCGGGCGTATCGTCGCCATCTGCGCCGTCTTCCGTACCGTCACCCCCGCCGCCTTCCGTATCATCCCCCTCACCGTCATCTGAACCGTTTTCGGGCTCGGGCTCAGGATTCGGATCCGGGGGCGGAGTATCAGGCCCATCGCGACCTTCCGGCGTCTCACTCCAGTAATCAACTGGCGTCGTATCGTCATTCGATGTTTCAGGCCTCTCTGGAAACAATTCCGAAGTTGTCCTGGGAGCACCTTGAAACTCCATCGACTCAGCGTGCTGCCTCATAATTTCAGCCGCCCGTCCGGTAGCGTTTTCAGCAACCGAAGTCGCCTTATCAATTTGCCCTTCTATTTCGGGAGTGAAAAACTCAGATTGTTGCGGCCTTTGCGTAAATTGCGGCGTGCTTGAGGGAGCATCAGCAGGATTGACCGCATTAGGAATTTGCCAGTCGGGAAGGTTATGCCCGGAATGTTGTTGTTGTATTTCTTCAGCACCGCTTTGCAGCTTCTGGTGTGCAAACTCGCCGACATCAGAGGCGGTGTAGGGGCCCGTGACGTCATTTTGCAAACTCTCTTGAAAGTCAATGTGTTCACGCGACCCGAAATGGATGTTTGTAAGCGTGTTCGTTGACGGCGCTGAAGGCGCATTGTCCGTAGGCGTGTAGTCGTGCAGTCTGTGGGCCTTCAGCTCTTCGTCCAGCGCTGTGTTCGTCGCATTGTCAGCGGTATCTCTGGCTTCGGCTACGGCCTCCGCTACTTCTGATAATTGCTGTGAAATCTCGGGATGGGGGGGATTCGATGTCTTACCGGCCACGGCCAATGCTCCGCGTTTTTGCATTGCGTGGCTAAGTTTCCCATTGAATTGATTAAAGAAAGCTTCCAGAAATATTTAAACAAAAGAAATGCAGTTAAATATATATGAAATATCCATTTTAGCCTTAATGGCTTTTAAAGCTTGTCCAGCTAATAAACAATCAGAACCACAGTGTGATGAGTTTGTACTATGCTGGGATTGCAGGCCAACGGTATTAAAAAGATACAACTCCCCCGGTCGTTGCCTTCAATTTTTATTGAGCGCTCGGATAAGGACGAGACCATCAAGACGCCGCCGCTCCCTGGTGCAGTGATTACCGCGTCTATCGTTATCAATCTTCTAGGTCTTGCTCTGCCTCTTTGTGTTCTCCAGGTCTATGACCGTATCCTGCCTAATGACGCCACCGATACGTTAGCGTTCTTGATCCTTGGGCTTATGGTCGTGGTGGTGCTCGACGCCACGCTGAAAATTCTGCGCGCCAAGGCTATCAACTGGATGGCGGGGGCGTTCACGTATAACGCTTCTGTTGAAGCTTTTCGGCGTCTCATCAGAGCAAAGCCCAATCAGATAGCGACTGAGCATGTCAATGTTCATGTCAATCGCTTGAATTCTTTGAATATGGTTGGCGAGTTTTATGGTAGTCCAGCGCGATTGTTGTATATAGATGTCCCGGCTGCTGGTGTATATCTTGTTATAATGTGGTTTATAGCGCAGTGGATTGTTCTTATACCTATTGCGTTGCTCATGATTTTTACTTACCTAGCCTTGCGGCGCAACACAGAATTGCGTGCGATCATCACAGATCGCGGCAAGCAGGATAGTCATAAATACGAATTCGTCACAGAAATTCTATCCCGTATTCACACCGTCAAATCTATGGCGATGGAACCCTTGATGCTCAGACGGTTTGAGCATTTGCAAAAAAAGGTGGGGCTTTCGAGTTATCGTTCCATTTTGGTGGCCAATGCCGCGCGGAATACGGCTTTTCTTTACTCCAACATTTCAACTATCAGCGTTCTAACCGTTAGCGCAACGATGGTTATCCTGGGCGATCTGTCTGTTGGTGCGACCGCTGCCTGTGTGCTTCTTGCGGGGCAACTTATTCAGCCATTGATGCGGGGCATCAATACTTGGGGCGAGTTGCAGAAAACACGCCACAACTTTAATGAGGCGAACAAGCTTTTCAAATTCCCAAAAGCTGTAATGCAATCCGAAGTCAAACAGGAATGCCATGGCCGTTTTTGTTTGAACGAAGTTACCTTCGATGACGCCGAATTGAAGCGGACAGTCATTGATGGATTTTCGCTATCTTGTAAACCTGGGGAAATTCTTGGGCTTCAATCGTGGGACGCTGCCGAACGTCTAACGCTTGCGCATCTGTTCTGCGGTTACGAACAGCCTTCAAAAGGGCAGATCTTACTGGACCGTAAAGACCTGAATGATCCTGCCAACGCCTGGCTGAAGGATTTCATCATTTATGTTCCGAGCACGCCTGTTATTTTCCAAGGAACGATCCTCGATAATTTGACCATGTTCGGTCAATGCAACGATGCGTCTAGAGCGCGCGAGGCTGCTCAATTGCTCGGCCTTGAAGATGCAATCAACCGGCTGCCCGATGGTTATGAGACGTGGCTGGGGAAAGGCACGAATGAAGCGCTACCTAAATCATTGTTGCAATGGATAAATCTCGCCAGAGCGATTGCACTTGAGCCCAAGGTTCTTATTCTCGATAGCGCCACACAATTGCTTGAGCAGAATACCGCGAGAAAAGTGCTCGACGCGTTGAAGTCGCTCAAGAAAGATATGGCGATCATCATCATCTCTCCGTTCGAGACAGACCTGACTATTGCAGATAAACGCTTTAATATCTGGGGCGGACAGCTTCTTGCGGGGCAGAGCGCAGCAAGTGCAGAAAACCAAAGTCTGCCCTCAGCTCAGATACAACTCGTTACGGACGAAACAGATCATTTGCCAGAGCCCACCAACAGCATTCATGAACAACTTGAGCAGTTGGAAGCCAAATTAACCGCGGCGCAAAATGGGGAGGCTGAGCACTTGCCAGCCGCCCAGGCTTGCCTTGATCCGCTTCTTATGGCGCTGGGCTGGAGCGGTAATGAGCGACATTTCCACGAAGCGCTTCCCTATCAAGAAAATCTCGAAACACTGGAAGACCTTCGCGCGGTCCTGTTTCGGATGCATTTTGCGACAGAGCCTAAACCTACTGTTATTTGTAAAATTGATTCCCAGTTTTTCCCATGCCTATTTGTAACGTCAGATAAAATACTTGTCTTATTCAGTTATGAAGATGACGGCAGTATGATAGCTTATGAAGGTACTAAGCAGCAATTCACCGTCATTCGTGATTTCACCCTTTCGGGAACTGCATATTTCCTGACGCCTATTGATGTTGAGGGCGAACGCAAGGAAATGCAAAAACATCCTTGGCTTTCCTTTGCCACTGCGCGTTTCAAACATCTTCTTACGCTCATTTTTACTCTTGGTTTTGTTACAAGCTTGCTGGCGCTCGCCTTACCGATTTATGTGATAAACGTTTACGACAAAGCAATCGGAACAGACTCGGTGTCTGTGCTGCTGGCCTTGACTATTGGCATTATAGTGGCGCTCGCCACCGATATAATGCTTCGCCAACTTAAAGGGCGGGCGCAGGCCTATTTTGGCGCGCGGCTGGATACGCTTGTTGGCAACAACGCCTTCTCGCAGCTATTGCATATGAATGTCAGTATGACCGAGCAATCGGCGGTTGGGTCTCAGATAACCCGTTTCCGGCAGATGGAAAATCTTCGCGACATAGTGACTGGACCGCTTGCCGGCGCTCTCATAGATTTGCCGTTCGTCATCATTTTTATTATTGCAATCGCGATCATTGGCGGTTCGTTGGCATGGGTGCCGACACTTCTTGTGGTGGCTTACGCGCTTCTGTCCGCTGTCATATTGCCGATGATACAGCGGAATATTGCGCAAGCCGGGGAAGCCAGATCAAAGCTGCAAGATTTTGTGCTGGAAGCGCTGGGCAATCAACGTGCTATTCGTAACATTTCTGCCGAGCGCGTGTTTGTTGAAAGATTTAAAGCGCTTTCAAAAGATTTCAGCCTCAAAAACTTGCGCACGAGGGCGATAACCTTCAATACACACATTATTTCGCAAACTTTGATGCTGATTGCTGGCGTTCTGACGCTCGGCATCGGCACGATCATGGCTCTCAATAACGCTCTAACCGTGGGTGCGCTTATTGGTGTTATGGCTCTTGTTTGGCGTGTGCTTAATCCGCTTCATCAGGCCTTCATCAGCCTGACGCGTTTAGGACAGACGCTGCAATGCATCAAGATGATCAACAAGCTTATGCGTTTGCCGGTTGAGCGCATCCCCAATCTGTTCCCTTCGGTCAATCGCACTTTTGGCGGTCAGCTTGATATGCACCGGCTTATTTTCAGCTATAAAACCCGTAAAGAACCCGTGCTGCGCGGTTTGAACTGCACGGTTGCGCCTGGCGAAATCGTTGTCCTGACTGGCAAGAGCGGCGAAGGTAAATCGACGATGGTTAAAGCCATACTCGGGCTTTACCAGATGCAAAGCGGAGCAATTCTTGCTGATGGGCGGGATATCCGTCAATTAGACCCCGGCGAGTGGCGTCAAGCCATCAGCTATGTTCCTGCACACCGTCACCTGTTTAGCGGCAGCATCGCGGATAACATTACGCTAGCGAATCCGACCGCTTCAGAAGTTGATATTATATCAGCCGCCAAAGACACCGGACTTATGGACGTTGAGTTTGAAGAGTTCATGCCAGATGGACTTGATACGCAACTGAATAATCAACGCTTGCATGCAATGCCTGAGGATATGAAGCAAAGAATTATATTGGCACGATCCTTTGCAAAGCCTGCGTCCATCTATTTATTCGATACGCCTGAGCAAGATCTCGGCGCGAGCGGGATCGAATGTGTATTGAAAAAACTACAACATCTGCGCGGGGTGTCATCGGTTGTTATGCTGACCAACCGCGCAGAATTGATCAAATTAGCCGACCGCGTCCTTTACGTACACGGCGGACAGGTCACATGGAACGGCACGCCCACCGCCTTTTTTGAAAAACGGCAAAAGGCGGCATGACATCGAGGTGTTAGCGCTATGATGAGTAAACACTTCTTTCAATTGCAATTTTGGAGACAGATGCATAACAAGAGCGTCTCCCAATTGAAATATTGGTGGAGTATACTTGGCGATCGCATTTCCCAATTGAAGCTTTTGCAGAAAATGCGGGGCAAGCGTTTTTCCCAATTGAAGTTCTTCGAACAGCGGATTGGGCTACCGTTGGAGCTGGAAGACGGTCAACTCAGTAAGCTCTGGGTTAGAATGCTCCAGATCATAAGTTATGGCGTGATCGCGGTGGTTATCTGGGCGGCTGTTACCGATATTCGCGAAGTCGCGCCAGCCAGGGGAGAACTTATCCATACGGGCAAAATTCAGCTTGTGCAGCATTTCGAAGGCGGGATCGTTGATGATCTTCTGGTGAAGCCAGGGGATGAGGTTCGCAAGGGCGATGTGCTTGTTCGGCTCAAAGAGCGGCAAGTTTCCAACGATGTCGAACAGCTTCGCTCGCGCTTGGCGTGGTTGTCGCTTGAAGAAATTCGGCTGGCTGCGGAACAAACAGGCGCCAAGCCGGATTTTAGTTCGTATGAGCGGAAATACCCTAATTTTGTTGCGCATCAAAAGCGCACTTATGCAGCGAACATCCAGGATAAAGAGAAAAATAATGTAGCGTATGATGAGCAAATCAAAGCGTTGAGATCTCAAGTAGGCGCGCTTGTCGATGAACTTGAGAAGTCGCAGAAAGAGCTGATAACGCATAAAGAATTGTTTGAAATGCAGGAGGCTCTTCTTGAGACCGAGAGTGCATCAAAACGAACCTATCTGGAATTTAAATCAGCCTATCAAAGGGTTGAAACAGCCCGTGCGGCTATTGAAGTGAGTCTTGCGGAAGCCAGAAAAGATCTGAGTGAAATCGTAGGTAAAAAGAATACGACGAACTCGAAATTAAAGAAGAACATCTCCGAGCAACGCGCAAAAATCATCGAGCAACGGTTGGAATTGAGCCATCAGTTAGACAAATACGCTGATCGTTTCGAACGTTTGCTGGTTCGTTCTCCAACGGATGGGATCGTCAAGGAACTTACCCCCAAAGGTCCGGGGTTTGTGGTGCAGCCTGGGCAGCTCATTGCCGAAGTTGTCCCGAAAAAACAGAAGCTTGTTGCTGAGGTGAAGATACGTCCGCGCGATGTCGGCCACGTTAAAGTGGGCGATGAGGCCGAAATGGAAATCACAACCTATGATTCAACTGTCTATGGAAAGATTATGGGGCAGGTGTCTCTCATCTCTGCTGCCAGTTTTAAGGATGACAAGGGGGCGCCCTATTTTCGAGCAGAAATAACGCTGGCGTCAAAGCCAGAGAATAAGCGGTTTATTACATTGCCTCTGGTTTCAGGTATGGTGGTTGAGGCAAATATTCTGACCGGCTCGAAGTCAATATTACGCTATCTCTTGAAGCCTATCTACAAGTCACTGGATCGCGCCTTTTCGGAAAGGTGACACGCGGTAGGGCTCTCCGCCTTGGAAATGCCGGGGGCGCATCTTATTTTGTTGGTGAACAGCGCATATCCACGCGTCAACACCAATTTGAGAGCCATAAACGGATGACAGATAGCACGACGCCGCCCGCAGACGACGAAGCCAACCGCTTGAGCCGTCGCCTGCAACGTTATGCGAAGGTGAGCACCAATGTTGGTGGCTTGGCGGCTAATCTGGCGACGCGCTATGTGTTCGGCATGTCTCTAAATCGCGAAAAGGACGCCATTGCGCTAGCAAGCGCTCTCGGTGGGCTCAAGGGGCCGCTGATGAAGGTTGCGCAGCTTCTCTCGTCTATTCCCGATATTGTGCCGCCTGAATACGCGGATGAACTCGCCAAGCTGCAAATGCAAGCGCCGCCCATGGGCTGGGCGTTCGTGAAACGGCGCATGGCGGCAGAGTTGGGGCCGGACTGGCAGACGAAATTCGCGAATTTCGAGCATGAGGCTGCCGCCTCAGCTTCGCTGGGGCAGGTGCATAAGGCCACCAGCCACGAAGGCGAGATTCTGGCCTGTAAGCTGCAATATCCCGATATGCAGTCAGCCGTGGAGGCAGACTTGCAGCAACTACGTGTGTTGTTTTCGCTGCATAAGCGTGTCGATGGCTCAGTGGATACGACAGAAGTCTCTTCGGAAATCGCGACGCGCCTGCGTGAGGAATTGGACTACGAACTGGAAGCCAAACACATTGCGCTTTATGGCGAGATCTTCGCGGATGATGCGCTCATCCGTGTGCCGAAAGTGTATCCCGCGCTATCGACCGGGCGGTTGCTCACTATGGAATGGCTGGAGGGGCACCGTCCGCTGGACTACAAGACGCGCAGCCAGGAAGAACGCAATCTGATCACGCGCGCGCTGTTTCGGGCTTGGTGGTATCCGTTCAACCGATTTGGCATTCTGCATGGCGATCCGCATATGGGGAATTACTCGGTTTTCGAGGCGGACGGTCAAGCGGCAGGGCTTCATCTGTTGGATTACGGATGCATGCGCACATTCAAGCCGCGTTTTGTTGGCGGTGTAATCGATCTGTACAACGGGTTGCTGCACGGCGATCGCGCGCAGACAGTGCATGCTTATGAGACCTGGGGTTTTCAGGGGCTTTCCAACGAGTTAATCGACATTCTCAACGTATGGGCGAAATTCATCTACAGCCCGATGTTGGATAACCGGGTGCGTCGTATCGCTGAAGGTGTGGCGCCCGGCCAATACGGCCGTAAGGAAGCCTTCGCAGTACATGAAGGCTTGCGCCAGAAAGGCCCGGTGAAGGTGCCGCGTGAGTTCGTGTTCATGGACCGCGCCGCCATAGGACTAGGCGGCGTGTTTTTGCATCTCGACGCCGAATTGAATTTCTACCAGCTTTTCAACGAGTTGATCCAGGACTTCTCTCTGGAGACAGTTAGCGAGCACCAGCGGCAAGCATTTACAAGAGCAGGCGTGCCGCTGCCGGAATAGGAAGGATGTGTTCTTGTAACTTTCCCCCTAGTGTTATGCAACTTAAGGATAAATCTTACTGCCTAATATTTAATCAAAATGCATCTTCAAGCAGCAGATTCTGATATTGGAACACGAACAACCTGCTATAAATGAACGCACCAGCTTTTAACTCCATAACAATTCTTGCCTAATGGATGGGCATGCGGCTAAATTCCTAGCTGATATTGGCTATTCACCCTAGGGGGGGTCACATGAACGCTGCGGATACAAGCTGGTTGCTTACTTCTACGGCACTGGTCCTGCTTATGACATTGCCTGGATTGGCGCTTTTTTATGCAGGTTTGGTGCAATCGAAAAATATTCTCTCCGTCTTGATGCAATGTATGGCTATCGCCTGCCTTGCATCGGTTATTTGGTTCGTTGTGGGGTACAGCATTGCCTTCGCCGAAGGCACATCTATTTTCGGCGGATTTAGCAAGGCGTTACTTCTCGGCATCTCGCGCGACACTGTGAAGGACGCAACAACAATACCGGAAACGTTGTTTGTCATGTTCCAGATGACGTTTGCCATCATCACGCCTGCCCTGATGATCGGCGCCTTTGTTGAGCGCATCAAATTTTCAGCGGTGCTGCTGATTTCCGGGCTGTGGCTGGTCCTCGTGTATGCGCCTGTCACGCACTGGGTTTGGGGGGGCGGCTGGTTCCAGAGCATGGGCGGCTTCGACTTTGCGGGCGGCCTTGTCGTGCACTTGACGGCTGGTCTTTCCTCCACAGTTATCGTGCTATTCCTCGGCGCGCGCCAGGGCTTTCCCAACCACGTTCGTCCACCTCATGCGCCGTGGATGGTGATGGTGGGCGCCAGTCTGTTGTGGGTCGGCTGGTACGGTTTCAACGCTGGTAGCGCTGTTGCTGCCAATGGGGACGCGGCTATGGCCATGCTCGTCACACACATGTCGGCTGCGATTGCCTCGCTGGTTTGGCTCGGGCTGGAATGGACGCGTTTTGGCAAGCCGAGCCTTGTCGGTCTTGTTACTGGCTCTATCGCAGGGTTAGCGACGATTACGCCTGCGTCGGGCTATGTTGGCCCCGCTGGTGCGGTCGTCCTTGGCCTTGCTGGCGGCTTCATCTGCTATTTCGCCGTGGATATTGTTAAGCGGGTTTTCAAAATTGATGATTCGCTTGATGTGCTGGCGGTCCATGGTATTGGCGGCGTGACGGGAACGATCCTGGTTTCTTTCCTGGCTGTGGAGGCTTTGGGCGGAAAAGGTCTATCCGAAGGAGTGTCGGTTGGAAGTCAACTTATGGTGCAACTCGCCGGTGTTGGCGCAACAGCGGTGTGGTCTGTCGCTTTTACCGTTATTATAGTTATGGTGGTGCGTATGCTGGTTGGTCTGCGTGTGAGCGAGGACGACGAAACGCAGGGCCTTGATTTCAGCGAGCATGGCGAAACCGGATACAATCTGTAGGAGGCAATCCTAGTGAAACTTATTATGGCGATCATACAGCCCCACGCCTTGGACCGCGTTCGCGAAGCGCTTCAGGGCATCAACATCCACGGCTTGACAGTAACGGAAGTGCGCGGATATGGCCGCCAGAAAGGCCATACCGAGGTCTATCGCGGCGCGGAATACCAAATCGCCTATGTGCCGAAGGTAAAGATCGAGTTGGCGGTGGCGGAAGATTCCGTGCAGTCGGCCATTGATACCATACGCGAAGCTGCTGCGAGCGGGCGCATCGGCGATGGCAAGGTTTTCGTGCTCGATCTGCAAGAGGCCATGCGTATCCGTACCGGAGAAATGGGCGACGGCGCGCTTTAACACGTTCGCCTCCAAATAAAGTCATCCGTGAAAAAATCATTGAGCTTAAGCTTGGCGCACTTTTTTGCGGATGACTTGTTATTAAATTTGCCTCCTCCCCAAACCAATCCCGCATTATCAAAAAAGCGCTTATTATAAACAAAATGGAACGCAGGTTGCGTATTGGAACGCATCCTTTACCAAATGGCATGACGATAGTGACAGTCTGATTGACGATAACGAGTTCACGCATTGGGCAGATTTGCCGGAACCTCCAGAAATATAACAAGAACGGATATTCACGTGAGCGACTATATTACTTTGTTCTTTGCGATGTTTTACGTCGCATCCATCATCTACGCGATGATAACTGATTTCACGCAACTGCGTATCCCCAATATCGTGTCGATTGCGTTGGCGGCGGCGTTCGTGCCGTTTGCATTGCTAGGCGACGGCGGCTGGGCGCATATGTGGCCGAATCTGGTGCTCGCTGGCGGAACATTCTTGGTGCTGTTCACGTTCTTTGCCTTGGGATGGCTGGGCGCAGGCGATGTGAAGCTGCTTTCGGCGGTCATGCTCTGGGCGGGCCTAGAACAAGGCCCACGCCTTATCGTGATTGTTGCGTTGTTGGGCGGCGCGTTTGCGGTGTCGCTGCTGGTCATTCGCCGTGCAGCGGAATATAACCCGTGGATTCCCGTTATGCCCGTTCTGGGGCAGGTGAGCCGCTGGGCGCGGACGCGCACCGTGCCTTATGCCCTGCCTATCGGTGTTGGGGCTCTCTGGATCGCACCTGCGATATTTGCGTGATGGCGGATACCAAGCCATATTCGCTTTTGTAAGGTTCACGAATGTTCGATGTCGGGGTTACACTCGGCCATTCACCACCTATATATCTTACAATATAGAGTAGCTTATCCCGATAGAGTGCTTGACAGCCGGGGCGGCTTGGCTCTGTCTGTAACGTTCTATCTGTGGTTACTTTACTCGTACGGTTTCATCCAATGGTTCCTTCGCTAGAAGCGCTTATCGCCAATCTTGATCTCGAACAGCTCGACGAAAATCGTTTCTGTGGAACTAGCCCCAGGAATGGGTGGAAGCGCATTTTTGGCGGACAGGTTATCGCCCAGGCGCTGGTTGCCGCGTCGCGCACAGTGGAGGACCGGCTTCCGCATTCGTTGCATGCGTATTTCCTGCGAGGTGGCGATCCGACAACGCCAATTGTTTATGAGGTGGATCGCATCCGGGATGGCTCCAGCTTCGCGACGCGTCGTGTGATGGCTTACCAGCATGACCAGGCGATTTACTCAATGGGCGTTTCGTTTCACACGCCGGAGCCGGGGTTTTCGCATCAACTGCCGATGCCAGAGGTTCCTGATCCTGAAAGTTTGCCTTCAGAGCCAGAGCTGGCGCAACTCGTTCCCGAACCGATGCGTGAAGTCTGGATGAGCGCGCGGCCAATTGAAATGCGTCCTATCGGTCTTGGTGGCCTGTCGCGTGAGCCGCGCATGCCTATCCAGCACGTCTGGTTTCGCATGGCTGGGGAACTGCCGGACGATCCGATAATGCATCAATACGCGCTGGCCTATGCCTCCGATTTCAGCCTCTTGGCGGTGAGCATGCTTCCCCATGGCCGGACCGTGTTCGATCCCGAGTTGATGGCGGCAAGTCTCGATCATGCGCTGTGGTTTCACCGCGATTTCCGGGCGGACGAATGGTTGCTCTATGCGCTGGATAGCCCTTCCGCTGAAGGAGGGCGCGCTTTCTGCCGGGGGAATATTTTCAACCGTGACGGCCAGCTGGTGGCTTCAGCGACGCAGGAAGGCTTGGTTCGCCTCCGGACGCGCTAAAATCCCCTTCCGGGCGCACGAGAAAAGGGGGAAATATCCTCGCTCATGTAAGATTATTCATTTTCTGGGCGAGATTAGTTAGGTCAAACTGGTTTGAGGCTTACCGTTCGCGACATTCTCTAGGCGTCCGATATGCGGCACGACAACTTCGCGGTTGCTCACCAGCTCAATGACATTGCTGGACTTCAGCCGGGTAATCTGACGGCTTACAGTTTCGATCGTAAGGCCGAGACAATCGGCTATATCCGCTCGCGCCAGTGGTAGTTCAAAACACACCGGCTGCTTGCGGGACACATGCACGCTATAGTTGGGGACACGCCGCGCAATCATTAACAAGAAACTGGCCACACGCTCCTGAGCGCATTTGCGACCGAGCAGTAACATCCATTCCTGGCAGACATCCAAGTCGTTCAGAACTAAATGGAAAAGCCAGTCCTTGAGTTGGGGCTGCTCGCCCAAAAGCTTTTCGAAGGCCACACGCGGAAAACAGCACAGCTTCACATCCGTCGCGGCTTCAGCGAAATAGGGGTGTTCAGAGCGATAAACACGGCCCAGAAAGTCGTTGGCATACAACAACCCTACAATATGCTGGCGACCGTCAGCCAACGTCTTGGTGAGCTTTACCACGCCGCTAACAATGGCTGCGACATATTCGGCGTGCGTCCCTTCGGCCAGAATGATTTGTCCTGCGCGGAAATGACGATGGTGGCCGATACGGTTGAGTTTTTCAACCTCGCGTCCGTCAAGCGCACCGCACACCGCCACATGTCTTACAGCACAATTACTGCAACCATAGGTAGTTCTGGAAATATCCAGGACGATGTCGTGCGATGGTGTGTAAGAGACCGTTTTCACGTTTTGACTTATATCATGACCTATATGGACGCCGTAACTATACTCCAGTAGGGTGGAAAGCACTACTGGCGGAATGTCACGCCGGTCAGGAAAAATGCATGCATAATTAAAAAGCGAGAGTTTCCACCATGACAGCTTCGCAGCGTGATAGCATTATTGTGCAAACCAGTACGCTCGGCGCTACAGAGGAAGACGGCGCCATCCGCATTTACCAAGCCGATCTGGAAGCCCCCTGGCGCTGGCTACAAGCGGGGTGGGCCGATATTGAACGCGCCCCAGGCGTGAGTTTAGCGTATGGCGCGATATTTACGGTTATAGCGTTGTTGCTTCTGGTTGGACTGTCAACCGCCGGTTTACAATCCATGATTTTTCCGCTTGCTGGCGGTTTTTTACTCATCGGGCCGGTTCTGGCCGTTGGCCTTTATGAAAGCAGCCGCCGTCTTGCGGCGGGGGAACCGGTTTCCTTACACGCTGTGTTTGACGCGGGCGGTCAGTCGATGGGCCAACTTATGCTATTCGGGCTCGCGCTGATGTTGATCTATCTTGCCTGGGTAGAGCTGGCATTCTTACTGTTCATGCTGTTTTACGGCGGAGTACCGTTACCTCCCCTTCAAGAATTCATAGCGAGCTTGTTGTTCACCTGGAATGGCTTGGGGCTCTTGATTGTCGGCTCTATCATTGGGGCAGGAATGGCGGCGCTGGTCTTTACCATCAGTATGGTATCTGTACCGATGTTAATGACCCGTAAAGTCGGAGTTGCCACAGCGGTACTGACCAGCGTGCAGGCGGTGCGGCTCAACTATCAGGTTGCGGCCTTGTGGACTGTGCTGATTGTGGGGCTGATGTCGCTTGGCATAGCCACGCTGTTCGTAGGGATAGTGATTGCGTTTCCTCTGGTGGGACACGCTTCGTGGCACGCCTATCGCGACATTGTGACCGATGATTCGGACGACGAGACGGCCGTGAAACAAGCCTCCAGTGAGGCCGATGATATGGTCGATGACGAAACCAGCGAAAAGGGCGATGGTGAAACTGCGGCGTAAGCTCAGTTGCCCAATCTCAACAGGCCCTAACGTATGTGCCGCAAGGAACTTATCCCCCAAACGGATAGATCGCCTGCGAAGATCAGGTAGGCATGCCCTCTTACCGTATAAATACATAGGTAAATACAATAGCTATTCTGTGATAAATACCAT
This sequence comes from Alphaproteobacteria bacterium, assembly GCA_037387425.1. GTDB lineage: Bacteria > Pseudomonadota > Alphaproteobacteria > Rhizobiales > Rhodomicrobiaceae > JARRLC01. The sequence continues at coordinate 13,713 of JARRLC010000039.1, forward strand.
GAAAGCGCCTAAGTTTGCCCTTCGCTACGCCGCATTGGTCTTTAGAATAGAGAACGTTGCAGAAGCAATGGCCGACACGAGACTAGTATCGAATCCAACCCTCTGGGGTCTTGTATTGCGGCTCGTATAGCTTGAGCAACGGTGTTCCCCAAAGTGTGACTCCTTCGCGGGCCTGTTTATCAGGTCCGCTTTTTTATTGTGTGCCAAGTGAGTGCGGGGCGTCAGTTCAGCACTATCAGGATAGCGAGGAATGAAATTGTGAAAAGCACGAGCAACTCGCGGTTTTCTTTCGAGCTGCTATACCAATTTTGAAAGACTTCTGGCGCATCGACGCCCTCAATGATCGCGCCCACAAGCAACGAAATGCCGAATATCATCAGCACGAATAAACCGGCGGGCATATAGACGAAGCACTTGCAGTCCCCCGTTTCCACGATCATCAAAAGAAGTATGGTTCCCGAGACAAGAAATGTCAGCGTCGCCATGAACCCTAAGGCTATGATGATGCAGAAACGCCCAATGTCGAGCGCAGTCAGAATGTATTTACTCGAAGGCGCCGCCATGGCCCATGTCTCCTTTTGGACTGCCATCAGGAAACATCGAAAAAATTGCGAAAAATTTAATCGTGCAGATTAACGTCCTGTTTGTCACTTTCAGGTGTGGATACCGCAGGTTCAGGAAGAGCGGTGATCCTGCTCAATGATGTTGTTGAGATATTTAACATGAAGGCTCTCGATCAGCCAGCCCCCATGTATCAGCAGTCGCCAGTTCATGTTTTGTAGTCCTGCAAAGTTTGCGCCGCTTTTGTCGATGGCACCCTTTAAAATCGATCATAGTCAGAAAATAAAATCCAGCTGGCTGCATTCAATATGGAGCCTTAACGTCAGCAGATTGACCGAAAATGAACACAAGATTTACGACAGGACCAGCAAAAGGTACTTGCATTTAACGCCAAAAAAAGCCACAAAACTCAAGCCAGCAACGACTTCGGAGTGTAGCGCAGCTTGGTAGCGCACCTGCTTCGGGAGCAGGGGGTCGGTGGTTCGAATCCACTCACTCCGACCATTCCTTTCAATGGGTTAGCGAAACGCTTAAATATCTGGGGCACAGTTTCGGGCACAGAAATGTTGGAGCGCAGCTAAGTTTTGCTCCTAAAAAGGATGATTTCACCTCGGTTTATGACAGAATTGGTGGTGTGCGCCTTGCGGTAGAGTTCTCGTGTTATGGTGTGTGAAACCCCAACGGTGCTGCCTTGAGGTTTCCTTGCCATTGATAACAGCGCCTTTGAGGAGGCGTCTTAACTCTGTTGAATGTGCCGATACAGCCCCAGCCGCTCTTTAAAATCGTGGGTTATCGGATCATCGGGAAGTTGCGCTTCGAATTTCTTTAGCAGCTTTTCTACGCGGGGGATGGACACATCCAAGCTCATAATGCTCTGAAGCACCCCACTTGCATGCGATAGCGCCTCATCAATTTCCCCAAGCGCCTGTTTTGCAATTCCAAGCCCCGCTAATAGATGTAAGCGATCACACGCAAATTTCATGGGAACTCGTTTAAGAGCATTTTCATAGAGCGTTGCCGATAATTCAGGGGTGGTGGATAAAAAACTGCGTGCAACAATGGCGCTTTCAGACGGCCTGGGAATTGCGAACGCCCATTCTGGTACGCGGTCTTGGTTTCGATTGTCGTAAAGTTTATCAGCCTTTGCCAATGTTGCTTCGGCGGTCTTATTATCGCCGAGCTGCCCATAAGCTTCGACGGCAAACATCAAAATGAAGCTCTTCCAGGGCGTGTCTTCCTCAGCCTCACACTCAGCTATCCTCAGCCGCGACAAACATTGTTCGGGATTTCCCTGAGCAAGCGCTACTGCCGCCAAGCGCGTCAGGCCGTAGACAACAAAATCTTTGCCCTCAACGGATCGGGCCATCTCGATGCCTAAGTGATAATGTCCTGTTGCTTGGTCCAGCATTTCAGCATCTTCGGCAAACCACCCCAATTGCACCGCTGCATGTGCTATCGCCAGCCGCAAATCCCGTTCATTCTGGCCGCTAGCAACTCTTGAATGCAACAGCGTTTGCAGTAAGTTGAGCGCGCCTTGTCCGGCGACATAGAGTTGTTTTCCTCCAATCCGGACATCAAGTTGGCCTAATTCTGCGGTTTGGCGCCGTGCCCATTCAATGAGTTCTGGAACAACCAGTTTACATGGGAGGGTGGAAGCTTCGTCTTTGCTCAGAGCGCTGGGAATTTCAGCGTCATCATTGGTTTGCATCGTCATGATTGCATTTGTCTCCATAGACTGCGTGACATGCCCTCCTGTTGCAGTCTCCGCGCATATAGATGGCGTGGCATCTGCAGTATTGATGGTGCCATGAAATTCAGACGAATGACAGTGCTGTAATGCTAATTGTTTAAAATCGACATTCAACGCCTTAATCAACTTTATTAGAGTAGTTTGGCGTGGTTTTTTGTTTGTGTTTTCGATGGATCGCAGAGTAGTTATTTTTATATTCGCTCGGCGTGCTAAATATTCTTGTGACCAGCCTAACGCATTACGTAATCGTTTAATTTTATCGCCAATCCCTAAACAACTCTTGTTATCAACAAAATCCAAATTACTCACTAACTCGTCCCCTCACTAATTCATGAGTAAACGAGTAGAATTAAATAAAAAATCCCCTTATATCAATCCTTTGCACGGCAGGTGTTTAACTGTTTTTCTTGCATGAAGCAAATAACAATCGGGTTGATTTCAATAATTTAGCACCATTTTTGTGAAGAGCAGGCCGTACAAACAAAATAAAATTTCACATTATGTAAATGAGACCGATGACACAGTGGTTCAAAACGAACATTTTAAACCACTATATTGTGTACTCTCAGCTCAAATTGAGTAGATATTTGAACAGTTTGAGCTGCTTTATAATTCATGTTTCATAGTCTTAAATGTTACATCGTAACCACAAGGGCATTTTCTCCGCTAATGATAAAATTGTCCGTTTGCGTCGCTTGTGCAGATAATCCGTGAGGGGGCTATTTCCTTCGCCAGGGTTTGAGGACCATGTCCTTTGTTGTAATCACAGTGAATCTGAGGCCCGGCCGGATTTCTATGGTTGGCTGGATTTGCAGATTTCTCCGCGCTGTTTCCATGCCGAGCTGGGCGAATTGCTGTCCAAGGCTGGCGGCGATGGTTTGCTGGGCGTCGGCGCCGTTAGTGGTTCGACCACCAGTTTGCGAAAGCTGCACGCCTGCGGAGATCGCCGACAGCATCAATGCGCTACCGAATTTCTTCCAGAAATGGGTGTTCACCTGATCATGGAGACCGGCGAACCCGGCGCTATCGGCGCCTGGCATTTTGCCGAGATCGAC
>JARRLC010000040.1:0-16970 GCA_037387425.1 Alphaproteobacteria bacterium
GTTAAAGTGTCGCTGTAGCTGCCTTCAAGAAGCTTTTTTCCACCATTATCTGTGATTAATATTACGTCTATTTGAACATTGCCAGAAAATGGTTCTACTACTGTAGTAGATGTTGCAGTACTTTCTGCGCTTGTGTCTAGGCTAACAAGGTTAGTAGTGCCATCGTCTTTTGTTGCTGTAGCTGTATAATGGACTATGTTTGTAAAATCACCTGAGGGTGTGGCAGCAGAATTTATAATACCACCATTTGCAGAAGTTAGTGTAACATTTGTATTGTAATTTGTAGTAACATTTGGGTAATTTACGGTAATAGTTGTTAGCTGTGGAGTTAACTGCGGTGTGGCAATGCTAGTAATTTGTATTTCATTTCCAACTAGACTGCTATTAGATCCTCCTAATCTTACTGGTTCTGGTAGTGTTGCAATAGTGCTTACAGATCCAGTAATTTGTAGACTTGTATTTGCAGGATCATCAGCAAACGCTGGGCTGCATGCCATTGCTAATACTGTGATAGCTGATACTGTGCTTACGATTTTATTCATTGTAGGTCCCCTCATACGCATTACGTTACTTTGAAGAAACAACCCGTATACTATTACGCCCTAAAAATAATTCATGAAATTTATTTTAAGTAGACAAGTATTCGATATGCTATCTAAAATACTCTTTTTATGGTCTGCTATTAACTTTGATGGTCAATTTCTCGCTATATTGCCCGGCTAGCAGCGTTCCTTTTGGCATCCACGCTAATGTTAGTTTTCCGGTCCTTTTCAGAGCAATGGCGTTGCCCGAATTGCTAAACTGGCACCGCGTTTTTCCGGTCTGCAAATCTTTCCCCCAGCACTGGTCGTCGATAGGGGCGCCGCTGGTGGGGATATGCACCGCAACATGATAGGGAATTTCTGCGGTGAGCTTCCCGGACGCGCTTTTCCCATCTTGATGCGCCAGAGCGCCGTATTGGGCCTCCAGGCGGTATTCGAAGGGTATGTTGCAATCCACTATGAATTTAAATTCGCTGGCGCCGGGTTTTGTGATGTCATCGGGGCTCATATGAAAAGCAAGAGCCTGGTTTTCTAAGCCATTGACATCAAGAAGTTTGCAGACCGGAAGAATATCGCCATTGAGCTTTACGGAAATATGCCGATCTTTTATAGTTGCGGCCGTACCTTCTGTGATGAGTGCTCCCGCTGCCGATAGCACTGCTATACCTACGCCCGCTACTGTGCCAGACAGCAAGACCCAGCGCGCCAGTTTCTTTATATTACTGGTAGGTTTTGAGTATTGATTGCGCTGTTTATTTGTCAGCGTTGGTATCATTTTTGTACGCCTAACTATGACAGAGTTGTTATCTGCTCGTATTCATAAGAATTATATAACTGTCATATATACTAGTGGTTAGACATTTGGAGTTGCAATGTTCAACCTTGGAGTGATGTTAGCTTAGTCACTCAAGTGAGGACGACTTAGTATTATTACGATTGCTGCACTAGGGATACAGTGTGGGGCCTGCGTTATGCAGCTAATGATTGAATTGCAAGACTCGTATATTAAATAAATATATGAATATCAATATCATAACCAAACTGTCTTCATCTACTAGATATCCGCAAATGCTTATGCCAGTCACATAAGTTGTGGAAGTTTATCTTTAATCTGTTCGTCTGTCCCCAAAGCGAATGGGGGATCCGGCGCTGTTCGCGCCCCAAAAGACCTATCGCCGTCCTCCCCAAATTAGTAGCAGTATAGTATTGGCAACAAAGATGAATTAATTAGAAAAACTCAGCATGTTAACAAGTTAGTTTCCATGTAAATACTATTAAGTATCAAAATTTATATATTTTTGTCAATTCTTATAAATATTAATTTGCACTAAATAGTAATCTTTGTGACATATATTTGACGTTGCGTAGAGTGTAATGGGGTTGCGTTGTTATGGTTGTAGCTCACGGAAATAATGGCGGGCTGTTCAATATAAAGAACTTGCACGGTGAAGGCGCTGACACAGGGCCTTTTGTCGCCATTGTCGATGACTTAGACAGCAACCGGATTTTCATGGAAAAGTTGACGCTTCTGGTGCCGGAAATCGGCCGTGTGGCGACCTTTTCCTCGGCGCAGGACGCATTGGAAGCTTTTCGGGAAACGCCGCCAGATCTTGTTATCACTGACTTTACCATGCCAGGCATGAACGCCGATGGCTTCCTTGCCGAGTTCCGCCGTGTGGAGATTTTGGAAGATATCCCGGTTATCGTCGTTTCAAGCCATTCCAAGGCCGAGAACCGTTATCAGGCGCTACAAGCTGGCGCGACCGACTTTTTGATGGTGCCATTCGATACGTTTGAATTTCAGGTGCGTATTCGTAATTTGCTGCGCTTAAGTCTTCATCAGAAAATTCTGCGCTCGCAAAGCATTACATTGCGTAGCAAACTGCTTGAAACGCGCCAAAAATCTAAGCAGATCTGTAAAGCAACAGAGCAACGCTTTATTAGTATCATAGATTGTGTGCCTGCTCTGGTATTTGCGGTGAACATGTCAGGAGAATGCATGTTTGCCAACCAATACTGTTACGATTTCCTTGGGTTAACGTCTGAGGCGACCCCTAGCAGCGTGCAAGTGCTTGCTGACAAGGTTAGTGAAAGCGGTTTTAATTTTGGCGTGCAAATTCAACCTGGCGCAAGCGCTGAAATTACGCTGTTAAGCGCAGACCAGTGTGAGCATGTGTTTTTGCTGGCGCCTCACTCCATTGAGGGCGACTCTCCTGAAGAGATAGCGACGGTTTTCTCTGGCATTGAGATATCCGAGTTAAAACTGACCGAACAATCTTTAAGAAAAGCAAAAGATGAGGCCGAAATCGCCAACCGCGCCAAAAGCTCGTTTCTTGCTAATATGTCTCATGAAATCCGGACGCCGTTAAATGCGATTATCGGTTTTACTGATATAATAACTAGTGAATTATTTGGGCCTATGCAGAATGAGCGATATAAGGATTATGTTTTAGATGTACAAAATAGTGCAAAACATCTTCTGAATATTGTAAACGATATTCTTGATTTGTCTAATATCGAAGCGCACCGACAGACGATAAATATAAGTGAATTCTCGCTTATGGAATGTCTAGGCAACGTTCTTTCGATTATGGACACCCAAATTCGAGCAAGGAAGAACATCGTATCTATGCCTGATGTTCCGAATATTTTGCTTGAAACCGATTGTCAGAAATTCAGCCAAGTTCTCATCAACATCTTGTCGAACGCGAATAAATTCACGGACGGCGGGATCATCAACATTTCCGGCGTACAGGAATCCTCAGGCAACTTCATGCTTGCCATTGAGGATAGCGGTTGCGGAATGGACGAAGAGGAGCTGGCTCTGGCCATCAAAGACTTCGGACGCGTTTCGAAATCTGAATTTATCAGTGACGGGAATTCTGGAGCCGGGCTGGGATTGCCGATTTCAATCGGTTTCATGAGGCTGATGGGCGGCAGGCTGGATATAGAAAGCCGCAAAGGCAAGGGAACCAGAGTTTGCATCACGTTGCCGGAAAACGCAGTCGCCGGGCCTGCACAGATTTCCGCGCCGGGTCGTGATGTCGAGGAACATACGCCAAACCTTGATGTTAAGGAAAGCGTCATCAGACTTGTAAATGAAGGGGGCAGTTGATGCCCATTCTGAGACAGCATCGAACATCACGCTTAGCAAGACTGCCGATTTGGCGCCGTATTTCAGCTGCTATTGTCTATGGGCGAGAGAGCGAGCCGCTGGAATATACCCAAATTATGATGCGGTTCATAGTTGGCGTCGTGCTTATAATCTATGCACCGATTGCTGCATATCTTGGCGATTTACAGCCCCATATGCGCACTGCCTTGATCGTGCTGCTTGCTACAGCATGGGTGATGGGCATTGTGTTGTTCGTACACCTCACGTTTTGGCCAAAACGCAAGGTTGAACGCCGTTTCGTTTCGATATGGGGCGATGCGCTGGCCATTAGCGGATTTTTGCATTTTGGCGGAGAAGCCACCGCCTTGTTCTTTCCAGCGTATCTTTGGATAACGTTGGGTAATGGCTTTCGATTTGGCATGCCATATATGTTCAAAGCCATGGTCGCTCATAACATCTGCTTTGCGATCATGGCGTGGTTTACGCCATATTGGCGCGAGGCTGGGCATTTCACGGCTGGCGTTTTCGTGGCCAACATCGCCATTCCAATTTATGTGGCGAAACTTATTCGCAATCTGCGGCAGGCTATGGAGGACACCAAGGCCGCCAGCAAGGCTAAAACCGATTTCCTTTCAACGATTAGCCACGAGTTGCGAACGCCGCTCAACGCTATTCTTGGGATGGCGCAACTCAGCAAGCTGACCGCCCAAAGCTCCCAGGAAAAGAACAACGCTATTACGACCGAGCTTGCGGCAAACCGCTTGATACGTATGGTCGATAGTATTTTGAAGTTCCAGCGTATCGATAGCGGACAGTTTCAATTCACGGAGCAGAGTTTCGATCCGCTGAAGATGCTGAACGAAGTCAAGGCGATAATAGAGCCGCTTGCTTTGCAAAAGAAATTAGGGTTCCACATCCGCTTTTTAACGCCTGTGCCTGATACGCTTTCATCTGATGCCGACCATATTCAGACGGTCATCCTCAATCTTGTGACCAATGCCATCAAATACACCGAACAAGGTGGTGTTTGGCTGGAAGTCGGGGTGAACGGAGCTGGTCGAGACGCTGTTCTGCGCGTTAACATCCGCGATACCGGCAAGGGAATAGCACCCGAAACGCAATCCCGTATCTTTGATCGCTTTGTGCGGGGGGGAGGGCACAATATTTCGGAAGAAAGCGGCGTAGGGCTTGGTCTGTCCGTGTGTGACTCGCTGGTGGCGTTGCTTGGCGGTACAATCGGTTTCGAAAGCAAGCCGGGTAAAGGCTCGCTGTTTTGGGCTGAGATTCCGGTAATCGCCCAAGATTCATCCAATCTGTCATCTCTTGAAGCCGCAAATGCGGCGGTGGGGGAACGCGTCGTTTTTCTATCGACTGCTGAAACCCTTTCGGCTGTCGCTAAACTGGCTGCATCGCTCACCGGAATGCGCTTGGTGGATTTGCCTGCTTTACAAGCGATGGGATCGGCTCACGAAGCGGCCCTCCGTCAGGTCATTGTGTTGGACGAGTTGGCCTCTACGGGCGAAGGAGCCGACGCGGTAAAAAAAGCGTTGAACACATTACCGCAGCCGCCCATCGTTATAGCGCTAAGCGCCGATATCAGCGTGGGCGAAAAAAACTTTCCCGAAGCCGCGATTTATACCGATCCGCGCGACATGAATGCGCTTACAGACTTTGTTCGCACAGCCGTGCGTTGGCGGAAAATCATCTCAATGGACTTTCTCAAGGAAAGTTCTCAGTTTACATCGCCATGCCGCAAGCTATCGATACTGGTTGCTGACGACAACGAACTGAATACCGATGTTATGCGTCGCATGTTGGCTCTTGATGGCCATGGTTCTACTGTGGTTTCCTCAGGCGATGCGGCGCTCAATATGATGATGCAGGGCGGTTTCGATATCGCTCTGCTTGATGTGAACATGCCGAGATTGAGTGGCATAGAGGTAACCAGGATCTTTCGCAGCGATATCGGCGGTAATGGCGTTATTCCCATCGTGGCCATTACGGCTGACGCCTCGGACGCCACACGCGAAATGTGCCTTGAGGCGGGCATGAACGATGTGCTGACCAAACCGGTCTCGCTTGACCAAATGCGTGAAATGCTGGCCGCATTTCAAGCGGGTGTGGAAGATGGCGTCGCCAGTCCACCGGCGTTGACCAAGCCTGCGAATAGCACGCCGCCTGCCGATGCTTCGTCTTTGTTACAGGAAGTGGACGAAAATCAATCTTCCTTAGATGCCGATACGCCGAAACCTAAACCGGAAGCAAAGCCAACGACGGATGAACCGCCGATTTTCGCTGAGGGGCAAATCAAACAGTTGCTCCAGGTGTTTGGCCGCGAAGTATTTGAAGATCAGTTTTTAAAAAGTTTCAAAGGCGATGTACTGCGCAATCTTGATTTCTTACGCCAAGCCATTGCCAAGCAGCATCTTCAGGCCACCCGCGATGCGCTTCACGCCGTGAAAAGCAGCGCCAACACAGCCGGGGCTCGCCGATTGGCGGTCAAGGCGGCTGAGTACGAAAATTCCTGCCTGGATGATGCTTCAGCGGGTATGGCCGAAGTGTTGCAGCAAGAATATTCTGAGTATGTCATGCGGTTCGCCGCTTTTGCCGAAAGCGTGTGCGCGGCCTCGTCGGATATGGATATAGCGTCCTTGGAAAGCCCTAACGACTTATCGGAAAATACGGATATGCGCGGGCTTGCAGCCGAGGAAGCGCAAGAGTCTGCCGAACCTTCAGTTCCGGCTGAGCATTACGTACGCAAGGCTAATTAGGCTCTCTCCGTGTTAGATATCAACAGGTCTCCAATAAGCTCTGGACAAGCCTAGACTTGACGCCTGTTTACCTCGCAGGGGAAATGTGTATCTTGCTATGCATAACTTGGGGACGCTGTGCCGGTTTCAATCTGATATAATCCGGCACGCTTCGCAAAACGCGGATACACCGTTATGCAAATTCTTATACGCCTGTGGCGTCATAATATTGTAACGAACTTCCTTGCCGGGTTGTTCATACTGTTGCCGGTTATACTGACATTCTTCATCATTGAATGGATTGTCGAATTCGTTGAGTCGGCACTGGGGCCTGGGTCGTTTCTTGGCACGATTCTGACCCGCGGAGGCATGACGATCACTGGGCCGAATTATGAAACGCTGGCGTTTTTTCTTGGGGCGGCGGTAGCGCTGGCTGGCATTCTGATTCTTGGTATGTTCGCGCGCAGCGCCGCACAGCGCAGCATCCATGATGCGATTGACAACATATTCACCAAAATGCCGCTGGTGCGGGCTATTTATAACCCGATTTCGCGCGTGGTGCGTCTCACAACGGATAAAAACACCGACTTTCTATCGATGTCGGTCGTGATCTGTCGGATTGGCGGTCTAGAGGGAGCTGACGTGCTGGCGCTTCTCCCCACGCAGGAAGTGTACACAGTGATGGGTGAACGGCGCTGCATGGTGTACCTTCCGATGGCGCCGTTTCCAATGTCTGGCGGTTTGATGATGGTGTCAGAAGATGCTGTGCAGATGGTGCCCGAAATGAAGGTGGAAGAATTGATGCGCATCTATCTTTCGCTTGGCGCGCTGGCTCCTGATAGCATGCCAGAGTATTTGAAAGCCAATGTGCAGGCTTTGCCATTTAATGCGAAGCAGTCCCCTGTACAAGTTGCGCCTCCTGCTACCGGAGATGATGATAAAAGCAGCGATGTAGCAAAGTAAATTCGAGAACTTTACTCAACGTTCCCCTGGAATAAGAGGGGCGTAAGCATACGCTAGATAGCCAAAGATAATACGTCGCCCCGGCTCATCGTTCTGTGAAACGATGAGCCGGATAGAAAACTACGTCAATATTCTAATATCAACGTTTCTTTCTATGCTTCTTGCCATGCTTTCTAAAGCGTCTCCAGTATTTTTTCGCTTTTCTTTTGGCTGATTTGCCTGCGCGGCGTGTTTTGCGCCACCCCTTCCGGGCCTTCCGCTTGGTTTTGCGCCATCCCTTCCGAGCCTTCCGCTTGGTTTTGCGCCACCCTTTCCGAACCTTTTTCTTAGTCTTTTTATATCCTTTTTTGACGGCTTTTCTGCATTTGGGATTCTTAGCGCATTTAATGATAGGCTTTTCAATCCCTGACCTTTGAGCTACCAGCGATATATCTGCCACATCTACGGCCGGCGAGGAAATATGCGATATAGCCGCTGCTTCAGCTGTGCGGCTTAGGGATCCACCTACAATTAAAGTCAGGAGTAGGCCTATGATTACTGTTAATCTTTTCCATATCATTCAGTTGTTCTCCATAAATATTTTAACACTGTGATATTGGTCTCAAATAACTGTGTTTAAAATTGGTGTTAAATTTGTTGCTTTCTATCATGTAGGATTGGCAATTTGGCTAATTGCTATAAAGTTTCTTGAAATGGATACAATGTTACATTCATAATTACAATGAGTTGCTCAGCAATTGCAATTATTCGCTTATGCAACTGTATATGGAATTTGTTCAATACAAAAATCCCCGGAACCGACTGGCTCCGGGGATGACTTTTTGTATTTACTGACGTTTAACGGTTATGGCCACCCAACGGCAGGATCACGCGGCACAGCGTGGCGGCTTCCGGATCGTTGCGAATCTTGAAGCCCAGGTCGCGGCACATATTAAGCATGGCCGCGTTTTCCTGAAGCACGTCACCGCGCAATTCTTGCAAGCTTTCCGCCTTGGCGTAATCGATAAGCTGCTGCATCAACGCATAACCGATGCCCTGGCCTTTGAGCGCACTGCGCACCAGGACGGCGTATTCCGCCTTCGTATAGTCCGGGTCCGCCATCAGGCGCGAGCCGCCGAGAATTGCGCCGGTTTCCGGATCGCAAGCCACGAACGCCATGGCGCGCGAGTAGTCGATCTGCGTGATACGCGCAACGAAATTGTGCGAGAAGTCTTTCGTCGGCACGAAGAAGCGCAGCCGCAGGTCAGCCGGATCGACAGCTTGCAGGAACTCGCGGTAATCCTCTTCGTCAGTTGGTTGGATGGGACGAATGACAATCTTGCGTTCGCTGCGCAGCTCGACGTTTTTCTCCCAGTTTTTGGGATAAGGCCGAATGGCGAGACGCGGGTTCGGCGCGGCAAGCTTGGAGAGCGACCAGTCGATTTCCACACGGGCGTCAAGCGCGACGATGCCTTTTTCGTCGGCCAGCATCGGGTTGATGTCCAGCCCGGTGATGAACGGGAAGTCGGTGATAAGTTGCGACACCCGCACCAGCGCCATGGCGATGGCGTCGATATCAGCCGCCGGACGGTCGCGGAAACCACGCAGAAGCGAGGCCACGCGTGTTTCCTCAATGAGGCTATAGGCTAGTTTCAAGTCGAGTGGTGGCAGCGCGATGGCAGTGTCCTTGATGACTTCCACCGCCGTACCGCCAGCGCCGAACAGAATTGTCGGGCCGAATACCGGGTCGTCGCTAACGCCGATGATCAACTCGTGGGCGCGATTGCGGCGCACCATCTCCTGAACGGTGAAGCCCTGGATGAACGCATCCGGTTTGTGCTCTTTCACGCGTGCTATGATGTCGTTCGCGGCCTTTGCAGCGGCTTTAGCCGTGTTGAGGTTGAGCACCACGCCGCCGACGTCTGATTTGTGCGAAATGTCTTCGGACAAAATCTTCACGACCACAGACTTGCTATTTTTCAACAAGCGTTCGGCAATTAGCCCGACTTCGTCAACGTCGCGAGCGATTTCGGTTTTTGAGGTCTCGATACCGTATGCGGCCAGAACTTGTTTGGCTTCCGGCTCTGTCAAAAGGCTGCGTTTTGAGCGTTCGGCGTCAGCCATGATGCGGCGTGCGGCGGCCGTATCCACTTCGAAACCTTCCGGCATGCTTGGCGGCGTGCGCATCAACGCTTCTTGCAGTTTGGCGTGATTGGTCAGGTACGAGAAGCTTTGTACTGCCGCTGCGGGGAACGGATAGCTCGGGATGCCGGCTCCGGTAAACAGGTTGCGCGCATCACGGGCCGTGCTTTCTCCCAGCCAGTTGGTGAGAATAGGACGGACGGGTTTCTTTTCAGCCTTGCGTTTGGCGACTGTGTCGATGATCGCCTGCGCAGCGCCTGCCGACGATGCAAGCGCGGTGGGGCAGTTCATGATCAAAACGGCGTCAGTTGCCGGATCGTCAAGGATGTAGTTCAACGCGGCTTCATAGCGATCCGGCCCTGCATCGCCGATGATATCCACCGGGTTGGCGTGAGACCATGTCGTTGGCAGAATATCATTGAGCTTCGCCATGGTGTCGGGGTTTAGCTCGGATAAGCGCCCGCCAAGTTCAACGAGGCTTTCCACCGCCAGAACGCCCGCGCCACCGCCATTGGTGAGAATTGTCAACCGCTCGCCATGCATCTGATTGATGCGGGTGAGCATTTCAGCGGCGTCGAACAGTTCGTGCAGATCTTCAACGCGCAGCACGCCCGAACGGCGAAAAGCGGCGTCGATCACGCGATCGTTACCAGCGAGAGCACCCGTATGGGTTGCAGCAGCTTTAGCGGCGGCTTCACCGCGACCTGACTTAATCACCAGAACCGGTTTGACGCGCGCGGCGGAACGCGCGGCGGTCAGGAATTTGCGCGGGTTGGTAATGCTTTCCAGGTACATCAAAATGGCCGTGGTGCTCATTTCCGAGGCCAGATAGTCGAGCATGTCGCCGACATCGACGTCGGCCATATCGCCCATGGAAACGACGTGGCTGAAGCCAACCTCGCGGGCGGCCGCCCAGTCAAGAATAGCGCTGGCAACCGCGCCAGACTGTGACAGAAGCGCCAGAGTGCCCTTCGCTGGGGCAATGTGCGCGAACGATGCGTTCAACCCGATATGCGGTACGAAGGTGCCCAGGCAGTTCGGGCCGATAATGCGCAGAAGATAAGGCTTGGCGGCATCGAGCATTGCCTGGCGCAGGCCGTTTTCTTTGTTGATGCCAGCCGTGAGCACTACGGCGGCGCGGGTGCCTTGTTCGCCGAGTTCAGCAATAACGCCGGGTACGGTTTCCGCAGGTGTTGCGATGACTGCGAGGTCAGGCGCTTCCGGCAAATCTTTTGGGCTGGCGTAGCATTGTTTCCCGCCCAGAGTTTTATGACGGGGATTGATAAAATAGATTGGTCCTGTGAAACCGCCTTTGATCAAATTTTGCATGAGCGTATGGCCGACAGAATTTGGCCTTTCGCTCGCCCCGACGAGTACAATTGATTGTGGACGGAAGGCGGAATCAAGATTGCGGATTGTCATTCGATTTCCCTTTACGATACTCGCTACGATTGCAGTTCTTGGCTTGACCGAATGACGAATTGACCTTCGTCAATGGCAGAGAGTTACAGCCATGTTATGCAAAGCTAATGAAGAATAGGTAACAGCGTTTATATTTATCCGAGCGATCGTGAAGCTTGCTTGAGTGATGTGCTGTGCATATTTTGTTTGAAGAAGATATCATGACAGACCCCATTGCCATTATTGAGAATGAGCAAATGGAATTCTTAAAATTGTGCACCGCACTGGAAATGATCGCCGATGCGTTGCCCCGCAATATAGACTTATTCCAAGTCAATCGAGCTACTTTATTTCTGCGTAACAGCTTTGCAGATTTGGTTGCTGCACAGGAGGCTTTTTTGTTTGCTCCGTTGCGGCGGCGCACAAAAGCAGGTGATGAGTGCAAGGTGCTTCTATCTCAGATTGAACTTGAGCATATCGCCGACAAGGAGTTGGCGATTGAGGTGGCGGATGCGCTTGAAGAAGTAAGCAATAAAGGATACGCCTCCAATCCGGAGATGCTTGGCTATCTCTTGCGGTGTTTTTTCGAAGGGCAGAGGCGTCATGCCGCTTGGGAGCGATTGATAGTATATCCGCTATGCCGACTACGGCTTACTGCCGCTGATCTAGCCATACTGAGCCAGCGTTTGGGGGAAAAGCCGCGGATTGTGTTCCCGGCCACTAGGGCCTGCGGATAGCGGATATCTGATAGCTTGTAACGTAAACGTTTATTCCAGCCACATTTTGGGTTGGGAAGGACGTAGCGTGCCGCCTAAGCGCAACGGTTCCACTGCGATGGCCAGCCCGGTTGCGTCGTCCGTTTCGATTGCCAGTCCGCTGAGTGAGGCTTCTCCCGCAGCGGGCTCTAGGCGACCACTGGAGATTTTGGCCTGGAAACGCCGTAGAGGCTCATTTTTCTGCATGCCGATGACAGAGTCATAGTCGCCACACATGCCTGCATCCGTCATAAACGCAGTGCCGCCGGGCAGAATGCGGTCGTCCGAGGTCGGTACGTGCGTGTGCGTGCCTATCACCGCCGAGGCGCGCCCATCCACGAAGTGGCCCAGCGCCTGTTTTTCTGAACTGGCCTCGCCATGTATGTCGATGACGATAGCGTCAGCCTTGGCTTTCAGCACGCCGTCGCCTAGTTCACGGTCCGCCGCGTGGAAAGGGCAGTCCAGCGCATCCATAAACACACGCCCCATCACGTTGATGACCATCACTTGCGCGCCATTTTGCGCTTCGAACAGTCCAGCTCCGCGTCCCGGCGCGCCTGGCGGAAAATTCGCAGGCCGTAAAAGGCGCTGTTGCCGTTCGATGAACACAAGCGCATCGCGCTGATCCCACATATGATTGCCGCCAGTGACCACGTCGGCGCCCGCATCGATAAGATCGGCGCAAATCGTCTCGGTGATGCCAAAACCGCCAGCCGCGTTCTCGCCGTTAACGATGACGAAATCGAGCCTGTATCTCTCACGAAGGTGTGGAAGTTTATTACAGATTGCGTTACGTCCGGCGCGCCCGACGACATCCCCCAGAAACAATATGCGCATGACTTATTCTTCTCTTCAGTTCTATAACTATCAGGCGGGTTACGTGTTCTTACAAGGGCGCGCTCCCGAGGGCAATAGTATCCAGTCGAGGCGTTCGTCATGATGTTCAGCGGGTACTTGTGCCACTTCTTGCTCATCGAACGCAAGACCGATTGCCGTTACGGTGTTAATACGCCGTAAAGAAGCAAGCGTTTGATCGTAATAGCCACGTCCGTAGCCGAGCCGTTGGCCAGCCGCATCGAACGCCAGAAGCGGAGTCAGCACGACCGTCGGCTGCACGATTGGCGCGCCTTCGGCTGGCTCTGAGATGCGAAACTTCCCTTGAGATAGCGGCGCGCCGGGCGTCCAGGCGCGGAAAATCAGTGGTCCGTCTTCGGTGGGAACCGCCGGTAAGGCTGTGCGCCACCCATCTGTGGCGAGACGCGCCAGCAGGGGCAGACAATCAAACTCGCCGCGAACGGGAAAATATGCTGCAACAACGCGTGCATTCGTGTTTGTTTCCGTGTGCGGAGGATGGGCGAGGAAGCCCAGACCTTCGGCCGCCACGCGCTGAGCCGCCTCCTCACGCACAGCAAGAGAGATGTTGTCCCGCAAAGCGCGCATGGTGCGGCGCATGTTGGTTTTCTGCTCGTGGAGCTGAGGGGAGGGGGGAGACGGTGTGGCGGTCAAACGGATCGTCCTGCTGCGAGAATGCGGAGCCACAACAGCCGTCGGAACGGTTCGATCCGCCTGGGCCCTACTCAGTAGGTGGGCGCCGAGTAGCTAGGGCCACGGCCCCGGCCAGGGTCAGCTCCCTTATGGATCGCATCGGCCCCGGGATAGAGAGTGTTCCTAACGCACTCCGCAGCTCCGCACTTTATTATCTGGTGAATTTGCGGAAAAATACCAGCAAAATTTTGTAGCGTGCAGATAAAAGGTGTCGATTAACCTGCCGCTTTGAGTCGTGTAGCCAGAGCCTCTAGCCGTTTCGACGAAGCATCCACGATGCGCGAAACATCGCCTGATGGTATATACGATATATTTTTATCCGCAGTTTGGGGCGAATGCAGATTACAAATCTGCGTTAATGTATGGTGCAATTCTGTCCGCGCTTCGGCGAGTTGGTCAGCTAGCATTAGCGCAGCCATGAGAAACAGCCAGTCATCTTGCACGTGACGGTAGCCGCCTTTGATGTCCTGCACATAAGTATCGACCTGTGCGGCCAGCTCTTTTACGCGCTGTTCGGCGCCATCGCTGCAAGACATGCGAAACTTTCGCCCATTCACGGTTACTGTGACTTGTGCCATGGCTCTCTCCCACTCGGACAGACCGGCCCCGTCTATTCCTGCCGTGATAAAATGGCTTTTACCGACTCTATCGCAGCATCCAGTCGCGCGGCGGCCCGGTCGCTCGCCTCTTCTAATTGCTGAACCCGTTGTTGTTCGGCTTCTAGTTCGTTACGTAAGCGTTCTGTTTCGCTTTCTAACGATGCCTCGGGTTCTTCTGTGTTTGCACTTGTATTCACTTCTTGCATCTCCCGGTCCGCCCCCCGCTTTTTACGTCGCGAAGTTTTCGTACCGTCCCCACCAGATTTGCTCATAATTTTTGCGTTTATCTCGTTATTGCTGTTGCTGTGCGCCCTAAAGTTTTGCGCTGGCCTATAATGGCAGATAACGGACGATATCGCCTATGCGACGAAATGTGTGCAGAGCGTTACTCTAAATGCTCCGCTGGCGTTATTCCGCCGCAACTTTTAGAACCAGCATATAGAGGTTCAAACTCAATACTTTTAACGACTTAATCATTTACTGTTAGATCAAATTGACCTGATATGTGATGTGGTCCACCCCCATTATGGTTTCGCGCACACGACACAAATGTCAGGTTTAATCCACTAACTTAACTCTATCTTACCCATTCGGGTTTAAAAAAGCCTTAATATGTAAGAGCTTTGGCACATATCAGGAGAGATTGATATTTCTGGGTAATGCAGGGGTAGAAATTTGCTGCGGATTGCCGTATAAGCGGCTATCACATGCTGGCGATGCACTCGTCGCTGTTCGCATGTATCGGGCGGTTAGCTCAGTTGGTAGAGCGCCACGTTTACACCGTGGATGTCGGGAGTTCGAGCCTCTCACCGCCCACCATTTTTCCCGCGTAGTTGCTAGGTCAGCCTTGTGTGTCGGTTGGGCAATTTTAAGTTCCCTCCGTTTGCTTCAAATATTATGACATTTTGGTCCGCGCGGATGGATATCCGGTGCTTCGGTGCCACGCGTGAGTTTCTGGAGCTGATGGCCGTCCAGTTTAAACGCATCCCCTTACCACCCATCAAAATTTTGATTGCGCCGATGAATCCTGATGTGATTTCAAGAATCCGCCTTTGATCTTGATTCGGCGGAGATATTGGAATGGGCGGGATATCAACGGTTGCCATGACGATTGGTGCGGATGGCGGGACTCGAACCCGCACGGGCAAAGCCCTCAGGATTTTAAGTCCTGTGTGTCTACCATTTCACCACATCCGCCTTTGATACATAAGGTTTTTCCGAAAGGAAAACGTCGGAGAGTGTCCCAAAACTGGAACCGTGTCCCACAGCGTTTGTCAGGGTGTTTATCGCAATTTAAATGCCCCGTCTAGCCTTGAGCGGGATGCGTTCTTACCACCCATCACTTTTCCATCCTGCCCAGAGCGGCGGGGGCGGGATGAGGCGCTGGAGGCAGAACTGCAACCGGCGCAGGCCGCGTTTGAACCATGAAATCAAGCTGCGTGCGACATTCTTACGTTGCGCCGTCGCCTCTTTTTTTCAGCAGGCGTCTTGTTCTTCATGGCATCCCACATCCCGGTGGAAACGGCCCAGTGAACCACTACCGACTGACGTCGGTAGCATCGGCCCCGTGCTTCTCAAGGTACTGAAGTACGAGTTCGTCCGTGACGTTGCCGCTCGTCGTGCAAAAATACCCGCGTGCCCAGAAATGCCGTCCCCAGTAGCGTTTTTTGAGCGCTGGGAACTCCTGCTGCAACCGCCGCGACGAGCGCCCTTTGAGCCGACGGATCACATCTGAGACGGAGTACTTTGGCGGCACCGACAGGAACATGTGCACGTGGTCTCGCGCGAGCACGCCCTTGACGATCATCACGCCCATTTCGCTGCAGGCCTGTCGGATGATCTCGCGCGCCCGAAACCGAATATCTCCAACCAGCACCTTGTAACGGTATTTCGTTGCCCAGACGATGTGGTATCGATGGTAGAATACGCAGTGAGATCCGAAATCGTAAGCGGTCATCCTCTCCTCCCGAAAAATGAGACCTTACCGCTTCGCGGGTCTCATTTTTCGGGAGGAGAGGATGGACTCTTGGATTCGCTCTGAAGAGCAGCTTCTTCGTCTGGAAGACGAAGGCTTTGGACCAGAGCGCGGACAGTAAAATGGAGCTCCTATGCAATTGTTTTTCCCAAAAATCCTGACCGCAAGATTTTTGGCAGTGTTTGTCGCATGCCAGTTTGTGACCTTCTCTCAAACAGCGCTCGCTGAAGATCAATTAAATGAAAAACTACAACCCTATATCAAATGCTTTAATACCCTGGACCGTCAAGTTCACAAAACTATCGGACGTTATGCTAGTTGGGTAAAGGACTTTAAAAAAGGTCCAACGGGCAAAGAAAGGGTTGTGTACGGGGTTTATACGATCAGTGGTAGTGACATCACCAAATGCAGTAAAAAGTTTTCCGATGCACAAGGGGTGCAACCAAAACTTCCTTTGGACGGTTTTGCAGCTAAGTACATCAAATCGGTCGAAGGAATTAATCAAGTAATCAATGAAATGCACCCTTATTATGATCGGGGAGATTACAAGGATGATAAATTCGCCAAAGGTAAAAAGCTTCATTCCCAATTTGTCGCGCAGGTTGAACCTTTTCTAGAGGCCAGCAAGCTGTTTTCCCAAGAGCTTGATGTAGTAAACGACAAACGTATTGAAGCTCAAATGGCGGCTCTCGAAAAAAAGCACGGGCGCAATCTACCCTATCTAAATATGGCCACCATGCATAAGGCTAAACTTTTGGTACGTTTGGTTAGCCAAGAGACCTTTCCTGTTGATCAGGCTGTTACCCGTATAAGTGATTTTTCAATGGCTATCGATGAGGAGCTCAAATTCGCCAAGAATAATCCTGACGGACTTCCCTTACTGTGGTCTAGCTATACTTCAGCTCTCGAAAAGTTCCTGATAGCAGCCAAGGAGCGCATGCGCCGTGTTCGTGACAAAACCCCTTACAACGTTGCTGAAGAGTCAATGATCAAACACAACGCAGCCAAAATGGTGAAAGGTACTCAGCAACACACCATTTCGAAATATAACGATCTGATTAGAAGCAGCAATCAGCTCAAGTGATAGGCTAATACCAAGCCTCAATGAGCCCCTCTCATTGAGGCTTGGTAAGTAATTTTTATGGTGAGCGCTGAGGATAGAGGGTTCTGTCGCAAACTTTCGCTGAAGTTGGCATTCAGTTTA
>JARRLC010000041.1:0-32098 GCA_037387425.1 Alphaproteobacteria bacterium
ACGTCTTTTTCGAATTTCTTCCAGACGGGCTTAAGTGCTTCAACCCAAGCTTTGCGCTGTTCCGGCGTAAGCGTACGAACTTTACCGCCAGCCTCGATGATCTTCTTCTTGTTAGCTTCGTTGACCTTCGTGGACTCTGCGTTACGAGTTGCGGTGACTTCCTGGATAATTTTTGCCAATTGGTCACGTACGTCTGGTTTCAGACCATCCCACCATTTCGAGGAGGTCACCACCAGATAGTCGAGAATGCCGTGATTACTTTCGGTCACGCCATCTTGTACTTCAAAGAACTTCTTGCCGTAGATGTTCGACCAGGTGTTTTCCTGACCGTCAATGATCTTGGTTTGAAGCGCGCCATAAACCTCTTTAAAGGCCATCTTCTGCGGGTTGGCGCCGAGTTGCTTGAACTGCGCGACCAGCACGTCAGATGCCTGCACGCGGAACTTCAGGCCCTTGGCATCTTCAGGTTTGATGAGAGGTTTGTTAGCGGAAAGCTGTTTCATGCCGTTATGCCAGAAAGCAAGGCCCAAAAGCCCGCGTTTTTTCATGGCGTTTTTCAGCTTTTGCCCACCTTCGGAGAGCTGGAAACGTTCCACAGCATTGATGTCGTTGAACAGGAACGGGAAGTCGAATAAGCGGAACTTCTTGGTGAACTTCTCGAATTTCGACAATGAAGGCGCTGCGAGTTGAACGTCGCCGTTCAGCATGGCTTCGAGCACTTTGTTGTCGTCATAAAGTGTGGAGTTCGGGAAGACTTCCATACAGGCTTTCCCGTTCATCTCTTCGTTGACGCGCTTGGCAAGCAGTGTCGCGGCGATGCCTTTCGGGTGCTTATCGGTATTGGTAACGTGGCTGAATTTAATTACGACTTCGCCCTTATCGCATTGCGCGAGGGCAGGAGCAGCTGTCAATGTCAGAACGACGCCAGCTGCTGCAGTGAAGATAATATTACGCATATAGGTATAGCCTCCCTTTGATGCATGATTGCAGTTCAGTTAAACCTGATAGCAATGGCAATTGTTAACGAGAATTGTAATGCAGGTTTTATGCCTTATCAGGTTTTTCTAGTCTCAAATGCGAACTAGATAAGATAACAGTTTAGCATGGCAACCATACCTCTTAAAGTTGGCATGTGAGGATAAACAGCTTTTTTGAGGGGGGTATCGGTCATTTCTTACTCAAAAGCGATGCGGGCATGTATAGGAATCTTCACAAACAAAATATGGCTAAGTGAGCCTTCCTAAAAATCACTCCTTTGATACGGTAATCGAGTACTTCTGCATTTTGTCGTAGAGGGTTTTACGTGAGATTCCCAGCGCTTCATAAGTGTGTTTCAAGCTGCCATCGTTTTTGGCGATCACTTGCCGGATGACTTCACTCTCAAAGTTTGCGACTTGCGTGGCCAGCCAGCTCGTATCGTGCATGGCTTCTTGCTCTGCGTCTTGGTCTTCCTGCGGTAGAGTGTACAGGCCAAGGCAATAGCGCATTGCAGCGTTCTGAACTTCCCGCACATTGCCAGGCCAGTTATGGGAGAGCAGCGAGGTGAGCGTTTTGATGTCCACTTCTGTCATCGGCTTTTTATAGCGAATGGCCGCCTGCTCTAGAAAATGACAAAAGAGAAGCGGGATATCTTCACGCCGTTCGCGCACAGGAGGGATAACAAGCGATAATACATTGAGCCGATAGAATAAATCTTCGCGGAAGCGCCCCTGAAGCGCGGCCTCCTTTAAATCGACCTTTGACGCCGCGATTACGCGAACATCAATGGGGATCTCGTCGTTAGATCCCAGCCGCGAAATTTTCCGGTCCTGAAGTACGCGCAGCAATTTTACTTGCAGGCTCAATGGCATGCTCTCGATCTCGTCGAGAAAAAGCGTTCCGCCTATGGCGTGTTCGAACTTGCCAATTCTTTGATTTACCGCGCCTGTGAAAGATCCGCGCTCATGACCGAACAGCTCGCTTTCGATGACGGTTTCTGGCAGCGCGCCGCAATTTATCGGGACGAACCGCTTTTCCGCGCGCTGGCTGAGTTCGTGCAGGCTGCGCGCCACAAGTTCTTTGCCTGATCCTGTTTCGCCCAGGATCATGACATCAGCATCGGTGGGGGCGTAATTGCGAACCAGCTCGCGCAGTTTCGTCATGCCCGGGCTGCGTCCCACCAATGTTTGCTCCAACGATGTGTTGCCGGAAAGTTGGGCTCTTAACTGGCGATTTTCGATGGTCAGCCGCCGCTTTTCTAGAGCGCGCTGGACGGCGTCGGCAAGAACGTCGGATGAAAAAGGCTTTTCTAGAAAATCGTATGCGCCGTCACGCATGGCTTTGACAGCCATGGGAACATCGCCGTGCCCTGTCATTAATATGACAGGGAGTTCAGGGTCGATCGTCAACGCCTGGGCCATCAGCGCGAGGCCGTCAAGCCCCGCCATGCGGATATCCGTGACGAGAACGCCGGGCCATTGGCAATTGATTTCGTCTAGCACATGGCTTGCGGATGGAAAAACTGTGACGCGCAAGCCCCGCAATTCAAGTGATTGCGAAAATGCAACGCGAGCATGTTCTTCATCATCGACAAGAATTACCTGAGACATGACACGTGTGAAAAACCTTACTGTAGCCTTTTTGTTTTGTAGCACGTTTTAGCTCGCCAGCTTATCTCGCCAGCATGAAATTTTTGCGCTGCCTCATGTGGGATGGGGGTATTAATGCAAAACCCATCGCATCATGTTCGACGCTGAAAGCGCATTTACTAAACAGCGTACATAACCATCCCCAAATTTTCGCCCAAGCAAAAGCAATTTCTTGAAAATAGATGAGTTTTTCCAGCCGCAACGGTAATCTTGATAAGGGGATGCGCTTATGAAAATTCCTGAACGGCGTTCATGGTCTCTTTTAGGATAACCACGAACACTGCTCCGCCGTCATCATGATTAGCGGCGTTGATCGTGCCCCCAAACTGGGTCACAAGCCCGTAAGTGATGGAAAGCCCTAACCCCATCCCTTGCCCGGTTTCTTTGGTGGAGAAGAAGGGATCGAAGACATTTTTATGCTGACCTTCTGGAATGCCGGCCCCGGTATCGCGAATATGGATTGCAACGTAACCATCGTTCCGTACGACCGAGATATATATTTGCTTTAGCTGCGCCTCGCTTACCGCGTCGAGTGAATTAGACAAGAGGTTGACGAACACCTGTTGTAACCGTACTTCGCCACCCAGGACGTAAACATCCGCCGCCTTCGGATCGTAATGCACTATGATGTGTTCCGTCTTGATACGCACGCCGAGAAGATTGAGCGCGCTATCGATGGCGCTGCTGAGCAGAACGGGCCGGGTCGCAATGGGCTCATCGCGGGCATATGTCCTCAAGTTATTGATGATGCGGGACATTCTGGCAATAAGTTCCGAGATGGCCATGAGGTTATTAAAGGTCGTCTTGGTATCGCCACGCTCAATAAAGGCGCGCGCATTATCAGCGTAATTACGTATCGCCGCCAATGGCTGGTTCAACTCGTGGCTCAATCCTGCGGACAGCTGCCCCAAAGCGGCAAGTTTCGTTGCCTGCACCAACTCGGATTGTGTGAGCAGCAATTCTTCTTCGGCCCGGCCCCGGACTTGGATTTCTTTTGTCAGCCGGTAATTGGCTTCAATGAGTTCCGCAGTACGTTCAGATACGCGCCGCTCCAGATCTTTTTTGGCGCCATCTTGCATCGCAATGCGATCCTGGATGCGTTTCCGGCGCTGATATAAATTGGCGGCCACCAGGATAAGGGTCGCCATCAACAACCCCACACCGATCATCGCCATATTGACTTGCCAGCGGATATCTTTGGTTTCGGTCAGCAGCATGACCTTCCAGTCGGCATCCTTCATATCGTAATCCGTCACCAGATATTCGACATGGCGCGGTCCGCCGTTTTGTCTCTGCTCTTTAGAATTAGCCGTAATTTTGATGAGCGGATATGTCTCTTCACTTGAGAAATATTTTGCAATCGGAAGCGGCAAAAGATTTCTGTTGCTATATTGCTGGCTGTCTTTCAGCTCCTTAACGGTTGATGCTGGTAGTTGTTTGAGTGTCCGAAATCGCCATTCTGGTTTGCTGCTTAAGAAAACAACGCCATTCGGGTCAACCACCAGGACCTCATGGCCACTGGTTCGCCATTCCTTTTCCAAGTATCCAATCTGAACTTTTACAACGACAGCGCCAATTATGTTTGAGTTATGATAAACCGGATAAGCAAAATAATATCCGCGCTTATTGGATGTCGTTCCAAGAGCGTAGTAACGTCCAAGACGTCCTTGCATGGCCGCTTGAAAATAGGGGCGAAAATTAAAATTGCGACCTATGAATGGCTTTTTCTTATTCCAATTGCTTGCAGCGATAGTGAGACCATTGGCATCCATCAAATAGGTATCAAGCGCGCCGGTTACGTTGTTGATCCGCTCTAATTCCAGGTTCACGGTTTTGAGCAGCTCTGGCGTTGCCTGGCCTGACAGAGCCAATTTGAAATTTGGAATGTTGGACAACAATTGGGGTTGATATCTGTATTTTGCGAGTTCGCCCCCGAGGTTTTGCACCACCAGCTTAAGCGTGTAGTGGGAGCGAACAGCAATTTCATCAAGAGCGATTTGCCTCACCCAGTGTGAAACTTGCCAAGGCAGAATAATACATAGCGCAATAATGACAGCCATGCCTCCTATCAGAGGCTTCATCGATATGTATTTAAGGCGAGAGGATTTCAGCACGTCGGCACACTAATTGCTGTAAGCAAAAACGCAGCGTCACTCTAAACCGGTTTGTCGATTTCGTGAAATGACGAACCGATTTTGCGCATATTGAGTGCCACAGCACAAGCCGTGCCAGTGCGGTAAACGTGCGTTTATTTGAACGAACGTTACTTTTAGGAAGACTCTAGAACAGGCTTCAGAAGTGACTTCTGTTCAGATGACGCAGCCTCTTCTTTTTCCGCTTCTTCACTATCCACGCCAAAGCTGAGGGCGTAAAGCGCAGGCACGAAAGCGAGGGTCAACAGAGTGCCTGCGATGAGCCCGCCCATCATGGCGAGAGCCATCGGTCCCCAGAACAGCGATCTTGCAAGCGGAACCAGCGCTAAAACGGCCGTTGCCGCTGTTAGCACAATCGGTCGGAAACGGCGCACTGCTGAGGCCACAATTGCCTCACGCATCTGCATTCCATGCGATAGATCTTGGTCGATTTGGTCAACGAGAATGACGCTATTGCGCATGATCATGCCCGACAACGCGATTACGCCGAGAATGGCGACAAAGCCAAACGGCGCCTGAAAAATCAATAGCGCCATTGACGCGCCGATTAGCCCTAGCGGTCCTGTGGCCAGCACCATCGCCATTTTGCCAACATGCTGGAGTTGCGCCATCAGCAGCAAAATGATGACCAAAAACATGATAGGCATCTTGGCGTTGATGGACTCCTGGCTTGTGGCAGATTCTTCCACTGCGCCCTGCATTTCGATGCTATAGCCCACAGGCAGGGCATCGCGTAGCGGTTTTAATTGCGCGTATATGGCCTTGGTGATGTCGGGCGATTGCACGTCATCGGGCACTACGCCGCGTACGGTAATTGATGGCTGACGGTTTCGCCGCCACTCGATGCCAGGCTCCATCACGAATTTTACCCGCGCCACTTGCGTAAGAGGCACAGACGCGCCGGTTGCCGTCTTGACGTAGGATGCTTCCACAGCCGTTAATGTGTTGCTGGCGTCTTTGGGCTCACGTAGCACTACGCTGATAGTTTCTTCGCCATCACGGAACTCACCCAGCGGCAGGCCGCTCAACACAGTCTGTAGCGTGCGTCGTATTGAAAGCGAACTTACGCCGATAGCCCGCGCCCGGTCCTGGTCAACATCAAGGTGGAGCGTCGGCACAGGCTCCAGCCAGTCGGTATGGATGGTGCTTATCTGCGGATGCGCGCGCATCGTCTGTTCGATTTTCTTCGCTAACTTGCGGACCTGCTCGTGCTCTGGTCCGGTGACACGCAATTGTACTGGCCACCCGACAGGCGGCCCATTGAACAGTCTGTCCACCTTAAAACGGATATCCGGGTAGTCGGTGTTTAGGAGTTTACGTACGCGGCTGATCACACGGTCACGCGCCTCAGTGTTAGGCGTCATTATAAGAAGCTGGGCAAAGTTCGGGTTACGCAGTTGTTGATCAAGCGGCAGATAGAAACGTGGTGCGCCCACGCCCACGAACGTGGTCACGGTAGAGATGTCCTTATCCGCCAGCATGGTTTTTTCCACGGCCTTTGCCTGGGCTTTGGTGCGCTGGAACGATGTGCCCTCAGGTAACCACAGATCGACCAGCACTTCCGGACGGTTTGAGGCTGGGAAAAACTGCTTGGGAATGAAAGCAAAACCGCCGATGCCGATAACGAAAGCGATAAGCGTTATCGCCACAACTAAGCGACGGTTCGTAACGCACCAATCGATAGCGGTTTCAAGCCGCCGGTAGAAAGGTCCACGAAACGCTTCGTGCTCGGTGTTTGGAGCCGGAGTATGCGGTTTCAGGATCGTATAGCCGATCCATGGCGTGAAATAGACTGCGGCAATCCACGATGTGATCAGCGCTATGCTCACAACCCAGAACAGAGACCCCACATATTCGCCCGCTGTCGAAGCCGCAAAACCCACGGGTATAAATCCAGCCGCAGTGATAAGCGTGCCAGTTAACATAGGAAAGGCCGTGGACCTATAGGCGAAACTCGCCGCGCTCTTCATATCGAAGCCTTCGCGTAATTTTCGCTCCATCATCTCCACGGCGATCATGGCGTCATCGACCAGCAGCCCCAGCGCGATGATCAGGGCACCCAGCGAAATGCGCTGTAGATCAATGCCAATAATCGACATAATGCCGAATGTCGCGCCTAAAACCAGAGGAATGGTCAGTGCGACCACAAAGCCGACACGCCAGCCGAGGGACAAAAACGATATGCCCAGCACGATGACGAGCGCTTCCCCCAGCGATTGCAGGAAGTCGCCGACATAGTCGGCAACCACCTTCGGTTGATTGGCGATCGGGCCCAGCTCAAGACCAAGGGGAAGCTCCGTCGTTGCCTTGCCCAGCACTTCTTCAATCTTTTTGCCGACATCGGTAACCTTGAAGCCTTCGCCCATTACGGTTCCGATAACAACGGCGTTTTTGCCATTGTATCGAATTTGCGAGCTTGGCGGGTCTTCAAGTCCCCGCTTTACGGTAGCGATGTCGCCCAGCCGGATGGTCTGCCCGCCGAGGCGCAGGCGCAGTTCGCGGATTTCCTCAACACTTTTCACGAACCCATTGACATCCAGCCGCACCGAACGGTCAGGGCCTTCAACGATGCCGGCGGGTTCCAGTGTATTTTGGGCGGCCAGCGCATTCTGAATGTCGAGCGGCGAAAGTTGGCGTTCGGCAAGCGCCTTCGAAGAGGTTTCTATATAGATTTTTTCATCCAGCGTGCCGAGCAGTTCGACTTTTTCGACGCCGGAAACTCTTAACAATTGATCGCGAATGCGCTTGGCGTGCGCTTTCAATTCCGGATAGCTGAAGTCGTCGCCGGTTAGCGCATGCAGTGTAATGAATGTATCGCCGAACTCGTCGTTGAAAAACGGACCGATGACGCCTGCGGGAAGGGTATGTTTGATATCGCTGAGTTTTTTGCGGACTTGATAAAAAGCGTCAGTGACCTCGCGTCCGCGCGCTTCGCCTCGAATACTGACTACAATCACAGAACTGCCTGCGCGAGTATATGACCGGATATAGTCAAGATTAGGCGTTTCCTGTAGTTTCTGCTCGATCTTGTCTATCGCTTGCGCTTGCATTTCCTTAACCGAAGCGCCAGGCCAGATCACACGCACAATCATGGCGCGGAAAGTGAAATCAGGGTCTTCCTTCTGGCCCATACTGAAGAGCGATAAGCCGCCCGCCGCAAGAATAAGCACCACGAGAAAACGCGTGAGACTGACATGCTCTATCGCCCAGCGCGACAAGTTGAAACCACGCTGTGGATTGGGAGAAGGAAGCTTTGACAGTTCGGTCATCGCAAGTCGCCTTTTACGCCGGATCTAAGAAAGCGATGGATAAGGAATAGATGGATTATTGCACTGACGCGGTTTTGATTACCGCCTCCGAGAGTTTTACTTTTTTGCCTGGTTTGAGAAACTGCACGCCAGCCGTTACGACGATATCTCCTGGGCGCAGTCCGGAAGCGATCTTGACGCCATTATCTGTAAGCCCCGCCAATGTCACCTTGCGCGGCTCAACTTTGAAAGACTTGCGGTCAGCAACATAGACCACGTTATCGTCGTCGATCTGGGTGATTGCGGAAATCGGCACGATAATACGTGGGGGGCGTTTCCCCAGCCGGAGCGTGGCGCTTGCCGTCATGCCGAGCCGAATGGTTGCTGGCGGGTCTATGATGGCTACGCGCACGGCGTAGGTGCGTGAGGCGGGGTCGGCCTGCCCTGCGATTTCACGAATACGTCCCTTGGCTTTCAGCGAGCGATCCGCCCAAAGGCTCAAATCGACGGCGGCGCCGATGGTCAACTGGGTTACGTCCTGCTCAGGAACCGCAAGCGCGACTTCGATTGCCCCTGTTTCTGCTAGGCTGATGACCGGAGTGCCTGCGGCGACAACCTGTCCGGCTTCGGCGTGTACCGCAGAAACGATTCCGCTATCCGGAGCGGTGAGGGTCGCGTATTTCGTCGTGTTCTCAGCTTGTTGGGCTTGCGCTTGGGCCGCTTTAAGCGATGAATCGGCTGCATCGAACTCAAGCTGGCGTTGATCTATAACGGCTTTCGGCGTATGGCCACGCGCAAAAAGAAACTGAGCGCGGTTAAGCGCCGTTGCAGCTACGGTAAAACGTGACTTCGCGGCGGCAACGTTGGCTTTGGCGCTATTCAGATTGAGCATCATGTCTTTATCGTCAAGCCGCGCGATTACTTGGCCTGCCTTGACGCTATCGCCGATATCGACTTTGCGCTCCAGAATTTTGCCCGGTACGCGGAAGCCAAGCTTGCTTTCCACGCGCGCCCGTACGGCGCCAGAAAATGTGCGTGTGATCGCGCCGGTTACTTTGTGTACGACGATTGCCTTAACAGGGCGGACATGGCTATCAGAGGCAGACTTATCGTCCTGGCAGGCGGATAGTATAAAAATCGCTCCCGCAGCCGTTAGGATTGTGGCCGCTGAATGTAAATGGCCAGAAAGTAATAATTTTCGCTTCTTTACACCTATTCGCGGCCATACACTTCTTTTAATATCAAACATACTCATTGGCCTTGCCCTCTTTAAGGGTGCGTTGTCCTATAGTTCGGTGGCTCTATGTTTTAAGGCATTAATAATCAATGCAGCGATTTCCTCTGGCGTGGCGCGATCATCGTCATCGAGTTTCATAGCGACCACTTCCGGGTGGCATAGCGTTACCGCTGCCGCTTGCACGGTTTTTGCAGCGCGCGCCACATCGCAAGGCGGAAATTCGCCAGTTTCGACACCATCCTTGATGATTACAGCATATAGCTCTTCGATATGTTCTAAATGTGTACGGAGCGTTAGCCATTGCTCTGTCATGGCGAACACAACAAGTTCATGTACTTTCCGATTATCGAGTAAATTTTCTAATGTGACTTGATACATGACCTGAATAAATTTCAGCAGCCGTTCGGAAGCTGTTCCAGGTGAGTTAGCGACTTCACTTAAACGCTGTTCGATTCCGTGAATGACATTGCTACATATCGCCTCGGTGAGCGCTGATTTTGATGGAAAAAAGCGATAAATATTGGCGGATGACATGCCACATGCTTCAGAGATGTCACTAATAGTGGTTTTCGCGTAGCCGTAGTGACGGTACAGCTTCTCGGTTTCCTCAAGGATTTTGTTTCTTGTTTCTTCTTGTGAGTGCGCCAAAGTTCTTACCTGCTGTCCTTGTTGCTCGCGACTAAAGAATGAAGAATTTCAAAAATATTCATTCTTTATATATCAAGCGTCAGCATTCCGCAAGAGGAATGTAAAATCAACCGGTTGCAAGGAAAATGCAGGAAGGAAATGAAGCGACTCTGAAGGCGTGAGAAATACGTTAGGCCGTATCGATACCCACCACGAACACACCGTGTTTATCGGCAAGACGCACGGTTTCTTCAAGATCGGCGACGATGACCTGTCCGCTGGCCACCGCGATGCCTGCCAGCCCTGCCGCCGCCACGTTCTCAACCGTATTTGCGCCGATCGCGGGCATATCAACGCGCATTTCCTGTCCCGCTTTGGGGAGCTTCACTAGAACGCCGGAACGGCCCTTCCGCCCCCACTGGCGGAGCCCACCGCACCGTTTGAGCATTTCGTCGGTGCCTTCTGCGGCCTCCACCGCCAGCACATAGCCGCGCGCCACCACCACGGCTTGCCCCACATCGAATTGCGCCGTCGCCCGCAACAGCGCTTGGCCACGTGCAATGTCGCTTTCGTGCTCGGCGGTAGGCTGCACCGCGCCAAGCGCTCCTAAAGGCGCCAGCAGCGACGGCGCATATTCATGCGCGCCTCGCACGGTAAAGCCTTGCCCCTCAAAGAAGCGCACCACGCGCCGCAAGATGCTGTCATCGCCGCCACGCGTCAGCCCCCAGAGTGTCGGGAAATGGCGGATCAGCCCCCAGTCCATGCCAGTGCGCCAGATATTCGGGCGGCGTAAACTGCCGACAATCACCACATCGCGGCATCCTGCCCGCCGCAGCGAGCCGAGGATGTGTCCGACTTGTCCAATACGCACCCAGTTATGCGGAAAACGCTCCATGGCCGGATCAGCC
Organism: Alphaproteobacteria bacterium; assembly: GCA_037387425.1. GTDB lineage: Bacteria > Pseudomonadota > Alphaproteobacteria > Rhizobiales > Rhodomicrobiaceae > JARRLC01. Next base: position 10,801 of record JARRLC010000041.1, read on the forward strand.
TGTCCTCTGAGCGCAACCACATGCACCGCGTGTCCCTTGGCAAGCGCGGCCTCGGCAACCGCGCCCGGAATAGTGCCTCCTGCGGCGATGATACCAAGAGGTTGTGTTTGGCTCTGACTGTCAGCGGACATAAAGGGAGGCCCTGAAAATTGGATTTCGCTTGCTTGTGTAACCGATCTGATCGCGAAACAAAACCGTTACGACACATGAAAACGCGCCGCTTCCTCTTGCGCATTTCCTTAAAGGCGATATCAATATTATGGTTCGCATTTACTCGGGAGGGAATATGGCGGTTGCACGCATCTACCAGCCAGCCAAGACGGCTATGCAGTCTGGCGCTGCGAAGACCAAACTTTGGCGGCTTGATTACGAACCCGTTTTGCCCAAGGCAGCGGATCCGCTGACAGGATGGACCACTTCGGGCGACACGAAACAGCAGGTTTCCTTAAGTTTTCCCACAAAGGAAGAAGCAGTTGCTTTCGCCACGCGCAACGGCATCCCTTACCGAATATTCGAGCCGCACGCCCGTAAACCGGTGAAGCGCGCTTATGCCGATAATTTCAAATTCGGCCGCATCGGCAGTTGGACGCATTAAAGGCGCAGAAGGCATTTAAAGATGCTTTAAAAATTTTGCGGAGAGGGCTATGTTGGGCGCGCCTTAGCGATGAGACGTGCAGATTTGGCGCTCAAAGTGAAGCGAGGCGTCTTTATAGCGCGATGTGAGACGTTTGATTTGGTGAATGAAGTGGGGTAGGGGGCTAACGGCTCGTTGATCGAATTCCTATCCCGTTTTTTGTGACGGTCCCGTAGCTCAACTGGATAGAGCACCAGCCTTCTAAGCTGGGGGTTGCAGGTTCGAGCCCTGCCGGGATCACCAGTTAAATCAATGGGTTAGCATTATTTTGGTCGCGTATAATTGCCCGGTTTTGCAATTCGCGTTCACGGGCCGTTCGCAGCTTCCCATTTCAGGATGGCTTTTGCTGCAAGTTTCCTCTGGTTCACCATGAGCAAATAATGGGCATCCTGTCCCGTGTCTGGCCTGTGATGGCGGCAACTTCCGTCTTGCCCGAGCCGACCGGACACTTCAGTTATCCAGTTCTTCCGCCACGACTTCTGTTTCACCGAGCGACAACAGCTTGATTTCTCGCACCAGTCGGATTGTGGGCTTCAGCCCGAAGAAAATCGAGCCGATGAGGAACAGCCAGGTGCCCGCATAGGTCGTTGAGGGATAGAAAAACAGTACCGAACCGATGACGAACATGCTGGCGGCGGTGAAATCAACCAGCGTATGGGCTATTTCGTATAGCGCCCAGATTTCTGCATGACGGTTCGAACGGTGGCGGTTGGCCGGATCAAAAAGCTTCACTTTTACCTCCCTGTGATGGTTTGCGCGCATGGTGGACGTTCCGCCCTCAGATTCGGCATTTGATACCTGGCAACGCGGCGATGATCTTGTCAAAATCGGTGGAGCCTACCTTTTCAACAGCCTTCACCCACATGTTGAAGCCGATATAGTGAGCTTCCATCGGGGCGTTGGTAACGCGCTTGGCGTTTTTGATGAACTTGCGCCATGTCTTGATGGATGTAGCGTTTTCAGGCGCGTCAATAAACTGAAAATAGTTCCAAGCGGCGAGGTGGCCTACAAGCGGTTTCATATCGATCCCGGCCAGTTCTTCTTCGCTCTCGTACTGCACGGGATAAAACAGAATGCTGTTGAATTCTTCGAATACGGGCAGCACGGATTTGCGCGACACTAAGGCCCAACAAACCGCACTTTTTGTTCTGCTCTTCGATAAGCATGAGCATGGCGAGGTGTGCCTGAATAATCCTCACGCCAATAAGGCGAAGCCGCCTCAGGTGCCACAAAAGGTCTGGTGCACGATTTCATCGGGTCGTGGAGGTTGAGCATAGCGTGCAAAACCGGGCTGATCGTCAAAGGGCGCCGCGAGCACAGTCATGAGCGTATTAAACGGGCCGAAATCGCCCCTCTCCTCAGCAGCGGCAATCGCTTCCTCAACGAGATGATTACGCGGGATATATGCGGGATTAGCGCGCCGCATCATCGCTTGGCGCTCGTGCGGAGCCACATTTTCAGCGGCAAGACGCGCACGCCACCGCTCCGCCCATTCATCGAAAGCTTGGAGATCGGTGAACAGCTCGCGAGCCGACGTGCAGCCATCCGCGCCGCTCAAACGACGGAATATCAAGGTGAAATCGGCGCCGCTGTCCGCCATTCGCGCCAGAAGATCGCGCGCCAGCTCCATATCGCCGGCCTCTGAGCGAGACAGGCCGAGCTTTCTGCGCATGCCATCCGCATAAGCAGCCTCAAAGCGCACCGAGAATGCGCTCAAAGCGCTTTCAGCCAATTCAATTGCTGTATCCACATTATCGGCGAGCAGCGGCAGCAGCGCCTCCGACAGGCGAGCGAGGTTCCAGACCGCAATCCGTGGCTGATTCCCGTAAGCGTAGCGTCCGTGATGGTCGATGGAGCTATACACCGTCTCTGGATGATAGCTATCCATGAACGCGCAAGGGCCGTAATCGATGGTTTCTCCAGCGATCGACATATTGTCCGTATTCATGACGCCGTGAATGAAGCCGACGTGCATCCACTGCGCGATAAGCAACGCTTGCCGTGCAATCACTGCATCCAGCAGCGCGCCATAAGGATTTGCTGCCTGCGCTGCTTCAGGAAAATGCCGCGCAATCACGTAATCAGCAAGGGTACGCGTGGCTTCAACATTGCCGCGAGCCGTGAAATATTGGAAAGTGCCAATGCGCACATGGCTCGCCGCCACACGCGTCAACACCGCGCCAGGCAACTGCGTTTCGCGCCACACTGTTTCGCCTGTCGTCACTGCGGCGAGCGTTCGCGTTGTCGGAATGCCGAGCGCCGCCATGGCTTCGCTGACGATAGTCTCGCGCAAAACCGGCCCGAGCACGGCGCGGCCATCGCCCCGGCGGGAAAATGGCGTGCGGCCGCAGCCTTTGAGCTGGATATCACGACGCACACCGTCGCGGTCAATGACTTCGCCCAGGAGAATGGCGCGGCCATCGCCAAGCTGCGTCACGAACTGCCCGAACTGATGCCCGGAATAAGCCATCGCCAGAGGCTCAGCCTTAGCAGGAATGCGATTGCCTGCGAAAATCTCAGCTCCTTCTGGCGTGGCGAGAGCGGCTGGATCAAGGTTCAAATGCGCGGCGAGCCGTTCGTTAAGACGCACGAGTTTAGGCATTGCAACCGGCGTGGGCTCAATGCGTGCGTAAAAATATGCAGGTAACCGCGCATAGCTGTTGTCGAAGGCAAAGAAAGGGGCTGTTTCAATTGGCGGTGACAGGAAGCTCGCTCCTAGATGTTGGCAAACAGCAAGACGATAAGATTAAACCAACAATGGCGGTAAGGAAACGGTAATTGCGCTGACGCTATACACTACGGCGTGAGCTCTGTGCGATGAATGTTAACAAGCCCTACAATTCGCATGTGGCAAGTTGCAGTTTTTTCAAAGCACAAAATTAATGATTGTCACATTAGTGGACTTTCAGTCAGATCCAGTAATTTTATTACATTGATGCAGCAACTATTCGGCTGTCACTAGCGGATCAAGCTTAGAAAACTGTCCGCGATTCGGGGGGCAGCTCTGTTTCTCAGATCGAGAGCCTTAGCTCAATGCTTAAAACTAACCTGTGCCCTCTTCCAGTTCAGCGCGCAGTTCCTTCTTGGAGAGTTTGCCAATCAAGGTCTTGGGCAACGTTTTGCGAAACTCGATTGCCGATGGCATCTCGATTTTCGACAGCTTCGGCTGCAAGAACTTGAAGATCTCATCTTCTGTCGCAGTCGCGCCATCATGAAGTTTGACATACGCTTTAGGCGCTTCGCCGCGGTAATTATCAGGAACACCGAGAACCGTTACTTCATCCACTGCTGGAAACTCGTAAATAGCTTCCTCAATCTGGCGCGGATACACGTTAAAACCAGAAGAAATGATAATATCCTTGATGCGATCGACAATGAATGTATAGCCTTCCGCGTCCATATAGCCGACATCGCCGGTGCGGAAAAATTCGCCGCTCATGCATTCGGAGGTCTCTACAGGACGCTGCCAATAGCCTTTCATGACCTGGGCCCCGGCAGCCGCTAATTCGCCCCGCTCGCCCAGCATGACCTCGCGCGATGGGTCATCCAGCGAACGGATGGATAGACACGTGCCCGGCAACGGAATGCCGATGGAGCCTTCCTTAGGATCGCTCTTCACCGGATTGACCGTCAACACAGGCGACGTTTCGGAAAGGCCATAGCCTTCCACCAAATGGCACCCGGCGACTTTCTCGAACTCACGCTTGATCTCCAGCGGAAGCGCGGCCCCGCCTGAAATACAAAATTTCAGCGACGCTAGGTCGCCTTCGCGCAAATATGGTGAATGTATCAGCGCGTTATAAAGCGTTGGCACTCCCGGCATAATCGTTGGCTTTGTGGTCCGAATGATTTTCAAGGCGCTTTTGGTATCGAAACGCGGCATCAGGATCATCGTTGCCGCTTTAGCGACCGAGAAATTCATGACCACGGTCATTCCGAACACATGGAAAAACGGCAAAATTCCCATGAGGCATTCTTCGCCAGGAACCAGCTCTGGCGCCCACATGCTGATCTGCTCTACATTTACCGAAAGATTGGTATGCGTCAGCATGGCGCCTTTCGGCTGCCCCGTGGTGCCGCCCGTATATTGCAGCACGGCGATATCATTGTTCGGATCAATGGGCACAGGCGCAACCTGTCCATCGTTATCCATGAGATCGTCCATGTCGATGAGCTGGTCTATGAAGGGCGACTCCCGCCAGGAGGCAATTTCCTTGTGGACACATCACCACATGTTTCACCGTGCCCGCTTCAAGCAGCGCTTCAGCCTTCGGGAACAACGCGGCCAGATCGAGGGTGATGAGCATATGGATATGCGCATCACGAGCCTGATGAATCAGTTCATCGCGCGCATAGAGCGGGTTGAAATTCACAACTGTGCCGCCCGCCTTGAGGATCGCGTAATAAAAGACGACATAAGTTGGCGTATTGGGAAGCAGCAACCCCACATTAATGCCCTTGCCAACACCGTGCTTCTGCAATCCGCTAGCCGCCAGATTGACCATCTCGGCCAGCTCGGCGAAGGTGAGTTCCTTGCCCAGAAAGTTCGTTGCCACGCGGCTGCCAAAACGAACACATGTGTTTTCAAACAATGCAGGCAGCGGCGTTCCTTTCAAAGGCGCTGACCAATCCACATCGGCAGGATAAGCTTTCAGCCATGGTTTGCGGGGCGTATCAGGTGTGCGTTGCTTTCCGTTATGGTCTGCAGACGACGTACGCTCTTTATCCATGTCGCCATCTTCCTTATTCTTGGGGCATTTCCTTTTTGATGCCCGTGGAGTGGGCAACTCCACAATTATTCGCTTTTTTCCGATAATTGACAATCACAGGCTTGCGATAATCACCCGCGCCAATACCGTATCGCCAAATTGCTGGATAACTTGATGTGTACACCCGCAAGCAATAGGGTGTTTTTCAACAGGCGTGTATGAGTAACCATTCTTATTGCAATCCTCTAGCAATGCGGACGAAGCTCTAGACTCCCCACAATTTTACGGCTATCTGGGAACCCAGTATATAACGCTTCATGGTGTGGAGAGTTTCTGCGCGCCTCCGGCCAGTGAGAGCAGGGAGAAAACAATGGATGAAGTAGCCGACAAGATTACTGCTATTCTCAAGAAAAACATGAAAGAGCCACCTGAGACTATTGCTCTGGATACCAAACTCAGCGATCTGGAAATTGAATCGCTCGATTTGGCTGTGATCGTGTTTGATATCGAAGACGCTTTCGGTATCCAGATCCCTTATAACGCCAACGAAGACGTGCAGGATTTTGCCACTGTCGGCTCTGTCGTCGAGCGCGTAAAAGCACTTATAGACGCCAAAGCGGCTTAGAAAACCGTGGCTTCTTCTTTCTTGCACACCAGCACAGCATAACGATAAAGGCAAAGTATGGCGGGCCCCAACGAAGCAAGACGGGTTGTCGTAACTGGCATGGGCGTTGTCGCGCCAACCGGCATCGGCGTTGATGAATTCTGGGCGAACACGCGTGAAGGAACCTGCGCGATTGGCCCGATCACTGGTTTCCCGTTGCAAGATCTTTACATCACCATCGCTGCTGAGGTGAAAAACTTCGATCCGCAGAAATATAATCTGTCGAAGCTATTGCTGCTCGCTGACCGCTACTCACAATTTGCTGGCGTCGCCGCCGCCGAAGCTATGAGTATGGCCGGAATTGAAGGCAAAGTGGCCAATGGTGAGCGCGCCGCTGCCGTGATCGGGTCAGGCATCGGCGGTTTGAACACGCTGGAAAAAGGGTACGAGGACATCTTTGTCCTGGAGAAGAAAGCCACGCATCCACTTACGTTATTGCGCACGATCGCATCATCCGCCGTTGCGCATGTCAGTATCGATTACGGGTTGAAAGGCCCGGCTTTTGGTACCGTGAGCGCGTGTTCCACGGCTTCGCACGCCATCGGCCTGACATATCAGATGATTCGCGCTGGCATGGTCGATTTCGGCGTGGCTGGCGCATCGGAAGCCTGCCTCACTTACGGATCAATGCGTTCCTGGCAGGCGCTGCGTGTGCTGTCGCCGGATGGTCTGTGGCCGTTTGCCCATCGTCGCAACGGCACCGTGCTCGCTGAAGGCGCTGGGCTTTTGGTGATCGAAGAACTGGAGCACGCGCGAGCACGCGGTGCTACGCCGTTGGCGGAACTGATGGGATTCGGCATGACATCCGATGCGGGCGACATGGTGAATCCGGATATCGACGGCCCCACGAACGCCATGAAAATAGCGCTCGACGATGCGCGGCTTTCGCCTGGCGATATCGACTATATCAACGCTCACGGAACCGCCACCACCGCCAACGACATCAACGAAACCGCCGCAATCCGCAAGGTGTTCGGCAAGGACGCTGAGAAAGTGTCGATCTCGTCCACCAAGTCGATGCATGGACATTGCCTTGGCGCAGGCGGCGGCGTGGAGGCTGTCGCCGCTGTGAAGGCCATGCAAGACGATTATGTGCCCGCCACCATCGGCTTCGATGAACCGGGCAAAAACTGCGATCTGGATTACACGCCGAACGAAGGCCGCTCCCGTCAGCTGAATTACGTCATGTCGAATTCGTTCGCATTTGGTGGATTGAATGCGGTTTTGGTATTCGGTCCGCCTCCGGCCTGATTCGGACGGATTGAGGAATAACGCGCCTACGCGGAAAGCGGGGTTGGAAGTCAGGCTTCCTTATCCCCGCTCCGCTTGAGTTCGTGAGGCTGCTTACTCGCCTTCAAATGCCATCAGCGCGTGACACTGAAGCCCTAAGGCCGCCAAGCGCTTGCAACCGCCCAAATCAGGCAGGTTGATAATAAACGCCGTGCCGACCACCTCGCCACCGATGCGCCGCACGAGTTGAATGGCCGCTTCAGCGGTGCCACCCGTAGCGATCAGATCGTCTATCACGAGAATACGTTCGCCCTTGCGGATGGCGTCTTCATGGATCTCGATGGCGTCGCTACCATATTCCAGGTCGTAATCCTGACTGATGGTTTTGGCAGGTAGCTTTCCTTGCTTGCGCAATGGCACAAACCCTGTACCCAGCCGGTCAGCCACTGCGCCACCCAGGATAAACCCGCGCGACTCGATGCCGACCACGGCTTCTACATCGGCGGAATGAAATGGATCGGCTAGCCGCTCAATACAAGCTTTAAAACCTGAAGCATCTTTCAGTAATGTTGTAACATCACGAAACATGATCCCTTTATTCGGGTAATCAGGAATCGTCCTGACTAAAGATTTCAGATCGTTGTTTTGATTCTCAATCATTGACACTCCCCGTCAATATGGCCTTCGGCGAGGATACATCAGCCCCAATTCAGGCTCAATGAAGGCGATTTGCCATATTTGTTTCTAATTATTCTAAAAATTGCCACATATTGGGGCTTAATTCCTTGTCAGGGACATACTCGCCCCCCAATTTCCTCCGACTATGTTCATCGCTGGTTCAGGGTCATGGGCAAGTGTGCTTGCCCGATTTCTGACCGAGGGACTGTAAGATGGGGGTTTCCTTATGTTAAAATACGCTTCTTTGACAACTGCAGCGTTAGCGTTGACCGTATCGGGCGCTTTTGCTGATGGGTTGTCTTTGAAAGACGCTCCGTCCGCTTTTGCGTGGGGCGGTATGTATATCGGTGGTACCGTTGGTTACGGTTGGGGTGGCTCAACCCACTACTGGAATAACTGTGATGATGGAGACGTCTGCCAACCGGGTTCCACCGATGGGGATCATCCGGCAACAAGCAACGATCCTGATGGCGCTCTTCTCGGCGTCACGCTCGGCTACAACTATCCTATCAACGACAAATGGATAGCTGGTGTTGAAGGCGATCTGAGCTTGGCTGATATCTCAGGCAACGATGGCATGAGATGGGGAGACGGCCACCGGTGGCACACCGGTTGGAACGGCCTGTTCACACTGCGCGGCCGTGCTGGTTATGAATTTAACGAGCGGACACTCTTTTACGGTACAGCTGGCTTGGCTGCCGTTCAGTCCAACGAATACAATAAAGGCGATCAGGGCGACAATAACGACCAAGGCGCAGACAATACAGGCTGGCGCTGGGGTTACGTGGTCGGCCTAGGCGTTGAACGCGCTTTCACAGATCGTTTGACCGGCAAGATCGAGTATCTGCACGTAGGTTTGACTGACAATGACGGTCACGGCATCAAAAATGGTGGCGCCTCCGTTTACAAATATGAGAACGACCTTGACGTTTTACGTGTAGGCGTCAACTACAAACTCAACTAAGATCTTCTTCGCCTAAACGCTTAAGAAGAGCTACGATTATTGTCTCAAGGGCTGCTGCGTGTGCTATTGCCGCGAAGCGGTCCTTGAGTTTTATGTTTATATGCAGGCAATCGCTTTATTCTTTTCTTTCTCTAGCACCAGAAAATTTTCCAAGATATGCGTTCAAATGCGTATGTTTCCTCTTTTCCACAGCCTGATTCCCTAATCCTGCACAGAAATACCGCATTCAAATCATTGCCATTTCGTCCCTGTCCGGCATAATCTGGCGGAGCATGCAGAGCGCTTTGCATGAGGGGTGCCCTATATACTGGAGGACGAGAAATGCTTCGCAACACATTTAAGGAATTTCAGGAATTCATTCTCAAGGGCAACGCGTTTGACCTCGCTGTCGGTGTGATTATCGGTGCGGCCTTTACAGCGATCGTCAAATCACTGGTGAGCGATATTTTGATGCCGCCAATCGGCTTCCTCATGGGAGGTATCGATTTTTCTAGCTACTTTATTGACCTCACCTATCTGTCGGGTAAGGGAGATATTATGCCCTCACTTGACGCCGCACAGAAAGCCGGACACGCCATTATCGCCTATGGCAATTTTATCAACGGCCTCATCAATCTGCTGATCGTCGGCGCTGTGGTTTTCGCTTTGGTCAAGCAGATCAATCGTTTCCGCAAGAGAGAATTTCCAGCCGAACCAGCGTCAACTCCTGAAGATGTTAAGCTGTTGACGGAGATTCGCGACCTTTTGGCGAAAAAGTAACTCACTACAACTGAGACATTTTGGCGCGGATTCGCGGAAAACGGTGCGAATCCGCCTCTTCACATATTTGAAACACGGTTTATAGTATTCATAATCGTGTGACGTAGTGCGAGCGTGACTGCATTAAACCAACGGGAACAACCGTCAGGAAAGGCAGACGTGACCGCCGTTTCGACCGCATCTCATCCGCCAGCAGCTTATCCGGCCCTCGTTCTTAACGCTGATTATAGGCCGTTAAGCTATTACCCCCTCTCGCTGTGGGGGTGGCAGGACGCTATCAAGGCCGTGTTCATGGATCGCGTGAACATCGTCTCTGAATATGAGAAATCCGTACGCAGCCCCAGCTTCGAAATGAAGCTGCCAAGCGTGGTATCGCTGAAAGTTTATGTGAAGCCGGCGCTTTATCCGGCCTTCACGCGTTTTAACGTGTTCCTACGCGACCGATTCACATGCCAGTATTGCGGCCGCCAGGAGGATTTGACGTTCGACCATCTCATTCCTCGCGCTCGCGGCGGACAGACCCGCTGGGACAACGTCGTAACAGCTTGCGCGCCCTGTAACTTGCGCAAGGGAAGCGCACTGCCTAGCAAGGCTAAGATGTGGCCGTATCAAATGCCCATCCGCCCTACCGTGCACGAATTACATCGCAACGGACGACTGTTCCCGCCGAACTTCCTGCACGAAAGCTGGATGGATTATCTCTACTGGGATACCGAGCTGGAACCGTGAGTTTCTTCCCAAGTTTTGCAATATGCAAAGCTTGGGAAATCGGTTCTGCCACGCCTCGGCGCGGTAGCAGTAGGATGGGTTAAGCGCTAAGCAAAACCCATCGTAAAGCATATCAGGCAGGCGCTTATGCGTTTTCTTCGCCTTCAGCGGCTTCAGCGCCTTCTTCAGCTGCGTCCGTGACGTCTGTTGCTTCTTCTTCCTCTTCATCGTCGAAGTTGTCGCGGCTGGATGTTACTTTCTCACCGCGCTCCATACGTTGGGCTTCTTCCTGGGTACGGGCGACGTTGATGGCGACGGAAACGCTTACCTCTGGATGCAATTGCAAACGCACCGGATGCTGACCAAGCGTCTTGATCGGCCGTTCGAGCTGCACCTGGCTGCGAACGATGGTAAACCCGCCTTCGGTGACCAGATCGGCGATATCACGCGTGGAAACCGAACCGTATAGCTGCCCCGCTTCGCTGGCCTGTCTGATAATGACAAAGCTTTTGCCATTCAGTTTGACGGCCACTGCTTCGGCTTCTTTTTTCTGTTCCAGATTAAAGGCTTCAAGCTGGGCGCGTTCGCGTTCGAAATGGGCGAGATTGTCCTTGGTGGCGCGAAGCGCTTTCTTCTTCGGAAGCAAGAAATTGCGGGCGTAACCATCGCGCACTTTGACGACATCGCCCATTTGGCCAAGGCCGCCAACCCGTTCCAGCAGAATGATTTGCATTAAAGTCTCCTTCAGTTATTTGAAATCGCCATCATCGGATGACGGCGGTAGTTGCGGAATACGTTCTCGCAGTTGGAATAAAGGATCACCAAGCCCTAAGAACATGAGGGTAATGGCGAGCCCCAAAGTCATGATTCCCCCACTCAACAGCCCGATATAAACCGCTGCCAGAATAAATATCGGGAAGGACGTGGATGCCGCCCAGTAATGCACGACAGCCAAGCCGAGAAGCAGGTAAGCAAAGGCAAAGGCGCCCACATAGGCCATTGCCATGCTCCCCCCGATGCCTGGTTGTATGGAGATCCCGATGGCGCACATGAACGCAGCCATGAGCAAAGGCGGATATTCCAGTTTGGCGAAATTGGGCCACGGCCTTCCAAGCTGGCCGGAAACGGAGAGGATTTTTAACGCCAGCCACACATTGACCAGGTATACCAGCACACAAAACAAGCCGGCGAACCCTGGCACGACCAAACGTAAGATGATATCGGCCACCATCTCTACTGAGTCTTGGCCGAAATTGGGGCCGAAAATCTGTTGCATACTATCTTTGCCGCTCCCCTCCAGCAGCATTTTCTGTATGCTTTCGCGCTCCTTGGTCACGTCTTCCATCATGCTGACGGCGAGAGCCATGACCGTGCCAGCCATGACCGTGGCCCAAGCGACGATATGCCCGAAAGGGTACCATTTGATAATAGGGGAGGGGGGCTGAGGCGTTTGGGAAGCTTGCGTCTCCTCATCTGGGAGACTTTCGCGCCGCAAAAGCACGAGCTGGGAGAAAATGACCGCGGGAAAGCCAATGTAAACGGCGAATTCGAAAGTCCCCAAAGGGGATACTGCCACCCCGATCAAGCAGCCCGCAACCAACATTCCGATTATGGCTGCGTTCCGTCCCCATCCTATGCCTGCCAGCAGAAGCGGCAGCAACATCAGGAAAGAAAGTATCGCCGCAATATAACCGCCAGCGCTTTCCCGCGATGCAAATAGCACCGCAGTCAAAACGCCAACCATTATGCCTATAAGCTGAGGCGATAACATTTTTGCTGTCCCGCTTGTTCAAGCGGTTAGAGGCTCCTCATACGGGAAACCCCAACCCTAATTCAAAAACCGTGCGCGGATACTTAGATTCTGCTGAGGTATCCGTGCGCCGGTTCTTTTATGCATACGCCTATACAAAGGAAAGGCGCGTTTGTTTTTACTTCACCAGATAAGGCACCAGCCCGAGGAAGCGTGCGCGTTTAATGGCTTTTGCCAGCTCGCGCTGTTTCTTGGCTGAGACTGCCGTAATCCGGCTGGGCACAATCTTTCCGCGCTCAGACATGAAACGCTGCAAGAGCTTAACGTCTTTATAATCGATCTTCGGGGCAACATCGCTGCTGAAAGGGCAGCTCTTACGGCGGCGATGAAAAGGCCTACGCATATTCGAAGAACCCATGCTCATGATGCGTCTCCTTCATCGGAAGTGTTCGTTTCTTTGGGAGTGTTCGTTTCTTTTTCGGCGAAACGTGGATTTTCGCGGTCGCGGCGCGGTCCTCGTTTGTCGCGTCCGTCACGGTCGCGTCCATCGCGATCATCGGCCCGCTTCATCATCACCGTTGGCTTTTCGTCCAGCTCTTTGACGCGGATGGTCAAAAAGCGGATCACGTCGGTGGAAAGGTTCATTTGCCGTTCCATTTCGGCCACCGCTTCGTGTGGGGCGTCAATGTTCATCAGCGTGTAATGAGCCTTGCGGTTTTTCCTGATTTTGTATGCGAGGGATTTGAGGCCCCAATATTCAGTCTTCGCAATCTTCCCGCCATTTTCTTCAATGACGCCTTGATACGTCTTTTGCAGAGCAGCGGCCTGCTGCGCCGTTATATCCTGGCGCGCAAGAAACACATGTTCATAAAGCGGCATAGTTAACGCCTTTCCTTGTTACGTTTGCTCCGGCGCGAAGCCACTTTTGAGCCTGTAACCCAAGGAAAGGCTCAAAGAAGAAGACTCGAAAGAGCGGAGACACCGGAAACCTGTTAGCGTACAGCCAACAGACCGCCAAACAACACAGGCGGTTTCCGTTCAGCCCCCAACCGGAGAGTTGTGCCTTGCTTATAGGCGATTTCCGCGTATTTGCAACAGGTCTGAACCGAAAAAACACACAGATATACTTGTTGCTGGGCGTTTGCGCGTTTTGTCCGCCACAGCGAACTGTCCGCAACCTGTCATTTTACGTTAATGAATTATGAACGAAGACTTGACATTGCGCATACATTCGTTGTCTTTGACGCCACACCGCATTGTTTTGCGACCAGGATTAACACCGATCAAGGTTTCATCGTTCCTTCAATGGGTATAGCATTCACATTCCCCGGGCAGGGGAGCCAGTTTACAGGCATGGGCCGCGAGCTGGCGGAGCGTTTTCCGCAGGCTCAAGCTGTTTTCGCCGAGGTTGACGACGCACTGGGCGAAAAGCTTACGCAAATCATGTGGGATGGTCCCGCCGAGCGTCTGACCCTGACAGAAAACGCGCAACCCGCGCTTATGGCGGTTTCGCTTGCTGCTCTGCGCGTGCTGGAAGCTGAGCGCGGCTGGAACGTGAAAGCCGCCCGTTTCGCCGCAGGGCATTCATTGGGCGAATATTCTGCGCTCGCCGCTGTTGGCACGCTCAGTATCGCTGATGCCGCCCGCCTGTTGCGCATCCGTGGCAAGGCCATGCAAGAAGCCGTACCCGTGGGCGAAGGCGCGATGGCCGCGCTCATCGGCGCAGATATGGAAAACGCCGAGAAAATCGCGAGCGCCGCAGCAGAGGCCACCGGGCTGGTCTGCCAGGTCGCTAACGACAATGCGCCGGGGCAAGTCGTTATCAGCGGCGCTAAGGCCGCCATCGACCATGCCGCCGGGATAGCCAAGGATTACGGCGTCCGCCGTGCTCTGCCGTTGCCAGTCAGCGCGCCTTTCCATTGCGCCATGATGCAGCCCGCCGCCGACCGCATGGCCGAAGCGCTGGCCGATGTATCGATGCAAGACCCAGCCGTTCCTGTTGTGGCGAATGTCACCGCGCAGTCCGTTACCAGCGCCGCTGAAGCCCGCCGTCTGCTGGTTGAGCAGGTGACTGGCCGTGTCCGCTGGCGCGAAAGCGTTCAGTTCATGGCGAACGAAGGCGTGCGGCATATATACGAAATCGGTGCGGGCAAGGTGCTCACCGGCATGGTAAAACGCATTGACGAGCGGCTCACAGGCTCAGCGATCGGCGCCGCCGCCGATATAGAAGCTGCCCCCAAAGCCGGGCCAGACGGCACGTTAGCGGTATAATCAAGGGAGCGCATGAATGTTTGACCTGACCGGGAAAGGCGCGCTGGTAACAGGCGCGACAGGCGGCATCGGCGGAGAAATCGCCAAGGCCCTAAAAGCGCAAGGTGCAAACGTAGTCATTTCTGGCACGCGTCAGGAGCGGCTTACGGCGCTTGCTTCCGAAATTGGCGGCGTTACGCCTATCGCCTGTGACTTAAAAGATCGCGAAGCGCTCGGCAATCTCGTTACGCAGTCAGAGGAAGCGCTCGGCACGCTCGATATTCTTGTGAATAACGCGGGCATCACGCGCGACAACATCTTCATGCGCATGAAAGACGAGGAGTGGGATGACGTGATCGCCGTCAACCTATCTGCTACGTTCATTTTGTGTCGCACAGCCATCCGCAACATGATGCGCCGCCGCAAAGGGCGAATCATTAACATGGCTTCGGTGAGCGGAGTGGTCGGCAACCCCGGTCAGAGCAACTACGCCGCCTCGAAAGCAGGCATGATCGGCATGACGAAATCGCTGGCTCGCGAAGTCGCATCGCGCGGCATCACAGCGAACTGCATAGCGCCCGGTTTCATCGAAAGCCCGATGACTGACGCGCTGACAGATAAGCAGAAAGAAGCCATTACCGGGGCTATTCCGGCTGGCGCAATCGGTAAACCGGAAGACATCGCCGCCGCTGTTGTGTACCTCGCGAGTGACGAGGCGCATTATATGACGGGCGAAACCCTTCATATAAATGGCGGTATGGCGATGATGTAGTGTATAGCGTTGCCGTAGTTGAACGATGGTCAGCCATCACAAACTATGCTAGGCAACGCGCGTCTTTTGAAGACAACTGTGAATTCCCTTTCATAAGTCTTCATTCGGTGCTACCAGCCAAATACTGGCCCTGCTTGATGGGTGGAACGGTGCCGATTGACTTCCGGAACAGACTTGGGATTTCACTATCAAGTTCAGTGGCTTATCTTTTTGGGAGAATGGTGAGGCAATAGCATGAGCGAGAATATCTCTGAACGCGTGAAGAAAATCGTTGTGGAACACCTTGGCGTAGAGGCCGAGAAGGTCACCGAGAACGCAAGCTTTATCGACGACCTTGGCGCCGATAGCCTGGACACAGTCGAACTCGTCATGGCGTTTGAAGAGGAATTCGGCTGCGACATTCCAGACGATGCCGCCGAGACAATCCAAACTGTTGGTGACGCGATTAAGTTTCTTAAAGAAAACGCTAGCGCGTAACTCACGTTTTCCTTGGCCCGTTCGTGAATGGCGGCCTTGCCTATAAAGCAAGCCGCTGTTTTCCTTGAGCTAATGTATCAAAAAGACGTGCAGGGCGCTGGGAACGTGTTAAATGTAAATATCGCGTAAAGGCTACCGGAGGCATTATGAGGCGGGTCGTCATTACTGGTCTTGGCGTCGTATCCCCTTTGGGATGTGGGGTTGAGACTGCATGGAAACATGTCCTTGCGGGTGAAACAGGCATTCGCCGTATCACCGAATTCGATGTTTCCGACCTGAGCTGTCAAGTCGCTGGCTTCATTCCAAAGGGGGCATATGCCAATGGCGGATTTGATGCAAACGATTGGATGGAGCTGAAAGAACAGCGCAAGGTTGATGACTTCATCATTTATGCCGTTTCAGCAGCCGATCAGGCCTTGGACGACGCTGGGTGGCATCCGCAAACCGATGACGAATGCGCTCGTAGCGGTGTACTCATCGGCTCAGGCATTGGCGGCTTGCAAGGCATTGAAACTGCATCGCTGCTGATGGCTGAAAAAGGGCCGAAGCGAATTAGCCCGTTCTTTATACCAGGACGCCTTATCAACTTGGCTTCCGGTCATGTCTCAATTCGCCATCAGTTGCGCGGACCGAACCACGCTGTCGTGACTGCCTGCTCAACTGGAGCGCACGCCGTTGGCGACGCCTCCAGGCTCATCGCATTCGGCGACGCCGATGTAATGGTCGCAGGAGGCACCGAATCGCCGCTTTGCCGGCTGGCCGTAGCTGGTTTTGCCGCCTGTCGCGCTCTATCGACGCATTTCAACAACGAGCCTGAAAAGGCCTCCCGCCCTTATGATCGCGACCGCGACGGTTTCGTGATGGGCGAAGGCGCAGGCATCGTCGTTCTGGAAGAGTATGAGCACGCCAAAAAGCGCGGTGCGAAAATCTACGCCGAAGTCATCGGATATGGACTTTCAGGCGACGCCTATCACATCACGGCTCCCGCAGAGAGCGGCGACGGCGCCCTTCGCTGCATGGATATGGCGATCAAGCGGGCTGGCATTACCCCCGCCGACATCGACTACATTAACGCACACGGGACATCCACCCCCATGGGCGATGAAATTGAGCTTAAGGCGGTCGAGCGCATCTTCGGCGAGGCCAGCGATAATCTCATCATGTCATCTACTAAGTCGGCGACCGGGCACCTGCTCGGAGCGGCTGGCGCAGTAGAGACCATCTTTTCGGCGCTGACAATACGTGACAATATTGCCCCGCCAACACTCAATCTCGATAATCCGTCTGTAGAAACCAAGATCGATTTGGCTCCACATAAGGCGAAACCGGCTAAAATTGATACGGTGCTAAGCAATTCGTTCGGATTTGGCGGGACTAATGCATCACTCATCTTCCGCCGCGTGACGGATTGACGCGTTAAGTATAGCGCATGCAACATCACCCCAAATATGGACGAAGGTCCTCCCTTTTGCCATATTTGATTGTTCATCCTGGCCGGGACAAAAATTAAGGGGCGGGTTTGTAATGTCAGGTGGTCGAAATCGTCGGGATCCTAACCGTAGGTACTCAAACGCACCGCGTCGGCAAGCAGCATCGCCGCACAGTCCTGCTGAAAGGCTTGAGCCTGGTTACGCGCCGCCACCGCCTCAACGGGCGGCAAATATAGGTCAGCACCCGGTTTTCAAGGCGTTCAACATAATTATGACGCTCGTTTTCGTTGGCGTCTTTGCGTTTGCCGGGCTGTATTTCTATGTCCGCGCTCAATTTGACCGTGCAGGCCCGCTTGAGTACCCGACAGTCGTTGTCATTCCTAAAGGCGAAGGCGTGCGTCAAATTGCCTCTCGGCTTGAGCGTGAAGGCGTCATCTCTGACAGGCTGATCTTCATCGCCAGTACGGTGCTTTATTTCCGCGCACAGAGCAAGCTCAAGGCGGGCGAATACGCCATCAAGAAAAACGCCACCATGCGGGAAGTTCTAGATACGCTGGTCGAAGGCAAGGCTATCCTCTACTCGGTTTCCATTCCAGAGGGCCTCACGAGCTATCAAATCGTCAAACGCCTCAACGCCCATAAGCGTTTGAAAGGGCGCGTGCGTATGATCCCGCCGGAAGGCAGCTTGATGCCTGATACATACCGCATCGCCCGAGGCACGAGCCGCGCTGATCTTATCGCTCGCATGAAACGTGCACAGGAAAGATTCGTCGATAAAATATGGAATGATCGGGCAACAGGCCTTCCTTTCAAGACCAAGAAAGAAGCCATAACGCTTGCTTCCATCATCGAGAAGGAAACTGGCCGTGTAGATGAACGCGACCGCATCGCCGCTGTGTTCATTAACAGGCTGAAAAAGGGCATGCGTTTGCAGTCTGATCCGACCATCATTTATGGCCTGTCAGGCGGCAGAGGCAGTTTGGGACGCCCCATAACCAAAGCCGATATGCGGCAAATGACGCCGTATAACACTTACCGGAATGGCGGCCTAACCCCAACCCCCATCACCAATCCTGGCCGTGCTACCCTGGAAGCCGTAATGCGCCCCGCGAAAACCAACGATTTGTTCTTCGTTGCTGACGGAACTGGCGGCCACGTCTTTGCTGAGACATTCGCGGAGCATAAAAGGAACGTCGCGAAATGGCGGCTCATCGAGAAAAAGATCCGCGCCGCTCAAAAAGCAAAGGCTGAAGCGAAAGCCAAGGCCGAAGCAGAGGCCGAGGCTGAAAAAGCAAAAGCAGCCGCAGCCAGCCAAGGCAAACCAGATACGACAGCGGCGACCAAAGCTTCAGCGGCTAACAACGGCACGACGACTTCAACGGTTCCAGCTTTGCCCACCAAATCCCCTTGATTTTGGGGAGCACAGTTAAGGTTATATAGTGTGTCATGCTCGGGAAGTTCTTCCCCGCGTGCTGCCAGATATCTGTTCAGAAAGCCCATCTAACCTTGGGCCTTAGTAGCTGATGCCAACAGTAAATACTTCCAAGCAAACGCCACCGCTCAAGTAGTAATACTCAGCGGGGACTGATGGCCTGCATCATTTAATTTGCTGAGTTCTGTTAGCCTTGTGGCCTGCGTCATTTATGGCGGCGATGGAACGTAAGTGACGGATATCAAGGATCATCAGGCTTTCATTATGAATATAATTCATATTCTTTATTAAAATCTTGAACTTGAATCAAGTCGCCGTTTTCCTACCATGCCTTTTCATTGCAAATGTAACACGCATGAGAAGGTTTCATGACCACAAGTCACATCCTCGGTTTCCCACGTATCGGTCCTCGGCGCGAACTCAAGAAAGCGCTCGAAAGCTATTGGAAAGGCAACATTGACGCCAAAGCCCTGATCGCAACGGGAAAAGAATTACGTGCCGCAAACTGGGCGCGGCAGACTGCCTCCGGCCTGGATATGGTTACGGTGGGCGATTTCGCCTGGTACGACCATATGCTGGAAATGTCGATTATGTTAGGCGCGGTTCCGCCCCGCTTCGAATGGAGCGGCGACAAGGTAGATCTTGACACCATGTTCCGCATGGCGCGCGGGCGGGCGCCCACTGGCAAACCCGCAGCGGCTTGCGAAATGACCAAATGGTTCGACACCAATTACCATTATATCGTTCCAGAATTGCGCGCGTGGCAAAGCTTCAAACTCGCTTCGGACAAGCTGTTCGACGAAGTGGCGGAAGCCAAAGCGCTTGGCCATCATGTCAAACCGGTGCTGGTCGGTCCCATAACGTGGTTGTGGCTCGGCAAGGTAAAAGGCGAGCCCTTCGAACGCCTCGATCTGCTGCCTGCACTTCTGCTGGTCTATCAGGAAATCCTTAAGCGGTTGAAGGTGTTAGGTGTGGAGTGGGTGCAAATTGACGAACCTGCTTTGGCGCTTGATCTGCCCGCCGAATGGCTGGATGCGTATCAGACGGCCTACACTGTGCTGCGCACCGATGGCTTGAAAACGCTGCTCGCCACCTATTTCGGTCCGCTTGAAAATGCGGCCGATCTGGCAGCCGCCCTGCCGGTGGATGGCTTGCATATAGATGCCGTGCGCGGTGGCAAGGAAGCCGAAAGCATAGCGACAAAGCTGCCAGCCGGGAAAGTGCTGTCCGTAGGGCTTATCGATGGCCGCAATATATGGCGATCAGATCTCGACACCGCGCTTCTGCGATTACAGGGCTTGAAGTCTGTTATGGGAGATCTTTTGTGGGTCTCCTCCTCGTGCTCGCTTTTGCATGTGCCAGTAGACTTGGACGCCGAAACCGAGCTGGACGCGGAATTGCGCTCCTGGCTCGCATTTGCTCAGCAGAAGCTTTATGAAATCGACGTGCTGAAACTTGCGCTCGATGTAGGTGAAGACGCGCCATGTAGCACAAAACCGGTCAGCGTGGCCGTAGCGCTAGAAAGCGCCCAGAAAGCACTGGCCGCGCGCAAAGCTTCGCCACGCATCCATCGCCCGGATGTGGCTGCGCGCGTCGCCAGCGTGACAGAGGATATGGCGCGCCGCTCCACGCCATACGAACAGCGTGCCAAACGTCAGAAGCAGTGGTTGAAGCTTCCGGCGTTTCCGACCACTACAATCGGTTCGTTTCCGCAGACGGCTGAAATCCGCGCGGCGCGTCGTAACCACAAAGCCGGAAAGCTTAGCGATGCTGAGTATCGCAAGCGCATGGAAGACGAAATCAAAACCGTGGTGCGCCAGCAGGAAGAAATCGGGCTGGATGTGCTCGTTCATGGCGAGCCGGAACGCAACGATATGGTGGAGTATTTCGGCGAGCAGCTCGACGGTTTCATCTTCACTAAATTCGGCTGGGTGCAATCATATGGTTCGCGCTGCGTTAAGCCGCCCATTATTTTCGGCGATGTCGCCCGACCGCACCCGATGACGGTGGAATGGGCCAAATACGCACAATCGCTAACGGACCGCCCGATGAAAGGCATGCTGACCGGACCGATTACCGTGCTGAACTGGTCGTTCGTCCGCGATGACCAGCCCAGATCGGCCACGTGTCAACAATTGGCGCTCGCCATTCGCGATGAAGTGGTGGACCTGGAAAAAGCGGGTATACGCATCATTCAGATCGACGAGGCTGCATTCCGCGAGGGCCTCCCTTTGCGCAAACGTGACTGGGAGCATTACCTTGACTGGACAGTGCGCGCCTTCCGCATTTGCTCGTCAGGCGTGGAAGATACGACGCAAATCCACACACATATGTGCTACTCGGAGTTTAACGACATCATTGCTTCCGTTGCGGCTATGGACGCGGATGTGGTGACGATTGAAACTTCGCGTTCCGATATGGTGCTGCTCGACGCTTTCAAGACCTTCCATTATCCCAATGAGATCGGACCGGGCGTGTACGACATCCACTCCCCCAACGTACCGGAGACCAGCCACATGGTTGATCTGATGCGGGCAGCGGCAGTACGCATCCCGGCGGAGCGGCTGTGGGTCAATCCGGATTGCGGACTAAAAACGCGCGGCTGGAAAGAAGTCGTGCCGTCGCTCGTCAACATGGTGAAGGCGGCAGAAACTTTGCGCGCTGGATAAAAGTTTGGGAAAATACAAATGTAGATACGGGGGCGCTAACCATGCGTCCCCGTATTTTTTAGAGCATTTTCACGAGCGCGGGAAGTCTCGCAACTTTTGCTGAAATTGCTCTAACCTCTTGTTTTGTCGCATTTTCACGAGCGCAAAAGTCTTGCAACTTTTGCTGAAAATG
>JARRLC010000042.1:0-16429 GCA_037387425.1 Alphaproteobacteria bacterium
TCTCGCGCGATCAGACAAGCATCGCGCGGGCTTTCCCTAGCACTTGCTCGGGCGCGCAGTCGCGAAGGTTTATCCTGAGCGCTCACCAAAAAGGTGAGCTTGCCAAGCCTCAATGTGTCAAGCTCAGTGAGACTTGGTATTACATATTTTCGCACCCAATTTTGGGCATCAACATAAACAATCCGTTCTTCAGAGCCCCCTGCCCTCGCAAGTGCGCAACGTTAAAACGCAAAATCCGCCAGAAGTCCTGAAGTGCTTAGCTCGCTAGCAAACAGATCAGAACTTCCAGCGGATAAAGCTGTATTAGTATGCTTTACATGGCTCAAGCAAAGCCATGCTTAGTGCAACTCCGGGCTTCCTGCGTCTTGAACTGGTTGAAACGCGGCAAGAACTTATCCCAGTCGATGATATGCCCGTCGATTTCCGGCCCATCGATACAAGCGTGCTTACGCACCAGCTTGCCGTCAATCATGACCGGGACCATGCAAGCGCCGCACATACCTGTTGCATCCACCATGATGGAATTCAGGCTGGCGATGGTCCGCACGCCGTAAGGCTTGGTGAGATCGCTCACCGCACGCATCATCAGCGGCGGGCCAATGGTGACGACTTCAGCAATCTGGCGTTTAGCCTTCAGCATTTCTTCCAGCGGCCCAGTGACAAAGCCATGGTAACCGAACGAGCCATCGTTGGTGGCGTAGATCACATCAAGCTGATCGCCGAATTCGGCCTGAAGCAGCCCAACACGCTCATTCTCCTTGGTCCAGAACATCAGATCGGCTGAACGGAAGCCTGCAATCAGCGTCACATGATTTCCGAGCCGCAGATGCTCGCGCATGATCGGATAGACCGGCGGCAGACCAACGCCGCCTGCGGTGAACACCACCGTGCTACCCGGTTCTGATTTGTGCAGTTCGCTGGGACGTCCGAGTGGGCCGGCAATACCAGTGAAGACATCCCCCACATTCATGTCATTCATGACGCGGGTACTGGTCCCCATCCCTTGGATAACGAGATCAATGGTCCCTTTTTTGGCATCCCAGTCAGCTAGCGTCAGCGGAATGAGTTCGCCTTTCTCCCACGCGAGCACACGTACGAACTGCCCAGCTTGAGCCGCACGCGCAATCAGCGGTGATTGTATGACGAATTCCATAATCCCCGGCGAAAGCTCGATCTTCTCCAGGATGGTAGGAGGCGTCGCGCCCATATCGGTGTAACGCGATGCCCTGGTAACCAGCGCCTTGGTTTCTTCCGGGGTAAACGGATTATCGCCAACGATTTGCCGCGCAGCCGTCTGACCGTCGCCCGCCGCGCGAATTGCCGTCGAGCCGCCGCGCGTAGCGTCGCCACCGGAAAAAACGTCGCAGATAGAAGTTTCCTGCGAGTCTTCCTTGAGCGATATCGTACCCCATTTCGTGGTCTCAAGCGTTGGTTCGGCATCCTTAACGATAGGATTCGCATCATTGCCGAGCGCCATAATCGCCAGATCGACGTGCATCACCTCGGTCTTGCCCGACGGTTTCGGACGACGGCGGCCTGAAGAATCGGGCTCGCCCAGCTCCATCATGTCGAGAGTGGTGTGCTTGAGGAAATGCGTTTTGTCATCGCCAATGAATTCTGACGGCGCGCACAATTCTTTCAGCACGATGCCTTCTTCCAAAGCGTGATGCAATTCCTCAACGCGCGCAGGCATTTCCTTGCGCGTACGCCGATAAACGATGGTGACATGGCCGCCAAGTCGTCTGGCGGTGCGCGCGGCATCCATAGCGGTATTGCCGCCGCCGATAATCATCACCTGTTTACCCTCGACCTCGGGCAGAGGCGTTTCATATTCCGGGTCGTGCCCTTGCATGAGATTGACGCGGGTTAAGAATTCGTTCGCCGACATCACACCAAGAAGGTGCTCGCCAGGAACGTTCATGAAACGCGGCAAGCCTGCGCCGGTTCCCACGAACACACGCCAAAACCCTTCTTCCTTCAGCTGGGCAATGGTCGCGGTTTTACCCGCGATGTAGTTCTTAACAAACCGACCGCCCAATTTTTGGATCTTGCCGACAACGTCGTCTATCAGTTCATTCGGCAGCCGGAATTCGGGAATGCCATAGCGCAGAACGCCACCCAGATCGTGGAATGCCTCAAAAACGGTGACCGGATACCCTTCCGCCGCAAGCAGGTAAGCATTGATCAAACCCGACGGGCCGGAACCAACCACCGCGATTGGCGGCTTTTCAGCTTTGACCCAGGGATTGGCGGCATCAAGTTCTAAGACGCCCTCTTGCTTGCCATCTGTCAGCTTTTCGCGCTGTGGCAAATACCATTCGAGCTGCCCGATTTCGATTGGCCGATTGTTGAGCGTGCACACACCCTGACATTGCAGTTCCTGCGGACAAACGCGACCGGTAACGTTTGGCAGCGGATTACAGCTTTCGATAAGCTGAAGCGCTTGCTTATAACGACCTGTCCCCAGAAGATTGAGCATTTCCGGAATGTGAATTTTAACCGGACACCCGCCCTTATTCTCGGATTGACCGGGAACGGAAATGCCGACTTCACAAGGACGATCATCGCACTGCTTATCGCGCAACACCTCCAACCAGACGAACAGCTCAACCTCACGCGCGCTGTAGCCAAGGTTCATATAGCCAAGATAGCCCTGGTTCACGAGCGTGAAGTCTGTCGATCTTTCCTCAGCCGGACGAACATAAGGAGAGATGCCGTTCTCACCGGGCCAACCTTCGGACAGGCCCTTGAAAAGCGGATAGCGATCTGACAGATGCTCATCAATAGCGCGAATGAATTTGCGCTTGAACTTCAAGGGCACATCCCAGATGAAGCGCTGCAAGATTACGCTAGCGTCGTCGCCAGCCAGCAGCAGATTCCACAGTGTTTTCGTGAAATCAGCGCCAAGCGCATCTTGCTTGAACTCCCAAGCAATCGCATCCATGCCTTCGCCGATGAACATCTGGCGGAAAGACTGCGGATCAGCGACGAGACGACGCTTCAAGAGGTCAAGCTGCTTTTGCAACACCTCATTTTCTTTGTTTTGTTCCAACTCATTGAGTTGCTTCGATGATGCGTCGGCAACCGCCTTGCTTTCGACGTAACTTTGCAATTGCTCACTCCCGCCGATGGTATTGTCTTGCTGATTACTCGTCATTGGCGAATGATCTCCGCATCACAGTTAGCGATTACACGCTGAACTCGGCTCTGCAATTCGGGAGTCGCCTTAATTTGTTCGAGTGCACCAGGTTTCAGGTGACCAACTTCTTTGTTCTCGCCATCCACTACGATGGTGGTCTTCTCGAACAATTCATCCAAGTCCTGGTAACAGGTCTTACAGTTGGTGCATTTCGCTAAGTCACTTTCGTCCATCACCACATGAACGCCAGATCCATTAGCCGCAGACGACGCTTCAGACGCAGGAGCCGCTTGAGGCGACGCCAATCCGCCGAAAGACATCATATTGCGGGACACAGGCGCGCCCGAAGACGACGCAAGTTCCGACATTGCCTTGGCAAAAGAGTCGAGCGAGTTTTCGCGTTCAGCCGCCAAATCCTTGTATTTCTGCTGCAAGGATTCGACCTCGGCACGATGCGCGGTATCCATGGCTTCCACCGGCTGACCAGCAAGGAATTGCAGTGAACGCCAGTATTTACGACGCTCTTCCGTAAGCTGGATGATGCTCGGCGATACCGCCATCTTAACGAGCTTCTTGTTCGCGTCGGTGGTTAGCACGTATGGCGTTTTGCCTTCGCGCTGACCTGCACTGAGATTGATATACTCGTGCACCGGCACGCCGTTGTTAGCCCCATCCTGCAAGCGTTTGAAATGCTTTTTGAAACGGCCTTCGCTGAAAGCGAAATCCGCCGGGGTTAACGGCAATTGCATGCGCTGGGTCGCACCGTTTTCGTCCACATAAGTGATCGTTTGGTTGGCCCAGTCCTCATTCCGTCCGGGATTGCTGGCGAGCGAAATGATGTTATCGCCATCGCGCGGATCACGAACAAACAGCGGACTCATACGGCTTTCTGTCGCAAGCTTAGCCTGACGGCTGGAAGCATCGTCGCCAATGCCGTGTTCCGCCTGACAAGGCGTGTACAGATCGAGCACCGCAGGACCATCGTTATAGTTTAAGAACTCAACGAGCGATTCCAGGAAATGCGCCTGCATCGACGTGTTGCTCTGTACAACGAGCACGTTGGGATGGAACGAAGCGATCACGCCCAGCTCTTTGCGTTCTTCCAGCTTGCCGGAATGGGCAGCGCCAACACGCGACAAATCGGAATCCTGCGCCGTATAGCTGGCTGTGGACGCCTGACCACCGGTGTTGGAGTATGCTCCGGTGTTCAACACCACAACTTTCACTGGCGTCTTCGATGCAAGGAGACGTGACAGCGCGCCAAAGCCAATATCGTAAGTCGCACCGTCGCCACCGATGCTAAGCACCGTCGGAATGAGGCTGAGTTCCTCTTCCGTAAAGTTGCGCCAGTTGAAAAAGCGGAAGAACTTGTCGTGTTCCGCAGGTACATACGCATCTTCCACTTCCAGATGGCCGATACGCATTGCCTTCATATCCGCTGTCATATCCGCGCTGAGGCCCTCGAAGATGCCTTTGGATAGCGGAGCAGCGTCCTGGAACAGACTGTTCACCCACGGATCGGTGTACGGATTGAACGGGAAGGTAGACGCATACACGCTCGAACAACCGGTAGCGTTGGCAATAACTGCGGTAGACGGGCCATTGCCTGTCGGGCCACCTTCGAGCATGTAGAGACGTTTCTCTAATGTTGCAATCGTTTCAGCGATACGTTCAGCGCGCTTCGGATCATCCGGATTAGGCTGAAGTTCCGCACGTTTAGCGTTCAAGCTCTCGATGAGGCTTTCCAGTTCACGCAAATGCGCTTTGCGCCGGTCGCCGTGAATAGCGCGGCTGGTAGCCAAAATCATGCGAATAGCCGTCACCTCGCCACAGCCACGGCAAGCACCATGACCACCCGTAACGGCATAGTAATTCTCATGGTTGAGCAGCAAACGCTTGGTCTTTGCGTTCGGATCACTTGCGCCTGCATAGAAACGATCTGGCGTACCTGGAGTGTTACTCAGGAATTCAAAGCCAGCCTGCAAGTTATCCAGAAGCTCTGGCGTCTGTTCACGTTCCACAAGCGCGCCAGGGCCGCAAACATCGACGCATTCCAGACAGCCGCTACATTTCCACGGGTCGATACTGACGGAGAAGAGGCCGCCTGTACCCGGATCGGACTTCTCAACGCTGTCGAAGAACGGCTTGGTTTTAGCAACCGGGAACACCGCAAGCACCTCAGCCAGTTTGGCGAAATCGCCGCTGAGCGTTGCGTCGCCAGAAGCGGCGCCCATCTCAGCCACCAGTTCATGGAACGGTTTGCCGCCTTTCTTGGTCTTGCGGAGAGCCTCACGCACTGCGTCCGCCACACCCGGCACCGCTGCACGCACCGCCTGTGCCCGCTCCTCAGACAGATCGATCTTCGGCAGCGCCGTGAGCATCAGGTCGGTCATTTCGTGCACGGCGTTCGGAATAGCCGCATCCGGGCAAACCAGAGCGCAATCGATACAACCAACGCACAGCTCTGCCTTGAACTGCGGCACATTGCGGCGGAACAAGCCCTTGTCTTTCCAGGCCGCGCTTGCCGCTGGCATAAACAGCCCTGCCCCTGGCAGCACAGGCGCTTCGGCAATGGTGCCGTCGCGGAAATGGCTGGCAACCGCGTCATCATAATATTCGGGGTCGAGGAAAGACGAACTCGCGCCGCAACCCACCTGACACATCTTCGCAGAAAGAGCGATGCTTCTACCGCTGGCGCTGGTCTGTTCAACATTCGGCTCGGCAAATGCGGGATCGTCATAATTCACGAGTTGAACCGCTTCTAGGCCATCGCGAATCACCGCCATATTGCCTTCGACGATTTTCTCGCCTTTCGAGCCAAACTTGTAGGAAATCTGCTGCCGGATTTTCTCCAGAACTGTTTCCTGGGACGTGCCAGCCACCACACGATCAACGTGACCGCAAACCGCGCCAATAAAGGCGATGCCCATCATGCGGGTTTCCAGATCGGAGGTCGGCGCATGACGTTTAGCGACGGCAAAGGCGTCAATGATGCAGAATTTGAGTTTCTTCTCGCGGATGGTCTTGCGTGCTGACGACGGAAGTTCGCGCCACGCCTCCTGAGGCGGAAGACTTGACTGGAGAATAAACGTGCCGCCCTCGGCCAAGCCTTTCAACGGATTGGTATGGCTGAAAACTTTGTGGTCTGGCGAAAGAACGATTTCCACGTCTTCCAGCTCGGCGTTGGTGATCTTCACCGGTTCCGGGCTAAGCGTGATGTAGTAATTCGTCGGCGCTCCGCTCTTTTCCGAGCCGTATTTAGGCGCTGCCTTCGACTTGAGGTCCAAAACACCCGCCAAGATATCGGTCAAGAGCTTGCCGGTTGCGATGGTGCCGTAACCGCCAACTGAGTGGAAACGCACGCGGAACGCCGAGTCCGGCAACAGAACCGGATTGGCCTCTGTCTCCAGAGCCATCAATTCGGTTTCCGGGTAAGCCGTTTTCAGCTTGGTTTGCAACTCAGCAAGACGCGGCGAAGGTGTTTTTGCGAAGAACTGCGAGCCGAGATAAACGAGCGGCGCTCCGTTCGGGTTCTGCATGTTCTTGAACGCTGCGACGAGATGCCGCGGCTGAAGGTCATGCGCGCCAAGGCCGAAAATTGCGGTTGTTATCCGCGGCATAGCCTCAATGGCCGGAATACCGGGATGGCGTGCGCCGCCGGTGTTTTCGTATGCCTTGAACAACGACTGCATCACCATGGAGGTCAGCGCAGTTTGGTCAGAGCGTTCCAGCACCGTAACGGCTTTCTTGCCTCTGAGCGCGGCCACCAGTTCCGCCTCGGGGAACGGCTGAAGCAACTTGACAGAAATCACGCCAACTTTCTGGCCCTGGCTGCGCAGATATGTGGCGACCGCCTCAGCGTCGTCAGTTACCGAACCGAGGCCAATCACGACGGTTTCCGCATCGTCGCACATGAAGGTTTTCACCGGCGAGTAATCGCGTCCGGTCAGTTGCGTGTATTCGCGCATCGCCTCGCGCACAAAGCGCGGCACTTCGTTCGCGAAATGGGTGCGATGATCGACGCTGCCCGCCTGGAAGTCTGGCTGGTTTTGCACGCCACCAGTAAGGCCAGGGTTATGCGGATCAACAAGAGCAGGAACGCGTTGGCGCGTGCCCTTTTCGTAAGCGTTTAGCCACTGACGCCGCCATTGAGCGTGCAGCGATTGCGGAACCCATTGCAGCGTTGCAGCCAGCAAAGCCCCTTCACTATCGCGTTCAATAGCTTCAGCGTGGTCGTTAAGAAGCGTATTCAGCGCTGCCAGATCATCCGGCTTAAAGTCGCGTTCGCGCCGCGAGACATATTGACGCAGTTGGAACACACGACCTTTAGCGCCAAACAGAATTTCCTGCGCCACGGTTGGCGCCTTGATCCGGTCGGTCGGATCGCCGAGGAATTCCTTCAGGAGCTCTGATTCAGGCATCAACGCTTCGTTCAACATATGGCTGGTGGCGAAACCATCCATAGCGTTGGCCACCGGGATCAACGATTGCGAGGCAACCTTATATGAGATCGCGGCAAGATCGGCGGCTTCCTGCGGGTTAGAGCCGAACAGTATCGTATAGCCTGAAGAGAGAAGCGCGTAGACATCGTCATGTCCCGCCATAACGTTCAGCGAGTGTTTTGAAACAACGCGTGCGGCGACATGCAAGACAAAACCGCCCACTTTCTTGCCCACTGTCACATAGTGGGATTCAAGGCCGTAGAGAATGCCTTGGCTCGATGAGGCGTTGGAGATGTATTTACCGCCAGTCAATGCGGCGCCCAGCGCGCCACTTTGCGCAGAATGCTCACCTTCTGGTTCGAAGAAGAATGGATGTTTGTCCCAGATATTTACGCCGCCACCTGCGCGGAACGCTTCGTATATCTCGGATATTTCCGTAGATGGTGTAATCGGATAACCAATAACGCCACCACAAACCTGACTCATCACTTGTGCAACAGCACCGTTCCCGTGAATAACGCTAGGAATGCCCGGGTACTTCTCGTTCATATGTTACATCCAATCAACATTAACGTTCTACGCGCAGTGTTCCCAATTTATGTTAGGTAGGGCGCCCCAAGTGTATACTTCGCGTTCGCACTTGCAATAACGCCAAAGTCGTGTGCTTGGGGGGGACTTCCAACACACACTGAGAACGGCGGGGGCGGAATTACACCGCCTCCACCG
Source organism: Alphaproteobacteria bacterium (assembly GCA_037387425.1). GTDB lineage: Bacteria > Pseudomonadota > Alphaproteobacteria > Rhizobiales > Rhodomicrobiaceae > JARRLC01. The sequence continues at coordinate 8,308 of JARRLC010000042.1, forward strand.
TATTTGCGCAATTTATAAGGTATTGCCCATACTCTGAAAGCCTGAGCTACCCAACATAGTTACCAAGCTAAGCTGCTTAGCGCTCCAGCCCCATCTGGATGTAACCCGTTGGGCAAACATCCATACAGATGTGACAACCGACGCACTTGTAATAGTCGGTCTCGACATAACGACCGGTTGTTCTATCACTTTTCTTGACGCGACTTACTGCGTCCTGCGGACAGAAGATCACGCAGTTATCGCATTCGAAACACATACCGCAGCTCATGCAGCGGCCAGCTTCTGCAAGCACTTCTTCTTCACTAAGCGTCTGAAGACGAGATTCGAAGTTGCCCAATACATTGCTCGCGTCGATTGTCTTCTCACCGCGTCTTTTTCTTGCCGACGGGGTAAAATGACCGAGGAACAACTCATCGGAAGAGACGACCTGCGTTCCAGAGCGATCTTCGTAATTGTGCACTGCAAAATTGGCGTGATCGGTACCGCGTGCTTGCACGTGGTCGTAATCGGACGGCTGATGGCCCGTTTCCCGCATTTTTTCAACGATGTCGAAGTGGTGAACGTTGACTTTAGGCAGGTTGGGCTGCATTTCGCCTTTAAGGTAAGTATCGATGCTTTCCGAAGCCACCCAGGCATGGCCAATGGCCGTTGTCAGCAAATGCGGCTTGATCACATCGCCGCCGACGAACACGCCTTCACGCTTCGGAGACGCCTGGTGACGATCTGCCGCAGCTGTGCCTCTGCCGTTGTCGAACTCTTCAAGTCCGGTGAAGTCAATGGCTTGACCAATGGCGGAAACGATCAGGTCACATGGGATATCCTGTTCGGAGCCAGGAACGAGGTTCATTTTACCCGTGCTCCAATCAACCTGCGCCACACGCAACGCCTTGGCGCGCTTTTGGTCGTCAAGCACAACTTCCACCGGCAGAAGCGACGGCTGAATTTTCACGCCTTCCTGAAGGACATGCTCGATTTCCATCTTCGTGGCCGGCATTTTTTCGACAGGGCGGCGATAAACGATCGTGACATTCGATTCTTGCCGGCCAGCACCCAGACTTGGATCGTGGACGGTCTGACCAGACACCACCGCTTCAGGGCGATCTTTATCTTGAATTTGCGGGAGCGAACCCAACCGCCGCGCAACTGCCGCAACGTCCATGGCGGTATCGCCGCCACCGATCACCAACACGCGCTCGGCTGCAATGTGCAAACGCCCTTCGTTGAAGGCTTCCAGGAAGTCAATGCCGCTAATGCAGTTGGCCGCTTCGGCCGCACCAGGAACAGTTAACGGCGAGCCTGCCTGCGCGCCGAGGCCGATAAACACAGCGTCATAGTCGCGCTGCAAATCATCAAACGAGATATTCGTGCCGATTTTGACGCCGGTGCGCACTTCCACGCCCATATCGAGAATGCGCTGAATTTCAGCGTCAAGCACGTCGCGCGGAACACGATATCCAGGGATACCATAGCGCATCATGCCGCCGAGTTGGCTTCTGGCTTCAAAAATGGTGCAGGCATGGCCCATGCGACGCAGATTGTAAGCACAGGCGAGACTTGCGACACCGCCGCCGACCAGCGCCACGCGTTTACCTGTTGGCGCGCCTGGTGCAGGAAGTTTCAGCTTATGTTCAAGCGCGTAATCGCCAAGATAATGCTCAATGGAATTGATGCCGATATAATCTTCCACTTCGCTGCGGTTGCAATTTTCCTCGCACGAAGCCGGGCAAACGCGCCCCATGACCGCCGGAAAAGGATTAGCTTTGGCTACGCGCTCAAACGCATATTCCTGCCAAGACATACCGACTGGCGGCTTTTCCACGCCGCGTGCGATATCTAACCAGCCGCGAATATCAGCGCCCGAAGGACAAGAAGCCTGGCATGGCGGCGCGCGATGTACATAGGTTGGACATTTATAGGAGTGGTCGGCTACGAAGATCTTTTCACTCAAATCCTGAGTACTATTGTCACCATCCTTGAAACGGCGGTATGTGTACGATGTAGTTTCAACCATGCTTCTCTTCCCTAGAGCAAATGATTAGCATACGAAGCAAGATACACTATGCGGGAGTGTTTCACCCCCGCTACAAAAGTTGCATATCCAGAGATAAGTAATTCTAATCCAACGATAAGAAAATCTAAGCGCTCCGAATATTACATCTGGCAGAACAAAATATTGGATATATAAAACTATACTTTCAGAAATCGGACAATTCACATTATGGCTTAGGAAGAGCAAAATATCGTAAAATACTCAGCGCGCTGCAGAAAGCGTTTCCTTGACGCGTAATTGCATCCATTGATGCTGGTTAAGCTCGCCGAATAGCCGTTGCATGGAGAAATCACACGAAAAAATGCGTATTAATATTGTTTCAATTATAGTGTTAAATGTAACAACACGAATATGGTTTTTCAATGATATTCCCCTTGGAGAATGAACCTTTTCCTATCACAAGTTCTCGACTATAGATAATACCTGCCGTTGACGAAGGTCTCTGAATGAGACATAAGTGCAAATGTCAAAAGAACTTCATGTAGCTCAAGCAAATTTACACAGATCTATGAATGAATATCTGAACACTTTTCTTGATAACAAAGCTATACGCTTCGCTTATTTCGCCTTACTGCTTGTCTCAATAACTATAACTGGGTGCAATGGAGAGAAGGACAAGCAGTTCGGTCCGCTCGCTCAACGTATATTCAAACTGCAAGGCCAGAATTACAGCATTGATCTGCCTGAGCAAGTGAAGACCAAAACCTGCATGTTCTTGAAGAATAGTATCTCATTTGATTTTATGCCAGGCGGTCGCAGTCCTAGGGTGATCATCATAACTGCCACGCATATAAAGAAAGATACTCCCAAGCCCTCCAAGAAGAAGCCCCCTCAAATAACTACACAAACGCCAATTATAGTAGAAGGCGGATCAGGCGGCCCAGAAGTTTCTTTGAGCGGAAAACTAACTTTCCCGGGACAACATATTGTTTTCAGATGCGAATATCAGAATGAGTTCGCCAGCGCCAACGATGCTTCCTGGTGCCTCAAATATCTTGAGACGTTGCGCATTACCCCGCCTTCCTTGCGACGCTATGACGCACCGCCGCCAGCAAAAGCAGATACAACGTCACGCTGTTGAAGATGTGCCAGAGGAAATGCACGCCCACTGCCTTGCCGAAAAGTACCACATCCTGACACCAAACCCGATCCATGGTGCGCAGCGACACTGATAGCGTGAACACAATCGCCGCCCCTAGTATGAGCTTTGCAGCCGGATGTCGCCGTATCATCAGCCATCCGCCAATGAGCAGCATCACAGCCAGCGCGGGCATATAACCCAGGCTGCCGTTCATGCAAGTGCGGCCCTCAAAGGAGGTAGCCGGGAGCGAAAAGCCAAGTTTCCAGCTCCAGCATTCAAGTTCCATGGCCTGCTTGATCACATAAGCGAAGGCCATCTGCGCCGGGACCACCACAACGACAGGCAGCCCCACGAATCGATACAGCGCATAACCGAGGTAAACCAGCATGAACAGGCCGATTGGCGCGACGTCGGCCAAGGCGGTGTCAGCCGTGGCATAAGTGTGGAACAGAAAGCTTCCCACCCCGATGGCAAACACATTGGCGATGAGGAGATAGCGGAACCATTTGCTCTCCCCAGCGGAGCGGGCGGCCAGCTCCCAAAAGGCCAGCACACTTGCGACAATAAACCCCAGATTGGTAATGGCGTTGAGCGGTTCAGCCCAGAAAGACGGGTCAAGGCCACGTTCGCAATAGTCGAAGATCTTTACGCTGTGTTCCATGTCTTACGGATTAGCAGGCAGGCACGCGCGTTACAATGGGGGCGTATCAATTGAGCCATATCACTGATGGCGCGTTGAGGACTGCACCGGTTCTGTAACTTTGCGGGGGCATGCAATGAGGCGCCGAATTGCTCCGTTGGGAAATAAATGATCCGCTACCTTCATTTGATCGATTTTATTGCGTCATTGTGAGGCGTGCACAGAATGGTGGAGGGGAGTTATGGACACGACCAGTTACACATTTCAGCAGGAGCCAAATGCAGCTGTCCAAACCTGGAAGCTTACGGGAAGGCACTTAACGAAACCGAATGGCGAGGCAATAGACTTATCCAAGGTCACAAGAGGGAAGTTTACTGAGCTAGAGTATGAGGAAAACCCAGTAGTTTACCATCAGCTATTTCTGGAGAGCGATGGGAAAAGTCATATTATTACGTATAATGGTAAGGTCGATGGGCATGATTGGAAAGAATTTCATAATTTGTGCTTACGTGTAGCGGTCGTATTATCTAACGAGGCGCCAAATGCTGAATTTCAACAAACGACATATTCCAAAACCGCGACATGGATATGGTCGATATTGGGCGGCGTATTATTAGCCATCGGATTATTTCTCCTTTGGGGAACCGTAAATTTAGATGGTCTCACTCTGGAATTTGCAGGTGGCCCAATTTCGCTGCTGGGAATTCCAATTTTGACTGTGGGCGGCTTAATGTTGTGGTGGGCTGCGCCATGGAGCTTTCAACCGCCTCTAAAGCCGTCTGAGTTCGCCCAGCAGTTCAAGAGCAAAATGCAGGAGCAGTTGGCTGAAGTGAGCAAGTAAAACATGGAAGGTGGAGTGTGGCGGACGCAGCGGCAGACCTCGCGCGCTCTTCAATAGTCGACGCGCACCAGATATAACCCGCAGGACGGCGCGAGCGCTCCGCAGCGCTTGCGATCACACGCTTCAAGCGCTGCGCGCATGTCCTCAGGTGTCCACTTGCCCTCGCCGACATGTTTCAAGCTGCCTGTGATCGAGCGCACCTGATGGTGCAGAAACGATCGCGCCGACGCCCGGATAGTGACGAACTCGCCCTCACGCGCCACTTGCAGCACATCAAGCGTTTTGAGCGGCGATTTCGCTTGGCACGCACTGGCGCGGAAGGTGGTGAAGTCGTGCCGCCCGATCAGCGTTTGCGCGGCTTCTTGCATGGCAGCGGCATCAAGCGGATGCCGCACATGCCAAGCGCGGTTTTCCTCGATAACTGGCCGGGCGTGCCGGTTGAGAATGCGGTAGAGATAGTGCCGTTTTTGAGCCGAAAACCGCGCGTCAAACTCAGGTGAGGCCAGCTCGCACGTCAGCACCGCGATGGGCGCAGGCTTTAAGTGGAAGTTAAGCGCATCGCGGACGGTTTCCGGCGGCCAGTCGCGTGTGAGGTCGATATGCGCCACCTGTCCGAGCGCATGCACGCCGGAATCGGTGCGCCCCGCCCCGCGCGGAATGAAATCTTCGCCGCTAAAGCGTTGAATGGCAAGTTGAAGGCTCTCCTGCACGGAAGGGGCGTTGCGCTGCACCTGCCATCCGGCGAACGGCGTGCCGTCATACTCGATTGTGAGTTTGTAGCGCGGCATGGTGTATGTGTTGGCCTTTCCCTTAGGGGCGGAGGTATTAAAGCCCCTCCGGAGACGATGGGCCATCAATGCCACGATCCGTGCGCGTCGCGCAAGCCGATCTGGTTTGCGTTATTATGCTGCCTACCTGAGCTGCGCGATGCAAGAGATGTTCAGGTTATTATAGGGCCATAACGTTTTTTGCGTGCTGGATTAGCTCGTTATGGCGGTGTCGAATGACTTCAGGCGTCCACTCCGGATATGCTGCTATATTTGCAGTGAGCGCGAAGCAATTGTTTTGTTTCATTGAAAAGATTTTCGCTTTTTTATCGGAGAAACTTAAATTAGTTGCTTTCTTATTTGTAGATGGCGTTAGCAACGCCAAGTTTCCGAGCAAATATGTTAAGCGCTCGCGTTCGCTAACGTCAGGAAAGTGCGCCTGCCAAGCTCCTGCCTTTGGTTTTTGCGGCAAAACATGTTCGATTTCTACATTTTCCGGGAATTGCAATGGAGCTTCCCGAGCAGCCACTTCAGCGTTGAGCCTAAGCAGCAGGTGTTTAAAAGAAATAGCAGTTTTGCCCTTCATGGGTGTTTCTAATTTATCTTTTATTTTACTGCGTTCTTCGTCAGTTAGATAAATCGGGCTTGTAATTGTCTTTAAGACGGTTCCCTCCTTAATAGCTTGCACGATAGCTTCAAAGCGTTTTGCGCGCTTGGCATTCGTTATGATCCCAGGGATGCTTAGCCCAACACAAAGACCGTCCAACGCGCGGAAAAACTTGTAACTTTCCGGCGCACTTTTACTCTGGGTAAGCCAAAATAACGCGGCTGTCCGCCAGTCTTCGAAAGGGGTATTCAAAATACAGGCAACTAATCTGTTGATCTGTGGGCTGTCAGGTCCGAAATCAATGGTTGCGTTGTCTAATGCCGAATACGCCAAGAGAAACTCACGTAATTTCACATTAAATTCAGCGCTCAGCTGGGGGCTTTTGGCGATAGATCGGATGGCTTCAAAAGGTTCTTCCTTAACGCATTCTGGATTAACTAAGCGCGCTACTGTCATAATATAGCCTTGCAAGCTATCAGTTCCCAAATTTACTTCTATCTCATCCCAGGCTTTAGCTATTTCTAAGCAAATTTGTTGATTGTTAACTTCACGACCTAGTAATTCAGCTCGTGCAATTGCCATAAGATCTAGCGGTACTCCGACATTGTTAACACTTTTAAATAACTTGTAAGACATCTCCAACGCGTCTGTAGAAATAATAACCAAATTGCATTCATTTAAAATAAATGTTGCCAGTCCCTTCCAGAAATTTCCATAAGTTTTGGCAACTTCCGTTCTAAGACACTTAAGTACTGAAAGTAGTTTTGCCGTTGACAAAGTTGGCGCCTCGTCAGTTAGACGCAAAGTTCCACCTTCAGTGATAACCCATTTAAAAAAATTCTCGTTATCTGCCAGGCGAAGATGGACGCGAGGGGATTTATCAAGAAGCAGTGTTTGGTTGGCTTGTCTTATAAGGATGTTTTGCAAATCAGCTCTGTAGTTGGCGTCATACAGATCACGAATAACCGCCAAAATCACGGTTAGCGTTACCAAACGCTGTTGTCCGTCAACTATGCAATTATTGAATTGTCCATCTTTCTTGATAATAAGTGTTCCAAGAAAGTATTTTCCAGAATTTACACGCTCTCTATCAACATAAGCAATCTGCAAATCTTCAAAAAGTTGTAATGCTTTCTCTTCATCCCAACTATAAGGGCGCTGGAATTCTGGAATTCGGAAAACTTTAGTATCGGAAAATAATTCACCCACCGTTGAAATGGACGCAGTAAGATTAATTGACATGGCATTACACCTAACAAAATTACCAATTGTAAGATAATGATATCTTTTATTAGGCAAATTCAAGCTTAGTTTAATCTGTATTTTTAACTAAGCAGACATACGTAAATGCCTGCTTAGAAACGATTTTTCGCGTTACTTCCGCCGCCCGCTTGCGCCGCCGCCAGCGTTCTGCTGTGCGCGCCTGAGAGCCTCGGCGAGTGCGCCGCCTCCGCCGCCAGCATCCGCTCCTTTGCCGCCCTTGGCCGGTTTCGGCCCAGCCGACATGGGCCGTGATGCGCCGCCGTGCCTCGCACCGCCGCCTGGTCCGCCACGTCCAGCGCCCGCGCCCGCCCCTTGACGATCCGACTTCGCGCCAACCTCGTCATCGAGCCGCATGGTCAGCGAAATACGCTTACGCGGCGCGTCCACTTCCAGCACTTTCACGCGGACGATGTCGCCGGGCTTGGCCACCTCGCGCGGGTCTTTGACAAATTTGTTGGCCATGGCCGACACATGCACGAGGCCGTCCTGATGCACGCCGATATCGACGAACGCGCCGAATGCCGCCACATTGGTCACCACGCCCTCAAGCACCATGCCTGGGCGCAAATCGCTGATCTTCTCCACGCCCTCCATGAAAGTGGCGGTTTTGAACGCCGGGCGCGGGTCGCGGCCAGGTTTTTCCAACTCGCGCAGGATATCGGTGACGGTCGGCAGGCCGAACGTGTCGTCCACGAACTCTTTCGGTTGAAGCCCGCGCAACACCGGCGCATTGCCGATCAGCGTCTTCATGTCCACCTTGGCGGCGCTCACGATGCGGCGCACCACGGGGTAGGCTTCCGGGTGCACAGACGATGCATCCAGCGGGTCGTCGCCATTGGGGATGCGCAGGAAGCCCGCGCATTGCTCAAACGC
>JARRLC010000043.1:0-16331 GCA_037387425.1 Alphaproteobacteria bacterium
TGTAAATTGGGGGCCCTAGGGACGACTGCAAAAAAATGACACCTTCACAACTCAGAATTGTTCGCGACACGTATACCAAGATTGCTCCTGTAGCTACGCAGGTTGGCGAGAAGTTCTATGATCGCCTTTTCAGCTTGGCGCCTGAGACCAGGAAGCTGTTCAGGGACGACATGTCGTATCAGCATGAAAAATTCATGAGCGTGGTTGCCGAACTGGTCAATTTGCACCTGCGGTCTCTCCTTTCTCTGCCAGCTACGCAAATGGAAGACAGCGAAGCGGCTATGCCGACGATCAGAAAACTCGGCAAGGAGCATGCAGATTGGGGAGTAATCCCAGCACATTTCGGATTGATGCGTACATCGCTCATGACCACGATGCACGAATTTCTCGGCGACCAATTCACGCCGCAAGTCAGAGAAGCATGGGAAGAAGCTTTCGACATCATGGCCAAGGTCATGAAGAACGGTTTGCTCGATACCGGTCCTTTAATGCCTGACTTCGTCAACCGTCTCGCTGACCTCGACGACGATAAGCCTCGCTGCCCGGTTGCTCACCGTTAATATCTGAACTGACGCATCGCTAGAATATACGCCAGCTTTTTAGCTGCCCTCCCACAAGCGATTGCAGCGCCTTAATCAGGCGCTGCTTTTTCGTGCGGGCTCAAAAATGGCGTCCCCCTCTCCTAAAGTGAGAGGGATAGGGCAAAGGGATGTGGGCTGTCAGTTGAAATGAGTATGATTGCACGACATGCGCTAACATCCCTCATTCGGCGACGCGCGCCAACGTCCGCCCGCCAAACTCTGTACGCATAACCCGGATACGCTCGCTCAGATGGGACAACTCGGCTGGGCATGCGCCGCCATATGCCCAGTTCAGCAATTCCACGGTATGAACCACTGGCAACGCGTCGGGAGCTGTAAGTTGCTGGATGCAACCAATGTTGCCAGACGCGACGACATCGGCATTCGCTGCGGCTATATTGGCCAGCTTGCGGTCGCGAAGTTCATCGGCAAGAACGGGCTGCATCACGTTATAAGTGCCCGCCGATCCGCAACATGTGTGCCCTTCGGGGATCTCCACGACTGAAAACCCGGAATCGCGCAACAAATCGCGCGGTTCGTTGCATACGCACTGCGCATGTTCCAAAGAGCACGCGGCGTGATACGCCACCCGGATATCAGACCATCCCATAGGCGCGCCAAGACTGATTTTGTGGGTTAAAAACTCGGTTATATCCATGACCAGCGCCGAAATATTTCGGGCGCGTTCGGCGTAAGCGGCTTCTCCCGCCAGCATATAGCCGTAGTCTTTCATTGTGGTGCCGCATCCGGAAGTCGTGGTGATGATAGCATCCACGGGATCAGTTTCAGTTACGCGCTCCCAGGTGTCGATGTTGTTTCTCGCGAAAGCCAGCGCTTCTTCTTCCTGCCCCTGATGATGGGAAAGACTGCCGCAGCATCCGGCTTCTTCGGGAATAACCACTTCCACCCCTTGCGAGGTCAGCAGGCGTATTGCCGCTTCATTGATTTGCGGACGCAGCACGCTCTGCGCACACCCCGCCAGCAGAATAACGCGCGCGCGCCTTTCGCTCCCAAGCGCGGGAAATATGGTTTTGCCAGGCGAAGGCTTGGGCTTTGCACGCGGAAGCGCTGCAAGCTTCAGCATGGCTGCCACTTCTGGCAAACCAAGCCCGCGAAAAAGCCATTTGAACGGCTGCGCCAGCGGCGCAAGTGTAAAAACCTTCCGCAACCGTGAAGGATAGGGCAAGATCTTACGCAACATCAGCCGCAAGACATGCTCTTTCTGCGAACGCCGGGTAGACTTCTCAATATGGATGCGCGCCATATCGACAAGATGCATGTAATCTACGCTGCTCGGGCAGGTCGTCATGCACGCCATGCAGCTCAAGCAGCGGTCTATATGCGTGCGCACTTCGACTGTGGGCTTACTGCCTTTTTCTAGCATGTCCCTGATAAGGATGATGCGCCCGCGCGGACTATCACGCTCATCGCCGAGTAGCATATATGTGGGGCACGTGGCGGTGCACAGCCCGCAATGCACACAGCGGCGCAGAATATTATCAGCAAACGCAAGCGCGGGATCGGCGAGTTGAGTGGTCGAAAAACGTGTTTCCATGGATGGACGGCCCTGTGTTGCGGAAGTGCGCGCGTTCTGCCTTTTGCGGAGCTATCGCACCCGGCCATTCTGGTCAAGTGCTTGCGTTAGTGTCGGAATGTAGGTTTTGCACATATGTGCATAAAAAGCGCTTGACGTCCGCCTAGGAAAAGAGGATATTTATGGACATATGTTCATAACACAAGGGCGCGCAAGCTTATGGTTCGCCCCAGAAAATGCAGACACATCCGGGTTACGCCCGCCTCCCGGTTCTACAAACCACAAGGGATGCCCTTACGCGGACTGCGTATCGTAACCATCAAGGATGAAGAGCTGGAGGCGCTTTCTCTGGCTGACGCACAAGGGCTCGATCAGGAATCGGCCGCTGCTCTCATGAACATATCGCGCTCCACCTTTTCGCGAATTCTGGCGACTGCCCGGAAGTCTGTCGCAACGGCGCTCATTAACGGCGCCGCTCTCAAAATCGAAGGCGGCGACTATCATCACATCGCCGACACTGAAGAGCGCGACGGTGGAGCCGAAGAAAACAGCTAACTCCTGTGAAAGGAACAGACAATGCCAGCAAAAGATAAAACCGGACCGTTCGGTACTGGCCCAGTTGGACGCGGCGCAGGGCCGTGTCGGCAAGGAACTCCCTCCCCTCAAGGCCAATGGGGCGGCGGACGCGGACAAGGTCAGGGCCAAGGTCAAGGCCCCGGACAGGGTCAGGGCCAAGGCCAGGGTTGGGGCCGTGGAGGCCGTGGCTTTGGGCGCGGTATGGGACGCAAAGGCGGTGGCTGGAACGGATCAGCATTCGCTCCCATCTCACCAGAAGAAGAAGCGGCAATGCTTGAAATGCGCATCTCCGCCATGCAAGCGCGCGTACAGGAACTCAAGGCCAACGACACGCCTTCAGAATAACTTTTGAGATCGATTACTTTCGGGCTGCTGCCCCTAAAGCGGCGTAGTGCTTTAGGGCTTACCTACCTGGGGCTACCTCGTCTTCGACGGTGTTGCGCAGCAGCCCGACTTTTTCAATCTCAACCTCGAACACATCGCCCGCCTGCAAAAACACTTGCGGATCGCGCTTAAAACCTACGCCGCCAGGCGTGCCGGTCGCGATGATATCTCCAGGCAAGAGCTGCGCAAAACTGCTGATATAGGCGATCAATTCCGACACCGGAAAAATCATATCTCCCAGCGACGCCCGTTGCATAACATCGCCGTTTAACCGCGTCTCGATAGTGAGGCGCGACAAATCGCCCGTTTCGTCAGGCGTCACAAGCACGGGACCGCAAGGCGCCGTGGCTGGGAAATTCTTGCCTGGCGTGAATTGCGAAGTATGGCGCTGCCAATCGCGAAGGGACACGTCGTTAAAACAGGCGTAACCGGCTACGATATCAAGCGCACGCTCACTCGGCATACGCCAGCCAGGCTTCCCGATAATCACAGCGAGTTCGCCCTCAAAATCCGCCTCCTTGGAAACGCTGGGCAGACGGATTGCAGCGCCATGCCCGGTGAGCGTATCGGCAAAGCGGGTAAAAATGGTCGGATACGCAGTTTTCGGACGCCCGGTCTCGTTGCGGTGGTCTTCATAATTCAGACCGATGCAGAAAATCTTGCGCGGGTTGGGGATCGGCGGCGCAACCACAACATCTGCAAGCGTACAATCCGTTGCAAGCTTTGTCGGTAATGCAGGCGCTTTTTCTGCCGCCGTTGATTCCAGGTAAGTTCGCAAATCTGGCAAGACAGTCTCAAGCCTCGCCCCGAGATCATGAATGCCTGCTTCATGCGCAATACCGTAGCTGACATGGCCCTCACGTATAAACGAGAGATATTTCATGGGCGTTTCCCCTGTTCTTTATTGCTGCCTTACCCTTTCCGTAAGCTATCACGTAAAAAAGAGAAAGCGTTTTGCCTCGCATCGTTACTCCCCAGTTAGAAACCATATCGTAACAATTTTACTGATTGAATAGCAGCAGCAGATGACGGGCACGCAAAGTCAGCATACCTTAGGAAATCAAACCTGACGTTGGGAGCAATGGTTGACTTCCTTTGTAAATGACAGTCGTCCGCTGGTTTAGTGTTGCGGAAGCAGGGGTGCGCTTGTGCAGGAATATGTAGAGAGATTACTTGCCGCACTGATAATTCTGGCGCTCTTGGTGCTGTTGATCATCATGGCGTGGCCGGTCACCGATGGAAAGAAAACGACCGCTTCTGCGAGCAGCAGCAGCGCGACACGCTCCAAAGTATCGCGGAAGAGCACACGCGCCAAAAGCACCAGCCGCCGCAAACGTTCGCGCCAAATGGCCATGCGTGATGACGGCGCATGCGGCAGCGGCTGGGAAGACGATTGCGACCGTGAGCCCTCCCCTCCCCCGCGCTACGACAATTACGGCTATGAAATCCGCCGCGAGCCCTGCCGTAACGGTAACGGCTCTTGCTATTGCGAGGATTCGTGGCGTCCCTATTGGGCGTGGCCACGTCAGCGCTGCCGTTAAAAAAGCGCTCAGCAGATCGTCTGTTTGACGTCGGAGGAAATTGCCTGTAGCATCCTGGCATCTGTTGGGGTGCCTCCGTGAAAACAGGGGCTGAGACGCATCACGCGAACCCATTGAACCTGAACCGGTTAGGACCGGCGGAGGAAACAGGCTTTGGGCGCCCTATCCATTCCAAAATCCACCTTCTCCTTAGGTCCTCGCCTTTCAAGTAAGGGATAAGGACCGTTGGCAGATATGAACCAGACTATCACTATTCTTGGCGGCGGAATTGTCGGTCTTTGCGTGGCGGCTGAGTTATCGCGGCGCGGAGCTACGGTGACCGTGATCGATCCCAAAGGCGGTCCGGGACCGCATAATTGCTCGTGGTGGGCAGGCGGCATGCTGGCAGCGGATTGCGAAGGCGAATCGGCGGAAGAAGTCGTCGTGCGCTTGGGACGTCAGGCGGCGGCCTGGTGGGAATCTCATGGGGTGGAAGTCACCTATAACGGTTCGGTTGTGGTTGCGCTGGACCGCGACAAAGGCGAGCTAGACCGCTTCGCAAGACGCACAGAAAATCATGTGCTGTTGGATCGCGACGGTCTCGAAGCGCTGGAACCGCATCTGGGCGAACGATTCGACCGCGCCTTGCACATGACGAACGAAGCCCACATGAACCCGCGCACGATGCTGCACGGACTTCATGATCGGCTGGCAAACTCAGGCGTGCGCTTCGTGACAGAAGGCGAGCCAGAAGGCCAGGTGATCGATTGCCGGGGCTTTGCGGCACGCGATATGCTGCCTGAGCTTCGCGGCGTCAAAGGCGAAATGGTGATTTTGCGCACAACGGACATCAATCTGGCCCGGCCTGTGCGGCTCTTGCATCCGCGCTTTTCGCTTTACATCACGCCGCGCGGCGATGGCGTTTTCATGCTGGGTGCGACCCAAATCGAGACCAGCGAGCCGAAAGCGACGGTCCGCTCCATTGTCGAGCTTTTGAATGCGGCCTATGCGCTGCATCCGGCTTTCGGCGAGGCCGAGCTTTTGGAAGTGGGCGTCGATGCCCGCCCAGCGTTCCCGGATAATATTCCGCGCATTGGGCGCATAGGAGACCGCCTTTATGTGAACGGACTATTCCGGCATGGCTATCTGCTAGCGCCGATTATGGCCCGCCAGGTGGGCGAATTGCTGCTTGATGGAAAAACTCCGGAACTTTGGCATGAAGATAAAAGTTAACGGCAAGACCGTTGAGACGCAGGGCGGCACATTGGCGGCCCTGCTGGATGAACTCGGGTTTAGCGGCAAAAAGATTGCGACCGCTGTAAACGAAGAGTTTGTGCCCGCGACCAAGCGGGAAACGCATCAATTGGCGGATGGCGACCGGGTGGAGATCGTCGCCCCGCGGCAGGGAGGCTGAAATGCCGGTTTTCTACGGAACTGAAATTGCTTCGCGGATGATGTTGGGAACTGCGCAATACCCCTCGCCCGCTATTCTGGCGAATGCTTTTCGCCGTTCGGGCGCTGGCGTCGCGACCGTTTCGGTGAGGCGGGAAGCTGGTGGCGAACGCGCGGGACAAGATTTCTGGGCCCTAATCAAGCAACTAAAGGTGGCCGTGCTGCCTAACACCGCAGGCTGTCATTCCGTACGCGAAGCGGTAACCACAGCGCATATGGCGCGCGAGCTGTTCGATACACCGTGGATCAAACTTGAGGTGATCGGCCATACGGACAGCTTGCAGCCTGATCCATTTGGACTGGTCGAGGCCGCCAGGATCCTCTGTGAGGACGGCTTTCAGGTCTTCCCCTATTGCACTGAAGATCTGATACTATGCGAACGCTTACTGAACGCGGGCTGCAAGGTGCTGATGCCCTGGGGCGCGCCCATTGGAACGGGACTGGGGCTGAACAACATCTACGGCTTGCGCAGTTTACGGGCGAATTACCCCGATGTGCCGTTAGTGATTGATGCCGGGCTTGGGCTGCCAAGCCAGGCGGCGCAAGCAATGGAAATGGGGTTTGACGCGGTGCTCTTGAACACAGCGGTCGCCAAGGCGGGCGATCCGGTGGTCATGGCCGAAGCTTTTGCGCGCGCGGTTGAGGCCGGAGCCATGGCCCGCAAGGCCGATCCGATGGAGCCGCGCGACATGGCTGCGCCTTCGACCCCCATTCTGGGAAAACCGCTGCTGTAGCGCTTTTCTTCGAAAACGATATAGGCGGAGCAATTGACTGCCTCGCAACAAAAAAAGCCGCCCCCAAGGGGACGGCTTTCCATTCGCGCAAAACGCACGAACTTATTCGGCGAACTTTATGCAAGCTGGATCGTGCCGACGGCAACTTTACCTGTGCGGCGATCTTCCTGAGTGTCGAAGGAAACCTTCTGTCCTTCTGTAAGGGTCCGGATTCCGGCGCGTTCTAACGCAGAAATGTGCACGAACACGTCCTTACCACCGCTATCGGGCTGAATAAAGCCATAGCCTTTCTGCGTGTTGAAGAACTTCACGGTACCTGTAGTCATAGAATTTCCTTTATTACTACCTTGAGTGCACCAAGGCTATCTGCACAATAAAATGTAGAAGCCCTGTTCGTCGATGTTTGGAAAGAGAGAGGCAGAATGTGCACCCAGCAGTGCCAAGGTGATACAGCCCGATCGTCCGGCCAAATGTCGATTGCCGCACTATAAAGCGGATACAACCAGATCACAAGACGTTTACTCGGCGTTTGCGGCAAGTTGTACTGAGGTTTGTGCAGAATTGATTTCCACTCTGTTACCGCCTCTTGACGTGGCCCGTTCCATTGCCATCACAGCCTCTGACAGAAGCGCCCTCGCCTGCTCCGCGTTGTCTTCGTTGCCATGGGCGACGCCCACGCTGATGCTAACATACCCGCCGCCCCGCTCTGTCCGGTGTTTCAGACTAAGATTGGCGATCGCCGCGCGAAGCGCCTCGGCGTGTGCTCCGAATGCCACCGCATCAGGTTCATTGGAAATGACGACGAACACCCCACCGTCGAACCGAGCCAAAACATCGCCCATGCGGCCTGGCTGCGCCTTTATTGTTTTTGCGACCAGGTTTATCAGAGCGTAATCTTCGCTATCCTCATCCGAATTGCAAAGCGGCAAACCATCGACTTGCAGCGTAAGGATGCCCAGCGCTTCCGATGGAGAACCGGGACGCTCCATAATGATCGCTTCTACGCTGCGTCGGCCCGGCAACCCCGTCAATGTATCCAGCACACCGCCATATGGCGCAAACGCCGCATAATGTTTGCGCATATTTTCAGGTGCGCACGACGTCACCAGGCGAAGGGAACTGGCCATATCCATATCGAGAATCGCCTCGCTCAGCTCGCGTTCGCGCGCAACGCGGCGGTCGATCTCGCTTTTCAGGCGCAATGCAGCGCGCAGACGCGCAAGAAGTTCAAGCTGTTCGAAAGGCTTGCGCACATAATCGTTGCCGCCGGCGATAAAGGCTTGCGCCAACGTGGCGACATCGGTTTCTTCCGACACGATGAGGATAGGCGTATAACGGTAACGTCCATCGGCGCGAATGCGGGCGCATACTTCAATGCCATCAAGGCCGGACATGGCGACATCCAGCAAGATGGCGTCCGGCTCTGAAAGCTCCGGCTTCTGGTTTATCGGCTCCACCCCAAGATGCGTCAGCGCCTCGCTGCCGGAATGGCACAAATGCAAAGCTTTGTAGCCGCCCGCGATGAGAGCCTCCATTAACTGGCCTCGCGACGCTTCGGAATCGTCTACGACCAAAATGCGCAAATCCGTAGGCACTTATCTGCCTCCTTTCGATACGGCAGATGCGCCGCCCGGTCCGCCTGTTCCCATGTGCTGGAAAGACGTCATGTTGTCTACACGATTAGGAATACGCCAGATAATCCCCCATATCGCCCGATAGGCCGCGACAGGCGCCAGCATCCAATGGAACAGCGCCATGATCCCAAACGGTATACGTTTGGTGTTCCCACACCTAAAAGGGGGAAGTCTGCTGACATAAG
Organism: Alphaproteobacteria bacterium; assembly: GCA_037387425.1. Classification (GTDB taxonomy): domain Bacteria; phylum Pseudomonadota; class Alphaproteobacteria; order Rhizobiales; family Rhodomicrobiaceae; genus JARRLC01. The sequence continues at coordinate 8,601 of JARRLC010000043.1, forward strand.
CGAACAGAAAACCGCCAACCACCAAATTAAACAGAGCAACGCTGGTCAGCATGACTGGAAAGCGATCATATCCGCCCGAAGCAAGCCCAAGCCCCAGTGCGAGCCACAGCCAGGGATTTACCAACACCGCCACAAACGCGCCGCCGACTTGAAACAGCAAGCCCAGACTTGCCATCGTTCCGGCCTTCCGCCACAGATTTAGCGGTTTACGCGTGTGGCCTATGAGGGCTTGCAGCACGCCCTTCAATTCGTGCGCTTGCTGCCTCAGGCTGGTGCTCAAAGTGTATTTCACGCCTTTATATGTAGTGGATGCGATACTTACCGCGCGGCATCCTTCCTTTGACATGCGAATGCTAAGATCGCTGTCGGCAGGGGCGCAATACGGGTTCCACCCGCATAGTTTTTGCAAGACATCAAGTCTGAAGTGATTTGACATGCCGTATAGTGGGGTCGTCACTCCCAAGCGCTCCATCCCGCGAGACAACACGGCGCTATCTTGCGGCTGAACAACATCGAAACGCCGCTGAATCCAGTTTTCCTCGTCATTGTAGTAGTCGTAGCGGCATTGCACACACGCCATCTCTGGCGAAGACTGGCGAAATACCGTGACGGCCTTGCGAAGCTGTTCGGGTTCGGGGACATCTCCAGCGCAATAGACGGTCACAAACTCGCCACGAGCGAATTGCAGTGCATAATTGCAAGCTTTCGCTTTTGTTCTCGGTTCCGAAACCGGCACGCGGATGATTTCGAACACGCCTTCAAGCCCGTGTGCTTTCGCAGTTTCTATCGTTTTACTATCGTCTTCTTCCAGCACAATCTTGATATCGAGCTTGGCAAGCGGATAATCCAATTGACGCAATGCATGCACTATCGGCGGCAAAGCTGACGGATCGCGGAAAAGCGGCACCAGGATCGTATAAACCGGCAACTCGTCCGGTTTGAGCATTCTGGCTTCGATGCCCAGAGACAGGCTGGATCTCAGCTTACGTTGTCTACCAAGCAACCACAGCGCTATGCTGAATATCAGTGCGCCAGCATATAACGCGGCAAGCGCTATGTTAACGACTGTCAACGTCTCGATTGGAGCGAAAGCCAAAGCCGCTGTAAACACAGCAATTCCAGCCAATGCTGATACTTTCTGCCCACTTGAAACCGAACATTGTGTGAAGCGTTCTTCGTCAACGCCCTCTTTTCCATGGATGGCGCGTTTCAATTGCGTTTCACGGAATACGCTTTGCAATGTCCATAGAATGTCAAACTTTGAAGTAACGGCGATATCGATAGCTTTACCCCAGCGGGCGCGCGCATATGTAACGGCTTCCGGACCTGGATTAGCAGTGACGATTACCAACCGCCCGTCTTTCTTCCGCCATGGCATAGTCTGGCGCTGCGCGCATTCCTGGGCATCGCCAGCCTGAAGAAGCGAAGCGTCCGGCGCTTCCGCAATTAGATCGACAAACGGCAGCCCGAATGTATTGGCCAGCGTCTTATAATATTGACGGGGTTTCACCCAGCGTCTTGCGAGCAAAATATCGCCGAGTGGAACGTTGCAGGTTTGGGCTTTTTCCAACGCTTCATCGAGTTGTGCAAGCGTGAGTATCCGCCGTTCAACAAGCAAGTCGCCGGTCGCGATATCAGTAGAAGTCAACGTCATGATGCTGTGCCTCCACATTGCCTGGAAAGACGCAGCATCCGGCCCAATATCGGAAAATACATAATACCACTCAACGAATTACACATAAGGGTTTTAGCCCATAGAGCAGCATAAACGCGTCTGGTATCTGCAAGGATAAGGTGTTGCATAAAATTTTATTGGCTAGTGTACGAAAAGGTATCTCAATGATACTACGTATGCTTCTGCCCTTGATCTTGTCGTTTTTTAAGATAAAATTATTCTTTTCTGATTTTCCCCATGCATTATCTCGCAGCTTTGAAAAAATAGGAAGTAGACGGGAGTACGCAACGCAACAATGCAAAAATCAATTGTCTCCTATGCGCAACTAATGGTTGCGTTTTAGGAATAAGCATAATAATTCCTGATCATAAGATGTCCTGCTCGTTGTAACGTCAGGTGTTGCCGCGATGAGGACAACAATTCCGGAAGGTTCTCGCCATGGCGTTTTATTCCCCGAAGATCGAAGGACAACCTGTCTTCCAGTCAGCGCCGGTAGATGATGCGCAGCTTATCCCTGCGGTTCAAACGATCGTTCAGGAGTTTGAAGGCGACAAAACCCGCTTGATGGATATCGTACTCGCCGTGCATCAGCGCTACGGCCACATTCCGGACGCCGCCGTTGAAGCCATCGCCAGCGGGGTGAATATGCAAGCGGTGGAAGTGACCAGCATGATTTCGTTCTACGCGTTCCTCAATCGCGAGCCAAAGGGACGCTTCCAAATCCGGCTGTGCAAAACGCCTATGTCGCTGATGAAAGGGGCCGAAGACGTAGCTCTCGCCTTCACCAGGGCGACAGGCGCGCAAATTGGCGGCGTCTCGCCCGATGGCGAATTCAGCCTGGATTGGACTAGCGATATCGGCATGGCCGATCAAGAACCTTCCGCGCTGGTCAACGGCACTATGTTGACTTCGCTTACCCCTGACGCCGTTACAAATATTGTCGCAGCGCTGCGCGAATATCCCAAGGATACGCCTTACCCCCTTTTTCCTGGTGCGGACGGAAAGGGCATGCCCATTCCTCACTCCCAAGTACAAGCCAGCCTTATACAGCCGGGACCGATTATCTTCCGCCGCGGAGCACAGCGTGGCGAGAGCATCAATGCGGCGTTGGCCATTCCGCCTGAAGCTGTCATTGAAGCCTTGAATAAGGCAAGACTTCGCGGACGTGGCGGCGCTGGCTTTCCCACGAGCACAAAATGGAAGCTCTGCCGCGAAGCCGCAGGCAGCGAGCATTACGTCGTCTGCAATGCCGACGAAGGCGAACCCGGCACATTCAAAGACCGCGTGCTGCTCGCCCTCGCGCCCGACTTGGTGTTCGATGGAATGACCGTCGCCGCTTACGCTATAGGCGCGCGTACTGGTCTCGTATACCTGCGCGGCGAATACGCATATCTGCGCGAACCGCTACAACGCGTACTCAATCAGCGCAGGGAAGCTGGCCTCTTGGGGCAGAACATCTGCGGACGGCAAGGTTTTGACTTCGATATCCGTATTCAACTTGGTGCTGGCGCATATATTTGCGGCGAGGAATCCGCACTTATCCAGTCGCTGGAAGGCAAACGCGGCGCTCCGCGAGACAGGCCGCCTTTCCCAGTTTCATGCGGCTATCTCAACCAGCCAACCGCGGTGGACAATGTGGAGACGTTCTGCTGCGCCGCGCGAATCATGGAACAAAGCGCTGACTGGTTCTCTCGCTACGGCACGGAACAATCCACCGGCACGCGGCTATTAAGCGTCTCAGGCGATTGCGCACAGCCCGGCGTCTATGAAGTGCCCTTCGGCATGACAGTCAACGTGTTGCTGGCGCTGGTCGGCGGTACAGGGGCATCGTTCGTGCAAATTGGCGGGCCATCTGGCGAGTGCGTCGCACCAAAAGACTATGGTCGCCGCATCGCATTTGAAGACTTGGCGACCGGCGGTTCCGTAATCATCTTCGGCCCTGGCCGCAACGTATTAGAAGTAGCGCTGCAATTCATCGAGTTTTTCGCAGAGGAATCCTGCGGATGGTGCACACCATGCCGCGTTGGCACTGCCCTACTTCAACAACAGCTTGAGAAAATCATTGCCGATCGCGGCACCAAAGCCGACTTGAACGCAATGGAGGCGCTGTGTAATACCATCCGCCGCACCAGCCGTTGCGGCCTCGGCCAAACCGCGCCGAACCCAATCCTCAGCACGATACGGAACTTCCCGGAGGCTTATGCCGTTAAGCTGCGAAAAGAAGAATTCACTCCGCGCGTAACCCTACAAGAAGCACTGGCCGAAGCGGTCGAAGTTCAGGGGCGCCGTCCCCTCGCAGGGGAGCAATAATCATGGCTGCTGAAACGTTCTTTATCACTGTGGATGGCGTCGAAATTGAAGCCACTGAAGGGCAAACCGTCATGGAAGCCTGCGACGAAGCAGGCATCTACATCCCCCGGCTGTGCATGCATGACGATCTGAAACCCGCCGGACACTGCCGTCTGTGCACCTGCAAGATCAACAAACGCTATATCTCGGCCTGCACAATGCCAGTTGCGCGTAACATGGAGGTGGAAAACAACACGCCAGAGCTGAACGCCGACCGGCGCACGCTCCTGGATATGCTGTTCGTTGAAGGCAACCATTTCTGCCCGTCATGCGAGAAGAGCGGCAGTTGCGATCTTCAAGCGCTCGGCTACCGGTTGGGATTGGTCACGCCGCAACTTCCCTATCAGTGGCCAGACCGCCAGGTTGTTGCCACACATCCGGATATCTTCATTGATCACAACCGTTGTATTCTATGCGGATTATGCGTACGCGCCGCAAAAGCGCTGGACGGCAAAACCATCTTCGCCTTCGAAGGGCGCGGCATCCAAAAACATCTCATTACTGGCGGAAAAGAGCGTCTCGACGAAACCACCCTCGCTAGTGCCGACAAAGCCGCGCATGTGTGTCCCGTCGGGGCGATCGTCATCAAACGCACCGCTTATCAGACGCCACAAGGCAAGCGCCCATACGATCACACGCCAATCGGCGCAGATATTGAGGCGCGGCACGCGTCGCCCAAAGGTTAAAAAGCCAGACAGGAGACAACCCCCATGGCCAAGCCTAAACTTGCCACTTGCAGTCTGGCCGGGTGCTTCGGCTGCCATATGTCGATCCTCGATATCGACGAACGCATTCTCGATCTTGTGGAACTGATCGATTTCGATAAATCACCCATCAACGACAAGAAAAACTTCGACGGCCCGGTGGATATCGGCATCATTGAGGGCGGCGTCTCAAACGAGCACAACATGCATGTGCTGAAAGACTTCCGCAAAAATTGCCGCGTGCTTGTGGGGCTTGGCGCCTGTGCGCTGACCGGCGGCATCCCCGCAATGCGCAACCCTGTGGGCCTGCGCGCCTGCCTGGAGGAAGCCTATCTCAATGGCCCAACAGTGGAAAATGGCGGCGTCATCCCCAACGACGAAGACTTGCCGCTTCTGCTCGACCGGGTCTACCCGTGCCACGATATCGTGAAAATCGACTACTTCCTGCCCGGATGTCCGCCTTCAGCCGACGCCATCTGGGCCGCGCTCACCGCGCTGTTGACCGGCAAAGAGCCTGAACTTTCTTACGAGCTGCTGAAATACGAATAACGCGGGAATATCCCGGGGGGCGCCGGACAACCAAAGACGCCTGAACATTTCGGTTATTCGGTTACAACACGCTGAAACACGGGAGAGCCCAATGGGCACAACAGAGACCACCCAGGGAACGCGCAAAATCGTTATCGATCCCGTTACGCGCGTGGAAGGGCACGGGAAAGTCACTATACGGCTGAACGAAGCCGGAGAAGTGGTAGACACGCGGTTTCACATCGTGGAATTTCGCGGGTTCGAACGCTTCATCCAGGGCCGCATGTACTGGGAAGCGCCGGTCATCATCCAGCGGCTGTGCGGCATTTGCCCGGTAAGCCACCACCTGGCCGCCGCCAAGGCCATGGACGCCATCGTTGGCGTCGATCAGATCACCCCAACGGCGGAAAAAATGCGCCGTCTGATGCATTACGGCCAAGTGTTGCAATCGCACGCGCTGCACGTCTTTCATCTCGCTTCGCCTGATATCCTGTTCGGTTTCGACGCCCCTGTCGAAAAACGCAACGTGATTGAGGTGATTCGCCAGTTCCCCGACATCGGCAAGTGGGCGATCAATATTCGCAAATACGGCCAGGAGGTTATCGCGGCGGCGGCAGGTCGCAAAATCCATCCGGCGAGCGCCATTCCAGGCGGCGTCAACCAAAACTTGTCGATCGAAAAACGCGACGAACTGCGCCAGGACATTGACCAGATCCTGCGCTGGTCGAGCGGTGCGCTCAGGCTCTACACCGGCTTCGCCCGTCAAAACCCTGACCTGCATAATAACTTCGCCACGTTCCCGTCTAACCATCTCAGCCTTGTCGGCGACGATGGTCGCATGGACCTGTACGATGGCAACCTACGCGCCATTAACGCCACGGGTGAAACCATCTTCGAAGAGCTGCCGCCATCGCGCTATCTGGAACAGATCATCGAAGAAGTGCGCCCATGGAGCTACATGAAATTCCCACACATCGCCTCGCTTGGCCAAGAAAACGGCTGGTACCGCGTCGGCCCGCTGGCTGAGGTCAATTGCTGCTCTTACATCGACACGCCTTCCGCCGAAGCCGCCCGCCAGGAATTCCTAGAAGACGGCGCACCGGTCAACGCCACACTCGCTTACCACTGGGCGCGTCTTATCTGCATGATCCACGCTGCTGAGAAGATCAAAGAACTTCTGTTTGACGACGATCTGCAAGGCAACGACCTAGTGGTGACCGGCGAACGCCGCCCGGAAGGCGTTGCCTGCATCGAAGCTCCACGCGGCACGCTGTTCCACCATTACCAGGTGGACGAAAACGATCAGATCACCAAGGCAAACCTCATCGTTTCTACCACCAACAATAACGAGGCGATGAACCGCGCGGTGAAACATGTGGCCCAGCGCTATCTCTCCGGCCAGGAAATCACCGAAGGGCTGTTGAACCACATCGAAGTCGCCATCCGCGCTTATGATCCGTGCCTGTCATGCGCAACCCACGCGCTGGGCCAGATGCCGCTGGTGGTGACGTTGGAAGATTTAGAGGGCAACACCATCGCCCGTCGGGTAAAGGATAGCGACGACGATGACGGATACGCCGTTGAATGTCTCCTCAGGTAACGCTGAGCGCGAAGCTGGAGAAGACTGCCCTCCAGTAAACCAAGGAGAAACCAATGAGTTTTCAGGTGCCTCCGTTACATCGGCGCCGCGTATTTTGGTACTTGGCTACGGAAACCCAGGCCGCCAGGATGACGGCCTTGGCCCGGCGCTCGCCGCCGAAATCGAACGAATGAACCTTTCCGGCGTCACAACTTGCGACAACTATCAGCTTGTCATCGAAGACTCGGTGGATGTAGCCGCAAACGATATCGTCTGGTTCGTGGACGCCTCGCTCAACGGCGCAGAACCTTACGAAGTGTACGAAATCACACCCGCCGACGAAATCGCCTTCAGCAGCCACACGGTTAAGCCGGAAGTTATCCTGGCACTCGCCGAGACCTATTACGGCAAGCGCCCCATCGCCTATCTGATGGGCATCCGCGGTTATGAATTCGCCTTCGCCGAGGGGCTAACGGATCGGGCCGCCGAAAATTTGCGACACGCTGTAGCCCACACCGCCGAAGCTATACGCGCTTCGATTCCCCCCATGGCTGGAGCAGCGGAATAATAGCATGCCCTCTAATACCGGTTCTCATAAATGAGAACCTATAGCGTTCAAGCGCCACGCGGGCTTTTCCCTCGCACCAACTCGGGCGCGCAGTCGCGCTTGCCAAGCCCCGATGAGTCGAGCTCATCGAGACTTGGTATAAGAAGTCCTGCCCCAACTCTTACCACCCTTCAATTTATCCAGACCTCCCAGAATTTTGGAAGCTTGGCGCATCCGATCAGGCAGCGGCTTAGGAAGCGCAAGCCTGCTTGAATAGCGAGCACAATGATCTCATACCGACTCCGTCTGATCGATTCATGAGGCGGGGGATTCCCTGACAGAATCGAAG
>JARRLC010000044.1:0-23779 GCA_037387425.1 Alphaproteobacteria bacterium
GGCCTTGGCCCGACGCGCAGTCGCGCTTACGAACCCTTGCGGGTTCGAAACGAGGATATCGCTCACGCTAAGTTCGCACAGCTCACTGGCTCCGCGGGGGCGGGCCTTGGCCCGACGCACAGTCGCGCTTACGAACCCTTGCGGGTTCGAAACGGGGGTATCGCTCACACTACTCAAACTCGATAATCACGGCGTCCACGGCGAGGCTGTCGCCGGGCTTGGCTTTCACGGCTTTCACGGTGGCGTCGCGCTCGGCGCGCAGGATGTTCTCCATTTTCATGGCTTCCACCGTGCACAACGGATCGCCTGCCTTCACCGCCTGTCCCTCGGCCACATTGATGGCGCGCATCAGCCCCGGCATCGGACAGCGCAGCGCCTTGGATGTGTCGTCGGTTTGCTTCATGGGCATCAACGCGGCAAGCTCCGCCTCGCGTCCGGTGTAGACGCGGGCCTCCACCACAGCGCCAGCATGGGTTAGTTCCACGCCATTGAGGATAGGACGCACCTGCACGGCAAGCGGTTTGCCGTCAATCGTACCGCGCCAGATGGGTTCGCCCGGCCTCCAAGCTGACACCACTTCGGCGCGTGTGCGAGGCTTACCGTTTGCGTCATCATCATCCAGCAAATCGATGCACACGGTTTCGCCCAACTCGCCAAACGCGCCCACTACCTGCAAATGCACTGCCTCGCCGCCGATCATGGCCACGCGCGCATCGGAGAAGTGCACGGTGTCGCCGGCCATCTGCCCGGTGATCTTCCGGCGGCGTTGGTTGCTGAGATGGTCAATGGAGGCGGCTATGCATGCGAGCCTATCGCGAGCAGCAGCGTCAGGCATGCTAGGGGCGAACCCGCCCGCGAATTCCTCGTCGATGAAGCTGGTGGAAAGCTCGCCCGCTTGCCAGCGCGGATGCTGCATGATCGCCGCCAGAAACGGGATGTTGTGGCGAATGCCGTCTATGTAAAACGCGTCAAGCGCATCGCCCATGGCGCTGATAGCCTGATGCCGCGTGGCGGCGTGGGTGATCAACTTGGCGATCATCGGATCGTAAAAGAGCGAGATTTCGCCGCCTTCGTAAACGCCAGTGTCGTTGCGGATGGTGATGCCGTCCTGCATGCCCTCAACGGGGGGACGGTAGCGCACCAGCCGTCCAATGGAAGGCAGAAAGTTGCGGCAAGGATCTTCAGCATACACGCGTGCTTCGACCGCCCAGCCGTGCATTTTCAAGTCGTTCTGCTGGAAGGGAAGCGCTTCGCCCGCCGCCACGCGGATCATCTGCTCTACCAGATCAACACCAGTTATCAGCTCGGTGACGGGGTGTTCTACCTGGAGGCGGGTGTTCATCTCCAGGAAGTAGAAATTGCGGTTTTGGTCAACGATGAACTCAACCGTGCCCGCGCTTTCGTAATTGACCGCGCGCGCCAGCGCCACAGCCTGAGCGCCCATCGCGGCGCGGGTGGTGTCATCCAGGAACGGGCTCGGCGCTTCCTCAATCACCTTTTGATTGCGCCGCTGAATGGAGCATTCGCGCTCGAACAGGTGGACCACATTGCCGTGCTTGTCGCCTAGCACCTGAATTTCGATATGGCGTGGATTTTCAACGAATTTCTCAATGAAAACGCGGTCATCGCCAAAGGAGGAACGCGCCTCAGACGTGGCGAGCTGGAAGCCTTCGGCAACCTCGGCTTCAGTGCGCGCGATGCGCATGCCCTTGCCGCCGCCGCCAGCAGACGCTTTGATCATCACCGGATAGCCGATTTCGCCCGCGATCCGCACGGCCTCTGCTGCGTCAGCGATCACGCCCAGATAGCCCGGTACGGTGGAAACATTGGCCTCAGCGGCAAATTTCTTCGATGTGATCTTGTCGCCCATGGCGCGGATGGCCGCCACGTTTGGACCGATGAAAGCTAGCCCCTCCGCTTGCAGGGCCTCGGCGAAGGCAGCGTTTTCCGCCAGGAAACCATATCCGGGGTGGATGGCCTCCGCTCCGGTCGCCTTGGCGGCCTCGATCACCTTTTCCGCCAGCAGATAAGACTGCGCGGCGGGGCCTGGGCCGATATTCACAGCCTCGTCGGCCATTTCCTTATGCAGCGCTTCGGCATCAGCATCAGAGTAAAGGGCGACGGTGCGAATGCCCATCTTACGGGCGCTCTTAATGATTCGGCAGGCTATTTCGCCGCGATTGGCGATGAGGATTTTCTTGAACACCGTTCGCGCGGCTCCCTCGCGGAAATTTGCTATAACGCCAAATTGTTTACACTGTTTGCGCAATGTCGTCACGCACCACGCATAAACAATCCCAAAATTACAGCATGATAGGCATGTAGCCGCAGCCGCGCCAATATCTCAAGCCCGCGAAAAGTCTGATGCTGTCAGCAAATTTGGGACAAAAACAAGGTTTGAGTGCAATTTGTAATGTTGGTTCATTATGAAGCATGAAAATTTTAACTAAAATTTAGTTGTTTCGTGAGAAATTCCACAATGACTTGATCATCATACGCATTAACCCGCTCGTTGATGGTCATTTCCATTGTGATGCTTCCCTTCACACTTTTTGCCGCGGCATTGCCCGCGGCATTTTTTTACCTGTTTCGTTTATCAACAGGGCAGAATTTGCTTGCAAAGCTAAACCAAAAATAAACATTATGGGCAATGAGCTGAGTATATGGCTGATACAGTCCTAACGCGTAAGGCGAGAGTAGATGAGTAGCGCACTTCCTCCGAGCCCCCTTAAAAACGTCACCATTCCGTTTCGGACGAAATCCAACAGACACGAGCAATTTCAAGCGTTGTTCCGCGAAGGCATGGGCCTTGTGGAAGAGACGGCGAATTATCTCGACGGTCCAGGCCGGCTAGCCGCGAAAGCGTTGCCGCCATATGTTGCGCTGGCCTATGCCACCGAAAGCATGCGGCTTACAACACGGCTTACGCAGCTTGCATCTTGGCTTCTGGCGCGCCGCGCGCTGTTTAATGGCGAGACGCTGCCCCATTCTGGCGGGCTTAACGATCCGCTCCAACTGCCTCCGCTTACGCGCACCAAAGGGGCTAAGGCGTTTGACGAACTGCCGGTGGAACTGCGTGATCTCATCGCGTTAAGCTATCAGTTCCACGAGAAGATCAACCGTTTTGACGCCACGGAACAAGAACGCGGCAACGTGCAGCCAAAGCTCTACGTTTCCAATGGCGTGGCCGCTCAGTTGGAACAGTTGCAGTCTGCCTTCATGGGGCAAAGCTGAGAGCAAAATAAAAACGGCTTCCTCTGTCACAGAGTTGGAAGCCGCTTTTCAGTTGAGCTGAAATAACACGCAACCGCACTGTGAGCGCGGTCGAAGCCCTGTGGTCGTTCAGCAGAACTCAGCCAACGCGAAATCCCCCGCCTTTTGATAAGCAGGGTCCAGACCTCACCGTAAATGCATACTGATCCGACATCGAATCCCCACTTGCGTGGGGATTGCGAATGGTCGACGGGCAGCGTTTTCTCTAAAGGGCGGGTAAGTTAGCGCGTGAACGCCCTTAGCCCAAAAAGCCTTCGAATTTCTTCTTGAACTTGCTCAGACGCCCGCCGCGGTCGGTAAGCTGCTGATTGCCGCCCGTCCATGCCGGATGCGTGTTCGGATCAATGTCGAGGTTAAGCGTGGCGCCTTCCGCTCCATAAGTGGAATAGGTCTCGAACGTGTTTCCGTTCGTCATCACGACTTTGATCTTGTGGTAATTGGGGTGAATATCTTTCTTCATGGAACTACGCCTCTCAATAGCTGGCCGCTCAGGCGGCGAAACCGTTTCGCCCGGGTGACCGAACATCAACGATGTGTGAATGGTTATTGCGCTCAAGCAATCCTATATCGCAAGAAAACCACCGCTGACAAGGCTAGGTTTTAAGGATAAGCGCAAATCGTGACCGTGTTTTTTTGTCCACCATGTAACCTGTAGAGAGGACCGCACCAACAGCAGACTTGATGTGACAGAAAAATGCATTAATTTCACACTTTCTAGCAGAGCTGTGAAATTTGACATTTGAGAACGCGAAAGCGCGGCGTATAGAACTCAAATGGCGATGTCGCTCCACTAGCTGCGTTCATAATAATATGAACAAGCGGATTTAAAGCCTGCCGAGAAATGTTACGAAGTTTCTCGTCATCACACAAGAAAGGCGAAATATCTATTCGCTTGTCGTATCATGTAGGTATGTCCCCTCACCCAGGCGCGTTAAGGTTTGAAATATTATGAAAAATGGTAACGGCAAGCATTATCCGCCGAAAGCGCCCGGCTCACTGCAAGCAACATCCCATTCTGGGGCGAACGGAGTTTCGGATATAGGACAAACCAAATCACCACCCCGGGCAATGACACCGTTGTGGGAGCTGCGCGCCTACCTCTTTAACTACAAGGCCAAGCTGTTTCTTGGCTTTATCGGCCTCGTGGCAGCCGCTGGCGCTATGCTTGCGTTGCCGCTTGCTGTCCGTCGCGTGATCGATCACGGTTTTTCCGGCGAGAGTACGCACGTCATCAATAACTATTTTGGCATGCTTTTGCTGGTAGCGGCGGTTCTGGCTGCCGCAAGCGCGCTTCGGGCTTATTGCGTGAGCTGGCTGGGAGAGCGTGTGGTTTCCGATATCCGCGCCGATGTGTTCGCGCATCTCACCTCGCTCAGCGCCAGCTTTTTTGAGAAAAACCATTCCGCCGAATTGATGTCGCGCCTTACCGCCGACACAACACAGATCAAGGCCGCGATCGCCACAGCCTTCAGCCAGGCGCTGCGCAACGGCGTGATGCTGATCGGCGCTATAATCATGATGCTGGCGACCAGCTTCAAGCTGAGCGTGCTCGTTTTGCTGGCCATTCCGATTATCATACTGCCGCTGGTGTTTTACGGCAGGGCAGTGCGGCGCTTATCGCGTTCCGCGCAGGATGAGTTGGCGCAAGCCTCGGCCTATGCCGCGGAAAATCTGGGTGCGCCCCGTACCATGCAGGCGTTCACTTATGAACCCGTGGTTATCGGGCGATATCGTGAGGCGAACGAAACCACATTCGCAGCCGCGCTGGAGCGCACCGTTGCGCGGACCGGCTTAACCGCGGTTGCCATTTTCCTCGTGTTCGCAAGCATTGTCGGCATTTTGTGGTGGGGCGCGCATGACGTGCTCGCTGGCACCATGACCGGAGGCGATCTGGCGCAGTTCGTGCTTTTCGCAGCTTTTGCCGCGGGGGCCGTCGCCGAACTTTCTGAGGTGTGGGGAGAAATTCAGCAGGCTGCGGGTGCTGCCAGCCGTCTGGTGGAACTCATGGCCATCAAGCCGGAAATCGTGTCGCTCGCTGATCCGACGCCGTTGCCTGAACCAGCACTCGGTGAAGTCCGCTTCAAAAACGTATCCTTTGCTTACAATGGGGGAACGCACCTCCCTGTGTTCAGCAATTTGTCGTTCACCGTGCGCTCGGGCGAGCGCATCGCCATTGTCGGGCCTTCAGGGGTGGGGAAATCCACCATCTTCAACCTGCTTTTACGTTTTTACGACCCGCAGGAAGGCATCATTTCCATTGATGGCATACCGATAGACGCCGCCGATATTACCGCCGTGCGCCAGCGCATCGCATATGTGCCGCAAGATCCTGCTGTTTTCGCCGGAAGCATCGCCGAGAATATCCGCTATGGCTCGCTTGAGGCCAGCGACGAGGATGTGCGCCGCGTGGCCAAGGATGCGTTCGCCGCAGATTTCATTGAGGCGCTGCCAGAACGTTACGACACGCCTTTAGGCGAACGCGGGGTCACGCTTTCCGGCGGCCAGCGTCAGCGGATTGCGATTGCCCGCGCCCTGTTGCGCGATGCGCCTATTCTGCTGCTCGATGAAGCCACCAGCGCGCTCGACGCCGAAAGCGAAAATCTCGTGCAGACAGCGCTCAATCGCCTCATGCAGGGGCGGACAACGCTGGTTATCGCGCACCGGCTCGGCACCGTGCTAGATGCTGACCGTATCCTGGTGCTCGACAACGGCGGGATCATCGAGGAAGGCACGCATACCGACTTAATGGGAGCCGGAGGTGTCTACTCTCGCCTCGCCGATTTGCAATTCTCCAGCGACGTTGGCGCCGCATAAAAATAACATCGCAGCATGTCTGCGCTTCTCCTGTCATTTGCAAAATATATGTTGTTCTCCGTTCGCGGGGACAACGGGAGAAGCGTGCGGGCGGAAATGAGGGTGCGGGAATGGCAACTTCAACTCCAATTACAGCTCCCCAGAAAGAATTTCTCAGCGGCGCGGTTGAGATCATCCCCCTTGCGCTTGGCGTCGCCATTTACGGCCTTGCTTTCGGTCTTTTGGCCTCGCAAGCCAGCATGGACGGCCTTCAGGTCGGCGTTATGGGCGGCATCGTTTTCGCGGGCGCATCGCAAATTGTCGCGGCGGAGCGGCTGGTTGCCGGAGCGGGCGCTTTCATCGCTATTGTCGCAGGGGCTGCGCTGAACCTCCGGCTGCTGCTCATCACTGCCTCAATTCGTGACATTTACGCGGGCCGTCCATTCTGGCAGGTCGTGCTGGGCGCGCATCTGACAACAGACGAAAATTGGGCGCTGATACTTTCCAAGCGCTCTACAGGACGGCAGGTCGGTTATTGGTATCTCATCGGGGGAGGCTTGACCCTTGCCGTTGTGTGGATTGTCGCAACCGTCGCGGGCTTTTACGTCGCGCACACGCTTCCCGAACCCAGGGCGCTGGGCATGGACTTCGCATTCACAGCCGCGTTTATCGCCATCGCCCGGACGATGTGGAAAGGCGCGCACGACCTCGCGCCATGGATTACGTCTTTTGCAGTGGTCGCCCTTTCCATCGGGACGGGCGTACTGGATGTGTCTTTCGCTATGGTCTTGGGCGGAATATCAGGCGCGGCCGTAGCGGGTGTTCTGCATCATGAGTAAAGTGTGGCTTGTCATTCTGGGGCTTACTGCCGCAACATTCGCGATCCGGCTGAGTGGCGTGCTTTTAGGGCAGCGCCTTCCGCAACATGGACGCTGGGCGAGCGCTTTGAGAGCGCTGCCGGGGAGCTTGATCGTCGCCCTTGTGTCAGTGTCCTTGCTCTCGGGCGGCCCAAGAGAATGGGCGGCGGGTGGGTTCGCCGCAATCGCCGCCGTTCTCACGCGGAGCCTGCTGTTTACAATGGGCGTCGGTATTGTAGCGATTTGGGTATTCAGGCACTATTTTTAACGGTAGCGGAAGGGAGCAAAAGTCAATTTCCTTCGCCGTTCCTTATTATTATTGCGGCCTATAAAATTTTTTCCAATCTAAAACTGGTGTCTTAGCACCGTTACTACATATATCATAATCGTACCATGGCACCCCAAACGCCCCCTTGTGCAAAGTGATACAAAGGTCTGCACCTCTTGAATAGGATAAGTAATCCTTTGAATTTACATATATTCTATTTGCTTTCTCTCTTGTCCCCCAAGGGGTAACTATTACGTAAGTCCCTAATCGCCAGCTAGAAGTGTCTCGCTTCTTGCTTATTATTGTCGTGCGATATACGGTTGGCTTTGACGTGTCGCAAAGATAATTACAGTTGAACACTAGGCTGCTACTCCAAATCACAGCATACATAATGATTGATGCAGGTAAAGCAGGCGTTTGCATTCGCAACCACCAGACGACCCCCCCTACCACAATCCAATATGGCAGGACCTGCCTCTAAAGCCCAAGAAAGCAAGAAAAGAGAAGGAGCAACAAGAACAGCGCTCAATTTCGGCAATTGATCTTTCTCTTCAACGTCAAAGAATAAAGACTTACTGTATTGGCTGCCTTTTGGCAGTTGAGCAATATAGAGTCTTTTGAACATAATAATATTTATTAGCGCTAATGGCGGCATTACAGCTATCACAGCAAAAATCGCAAGGTGAGGAGCGAACACATGCATATATATCCACGCGCCAAAGCAAATTACTACAGCAGCGAAATTTGCATTTTTTGCTATAGAGCGGACGAACGCCAGCTGTTTCGCGCGTTTTTCTTTATTCTCACCTAAAGCAGGATCGGCTAAAATCGCGTCAACTGCTGCTGCCTGTTCCTGCTCAGTAATATCTGGGAGTGACGCTAGCCATTGCTCGAATACTTTATCTTTGACCAGTTCGTAAGAAAACTTTAGAGGTTGTATGTCTGGATTCTTTGGTACTAATGTAATAGTTTCAGGACGCGGCAGCGTATCTTGGCTATCTTTGGAAGACACATCAGAATATGTTATACGTTTACCTGCAAGAGCATCACGGTGTATGGAGCGGAAAGAAAATATAGTTGTTACTTCAATTTCATTGTAAGTAAGCATAATTCGATGAAAACAGAGATGTATGAAATCGATAATACTATTTAAAGCAACTGCCGCAATAACAATAAAAAATAATATTGAGTAAGGATTTATAACGAAAATCAGAAATCCACACAAAGTCAGTACAAACACAAACCTCGCTAATAATATTGCATAACTATATTTATACACGCGCGGATAGAGTTGCGGATCGTCAAGCGAACCGGATGAAAAATCAGCCTCCTCCGTTGTCATTCATGCCCCCAAAGCCGCCTAACGAACATCCGTTTAATGATTGATAAGCGCCAACAGAGCCCTGGCACAACAAAAAACGCGCGCTCTGGCGACAGAACGCGCGTTCCAATACGGTCTATGCGGATGAAAGCTCTTACCGCGAATAGAACTCGACCACCAGGTTCGGTTCCATATGCACTGGATAGGGCACGTCGCTGAGTTGCGGCACGCGCAGGAAGGACGCCTTCATCTTGGCGTGATCGACTTCCATATAATCTGGCACATCGCGTTCGGAGCTCTGGACGGCTTCCATCACCATCACCATCCCGCGAGACGGCTCGCGTACTTCCACCACGTCGCCCACGCGGCAGCGATAGCTGGGGATGTTGACGCGCTTGCCGTTCACCAGCACATGGCCGTGGTTGACGAACTGGCGCGCGGCAAACACGGTCGGCACGAATTTCGCGCGATACACGACGGTGGCCAAGCGGCGCTCAAGCAAGCCGATAAGATTTTCCGAAGTGTCGCCCTTTTGGCGCACGGCTTCTTTGTAGATGTTCTTGAACTGCCGCTCGTTCATGCTGCCGTAGTAGCCTTTAAGCTTCTGCTTGGCGCGGAGCTGTATACCAAAGTCTGACAGTTTAGTACCGCGGCGCTGGCCGTGCTGACCGGGGCCGTATTCGCGTTTATTAACAGGGCTTTTCGGGCGGCCCCAGATGTTTTCGCCCATGCGCCGGTCGATTTTGTGTTTGGCGCTGATGCGCTTGGTCATATCAAGTCTCCAAATAGTAGGTCAGATAAAAGGGATCATGTCCTCCTGGCTCTTTCCGGGGGAAGGCAGCGTTTGTGCGGCATCTAAACCTGGAAAAACGACAGACGAACGCCTAAGCGCCCGCCACGGACATGCGAAAAGGACGGCCCTAACGGTTCCGCCAACGTGGTTGATAGCCGATAGTCAAGGGGGGTGTCAATCTATGCTTCGCGTTCCAAAGCGGGGCGCATACAGAATGCTGGCGCACTTTTTCCGCACCCTGAAAATTCTGTCTTCGCCATAAGTGGCTATCCCTGCCGCGCGTGCCCATATATCATTGTATCTGAAACAGTAGCCGATCAGAAACCGGACATAGCGCCCATGATCCCACTTCGCGACAATATCGTGCAAACGCGTCCGCCAGTGGTTGTCTATACGCTTATCGCCATGAACGCTGCCGTTTTTCTGGTGATGTTGCTGATGCCAAAAGCCATGATGATAGAGACCGTTTATCATTATGGGCTGGTGCCACGGCATTATTTCGCGCCTAGCTGGGACATGCATTACGGTTCCTCGCCCGAGAGCTACTGGCCTTTTCTAACGGCGACTTTCATCCACGGCGGCTGGATGCACATCATCTTTAATATGTGGACGTTGTATATTTTTGGCTCAACACTGGAAGTTCGCTTCGGTCCGGTGTTGTTTTTGGTGTTCTATCTGTGTTGCGCAGTCGCGTCGATGTTCTCGCACGCCTATTTTTACCCATTATCGACGGCGCCGGTCATCGGAGCTTCGGGCGCTATCGCTGGGCTCATCGGCGCCTATGCGCTGACATTTTCGCGCGCGCGGATCACGATATTGATTCCGTTCTTTTTCATCCCACTGATATTCAGCATTCCGGCGCTTGCGTTCGCCGCCATTTGGTTTCTCTTTCAGGTGATGCAAGGTGTGTGGACGGCGCTTTCTCCATCGGTGGGTGATAGTGTCGCGTGGTGGGCGCATGTTGGCGGATTTCTTACAGGGCTTATACTGCTGCCGATTTTTCTGCTATTGGCGCCTGCACGCGCTATGCAATATCGCTGGCACCGCGACCCTTGGAACACTACAGACCACTGATGACCACCTCTGACGACAACGACAACAACAACGACGCTTCCGCTTCTCCGCCTTCGTCCCTTGCTCCGCAGCCATTGGCAACCGGTACGCAGGTCATTCAGCACTATTTGAAGCATCTGGGACCGCAGCCGGGCGTCTACCGCATGATGGATGCGAAAGGCGAGGTGCTCTATGTCGGCAAGGCCCGCAATCTGAAGAACCGCGTGCAGAATTATGCGCGACTCACCGGGCATTCCAATCGCATCGCGCGGATGATATCGGCGACGGCCGCCATGGAGTTCATCACCACCGCGACCGAATCAGAAGCGCTTTTGCTGGAAGCCAACCTTATCAAGCGCTACCGCCCGCATTACAACGTGCTGATGCGGGACGATAAATCGTTCCCCTATATTCTCATTTCGCACGCGCATGAGGTTCCGCAACTGACGAAGCATCGTGGCGCGCGTAACGTGAAAGGCGAGTATTTCGGGCCATTCGCCTCAGCGGGCGCGGTGAACCGTACTATCAATATGCTGCAACGCGCATTTTTGCTGCGCACTTGCACTGACGCCGTTTTTGAAAGTCGCACGCGTCCGTGTCTGCTCTATCAGATCAAGCGATGCTCGGCTCCGTGTACGGGCGAAATCAGCCGCGACGATTACGCCGGGCTGGTGGCGGATGCCGTCCGTTTTCTGCGCGGCAAGACTGACGCCGTGCAAAAACAACTGGGCACGCTGATGGAAGCCGCAAGCGAAGCGCTGGAATTCGAACGCGCTGCGGCTTATCGCGACCGTTTGTCGGCGCTGGCGCATGTGCAGGCGGTGCAGGGCATCAATCCGCGCGGGGTTGAGGAAGCTGACGTGTTCGCAGCCTACTACGAGGGCGGACAGACCTGCATCCAGGTGTTTTTCTTCCGCAGCGGGCAGAACTGGGGGAACCGCGCCTATTTTCCACGCGCCGATAAGAGCCTCGGCGTGGAAGACGTGCTGGCGAGTTTCATCACGCAGTTCTACGACGACAAGCCGGTGCCGCGTTGCTTGTTTCTGTCGCATGAATTGGCGGAGCGCGATTTGCTTGCCGAGGCTTTGACAATCAAGGCCGGGCGCAAGGTGGAGGTGAGTACGCCTCAGCGCGGCGAGAAGGCGGGGCTGGTGGCGCATGCGCTCACCAATGCGCGCGAGGCGCTGGGCCGCAAGCTGGCGGAGGCTTCCAGCCAGGCGAAGCTTTTGGAAGGCGTGGCCGCTGCGTTCGGGTTGGAAGCGCCGCCGCAACGCATCGAGGTGTACGACAACAGCCATATCCAGGGCACGAACGCCGTTGGTGCGATGATCGTAGCCGGGCCGGAAGGCTTTGTGAAAAACCAGTACCGCAAGTTCACCATCAAGTCTGTGGACTTAACGCCGGGGGACGACTTCGCCATGATGCGCGAAGTGTTGCTGCGACGATTCATGCGGCTGGCGAAGGAACGCGCCGCTATGGGCACGGAACAGTCCGCTGCTTCAGAAACAAACGGAGACGCTGAAAATTTCCCCTCCCCCGAACGCTCCGCTTGCGATGAAACTCCCGCCGCCGACGAAGCCTCCCCAAAAACGGCATGGGGCGCACCTGACCTGCTGCTGGTCGACGGCGGCGCAGGCCAGCTTTCCGCCGCGCATGACGTCCTTGATGAACTTGGCCTGCCTGATGACATCCCCCTTGTCGGCATCGCCAAAGGCCCAGACCGTAACGCCGGACGCGAACACTTCTTCATCCGCGGACGCTCCGCCTTTATGCTTGAGCCGCGCGATCCGGTTTTGTATTTCGTGCAGCGCCTGCGCGATGAGGCGCATCGCTTTGCCATCGGCACGCACCGCGCAAAGCGCGCCAAGGGTATAGCCGCCAATCCGCTGGACGAGATCGCCGGGGTAGGCCCGGCCAGACGGCGCGCGCTTCTCAAGCATTTCGGTTCGGCCAAAGCGGTGAGCCGCGCAGGGCTGACCGACCTACAAGCCGTGGACGGCATTAGCGCCGGACTGGCGCAGATGATTTACGACCACTTCCAACAAGGGAAAGGGTAACGCGGGTAAGGGCCAAGCAAGCACTGTACACCAATATCTACCCTTACGTTTTGCGTTTGCAGAACCATTATGACGAAATGCAACTTTCTACATTGCAGGCACAAGGGATGGCGAAAGTAAAGTTTTCAACTATTTCGCAGGAAAAATCTTGGAGGAGCTTAATTAAAGCCATTTCGTGGCGGGTAACAGGAAGTGTCGATACATTTATATTGGCAGCGATTTTTACTGGAAGCCTAAAGATATCTGCTGCGATTGGCGCAACAGAGATATTCACGAAAATTATTCTCTATTACCTGCACGAACGCTTTTGGAACCGCATTAGTATTGGCCGCGAAAAAAATGAAAGCGTTGAAGCATCTTCATAACGCGCATTCAATGGCGATGCTCACCACTGAAATTCGAAATTTCTTGCAGCTTGAGCGAGGCGGTTTCACCCAGTGAGGCGATGCACCAGCTCTTTGTTTATGCATCGATTTTACCAAACTCCGGTGTAACCTCTGTTTGGATCAATGCACTAGCTCACATCTCCGGATAGTTCGGCCCGCCGCCGCCTTCCGGTGGCGCCCAGTTGATATTCTGTGCGGGGTCTTTGATATCGCAGGTCTTACAGTGCACGCAGTTTGCTGCGTTGATCTGGAAGCGTGGTTCCGCTCCGTCGGTGAGCACCTCATACACCTGCGCCGGACAATATCGCTGCGCGGGTTCGGCATAGGTAGGCAGATTATCGCGGATCGGCACATTCGGATCGGCCAGTTGCAAATGCACGGGTTGGTCTTCCTCGTGGGCCGTGCCTGAGAGAAATACCGACGACAGTCGATCAAACGTGAGCACATTGTCAGGCTTGGGATAGTTGATGGGCTGAAATTCGCTTGCAGGACGCAGGCAGGCGCTATCGGGTTTGCCATGGCTAAGCGTGTATTTCAGCCTCGGGAAGAAAGTATTCAGCCACATTTCCGTGCCGCCGAACATGGTGCCGAGGAAGGTTCCCAGCTTCGACAAGAGCGGCTTGACGTTGCGCACGCGGCGCAAATCTTTGGCGATGAGGCTCGTGGCGAAGGCGTCTTCATAGCTGGTTAGCGTATCACCCTCGCGCGCCTCGCCGATGGCTGCAAACACAGCCTCCGCCGCCAGCTTGCCCGATAGGATGGCGTTGTGCGATCCCTTAATGCGCGGCACGTTGATCATGCCCGCTGCGCAGCCCATCAGCGCGCCGCCGGGGAACACCAGCTTGGGCAGCGACTGCCATCCGCCCTCGGAGATCACCCGCGCACCATAGCCGATGCGTTTTGCGCCTGCGAACATGGGCGCGATAGCCGGATGCGTTTTGAAACGCTGGAATTCCTCAAACGGCGAGATGTATGGGTTGGCGTAATTCAGGTGCACAACAAGCCCCACCGCCACCAGATTATCGCCGTAGTGATACATGAACGAGCCGCCGCCAGTTTTGTCGTCCAGCGGCCATCCGAGCGTATGTTGCACGAAGCCGGGCTTGTGGTTTTCCTGAGTGACTTGCCACAGCTCTTTAATGCCGAGGCCGTATTTCGGTGGCTCGCGTCCCTCGCGCAGGCCGAAATCACGGATAAGCTGCTTCGTGAGCGAACCATGCGCGCCCTCGCCGAGAAGCGTATATTTGCCGCGAAGCTCCATGCCGCGCGTGAAGCTATCCTTGGGCTGGCCATCGCGGCCCACGCCCATATCGCCGGTGGCGACGCCCACAACCGCGCCGTTCTCGTCGCGCAGGATTTCAGCAGCAGCGAAGCCGGGGTAGATTTCAACGCCCAGCCCTTCAGCGTATTCGCCGAGCCATTTGCACAATTCGCCCAGGCTGACGACATATGCGCCGTGGTTGCTCATCAGCGGCGGCATGACGAAATTCGGGATGGGAATGCCGCCCTTCTTGGTCAAGTAGCGGATTTTGTCCGCAGTCACTGGCTGGCGAACCGGTGCGCCAAGCTCCTGCCAGTCTGGTAGTAGCGCCGATAGCCCCACCGGATCGATCACCGCGCCGGAGAGAATATGCGCGCCGACCTCGGAGCCTTTTTCCAGCACCACCACGGAGATATCACGGTCAGCCTCGGCTGCGAGCTGCTTCAATCGGATGGCGGCGGCGAGCCCGGAAGGTCCGGCCCCTACGATAACCACGTCAAAATCCATGCTTTCGCGTTCCGGCAGCGCGTCCGTCATGATCGTGTCTCCCAACCGAATTTTTATCGTTCGCAACGCATTGTTTGTGATCTACGCACTATGCCAAATGAAGCACAAGAGTGGAACGGCCAACAATCAACTTAAGTATCGGCGATCCAACTCACCTTTGGCGCATTCAAGCGTTGATGAAAGGCGTTACCAAGAGGGAGTATGAACGCAAAAGTTGTCATAATGCTTGCTGCGCACTGTGTGACATGAAGTCGCGGCGTTTTCTAAGTCATTGAAATAAAAGGAACTCAACCTAAAGTTTATTTAAAATTAGAATAATTCTGTTTTGCACAACATTTGGGCCAAGGGTAACAATGTAACTGTTGTGCCGTTTGGGGAAGCTATAAGCCTCGGTTCCCCGGTAGAGGAAGACGAAAGCTCGGCGAACACAGTGTCAATATCAATAACAACAGAAAGGACGATACATGTACCGCTCCCTAGCAATTTCGCTTGCGTTGCTTATGTTTACGGGTGGCATCGCATCAGCGGAAGACGCTCTTTTGAAAGCCGCCAAAGAACAGTTCAAACCGATTCCGAAAGTGGCTCCAGCGCAGAAAGATAACGCCTCAAGCGAGGCGAAGATCGAACTCGGCAAGATGCTGTTTTTCGAACCTCGTCTGTCTGCTAGTCATCTGATTAGCTGCAATACCTGCCACAATCTCGGTATGGGTGGCGACGACAATCTTGAAACATCTATTGGCCATGGCTGGCAGAAGGGTCCGCGTAACGCACCGACCGTTCTTAATGCCGTGTTCAACGTAGCGCAGTTCTGGGATGGCCGCGCGGAAGACTTGAAAGCGCAGGCCAAAGGTCCTGTGCAGGCTGGCGTAGAAATGAACAACACGCCCGCTAATGTCGAAGCTACTCTGAAGAGCATGCCGGAATATGTCGAAGCCTTTAAAAAGGCTTTCCCGAAGGCTAAAGATCCGGTCACGTTTGACAACATGGCTAAAGCTATCGAAGTCTTCGAAGCTACGTTGATTACCCATGACTCGAAGTTCGATGCTTTTCTTGCCGGCGACGCAAAAGCTATGAGCGATGTTGAGAAAACCGGCTTGAAGCTGTTCATGGATAAGGGCTGTGTTAGCTGCCATAACGGCGTAAATGTTGGCGGTCACGACTACTATCCATTCGGCGTTGTTAAGAAGCCCGGCGCTGATGTTTTGCCGGAAGGCGACAAGGGCCGCTTCACCGTCACAAAAACCGCTGATGACAGCTATGTGTTCCGCTCAGGTCCGTTGCGGAATATTGAGCTGACAGCGCCGTATTTCCATTCGGGCAAGGTGTGGAAGCTGCGCGAGGCGGTTGCTATCATGGGCTCAAGCCAGCTCGGCGAAAAGCTCACGGATAAAGAAATCGACGCCATCACGGCATTTTTGAAGACACTGACCGGCAAACAGCCGAAGGTTGAGTATCCCATCCTTCCGGTCAGCACGGATAAAACGCCTTTGCCTAAGGCAATGGCAGCGAAGTAAAACTACAGTTCGAGGCAAGTTCGCAGCAGAGCTATTTGCGGACTTGCCTCGGAAAAACTGCGCTAGACCTTTTTGCGTGCTGGCGCAGATCTTCTCTGAAGTCCTCGTATATAGAGCACAAGTCGACTCGTGTTGGCTTCCTTCCGCTTCGGATGGGGCAGACATCCGAAGCGGAGCGTGCGAGAGCTTAGCTGTAATTCACCCGTCTCAAACGTTGCTTCCATCGTCTGGTGGATCGTCTTCGTTAGGTTCATTCACTTTTACCGCAGATTTGCGTTGTGCTATGCGCCAGCTAATAAAACGCCCAACGCCGTAAACTACGAACAAAGATGTCCCGATCGCGAGTGCCCATGTATCCGATAAAGGCTCCTTCAAGATGGCGACGATGGGAGGCCACGCTATAAAAATCAGTGGAATTTCAAGGAAGTACAAGCTTGTCGCTATTCGGCTGAGTTGAGCCGTATTGTTGGTTGTGGCTTCGCTTTCAATTATGAGCGCACTCGTTTGCATCATCTCCGTGATGGTTTGCAATCGTTCGCGCAACGAGACCAGACGATCTCCTGTTTGTATGATACGTTCGAAAGTAGGTTGCAGGCCGCGTTTAACAAATTGCCCATAGTTTATCCAGCCATCAACATTGCCAATCTCTAAGGTTGGATAGAGGCGATTAAGTTCTTCTGCATAATATTTCGATCTGTTGATGAGATATAATATTCGTCCGGCTCCACCACGGCCAATCTTATCCAGGGCGGCATTCATTCTGATCAGGCGGCGTTCTGTGATGCGGATCAAATCGCTTAGATCGTTGACGCGCTGATGTTCAACATACATCACAGGTATCGGTACTACAGTAGTGCGCTTAGGAGGTGGCGAGGAGTTGCTATTTAGAATTGTTTCGAAGCCAGTCACGAGAAAATCATCAAGCCATTCCGCTGTCTTTCGAATATTTTTTATAAAGCTACGCTTGTTTTTAGCTTCATCCCACGCGCTTTTGATAAATTCATCGTACTGCTTCTCGATTTCACGGCGCTTTTTACTCCAGCTATGCAGAGCACCGTCAAGTTCGTGACCGATAAGTTGCAGATGAATACCGGCGTTCTTAATGACATGCACATTCTTCAACGCGAACAAACGCATAGTGTGGAGCGCGTTGATACGCTCTATGATACGCCCGATTTGCTCACGATGCGGTTCGCCTTTGGTCAAGAGCAGATAGCGCATGGCGGACCATTCTTCATGCCGCCCGATTTGTTCGTTCGGCGACATATTGTCCGCGGGGATTTCGTTCCACCGGCTGGCGACTTCCTGGCGGTAGTGGAATGACCCTGTGGTTCCTGGCGCGCCGATATAGAGTGCACGCCAGTCAAATATGCCGCAGCCTACGAAGTCGCGGTAGTCAGCCCAAGGCGTCATGCGCCTGAGAAACGGCAGAAAGGATTTCATAACGGTGTTGGGTTCACCGCTTTGCTTGTTGAAGACCTGGAACCTGCCTAAGCCGGGGTTTGCTTCAACTTCCAACGGTTCCGCCGGAGTCGGGATGCCATGACGCTGACGCATCTCAGCAACAATTTTTTTCCGGTCGGCGTGGTCTTGTGTATTGACGCCGGGCATAGACATCACTACGCCGTGCAGATTTGCAAATATTTTCCCAAATTTTAGCGTATTGCTATCTGTTTCTTTGATTGTGTCGTCGCTGCTATTGTCGCGTTCAGGCATGCTGAAATCAAAACTCTTGGCAAAGTCTTCCCAGATACCTTCATAGAAGTAATCGGAGATCTTCAAGAGGTCTGCTGCGGCTCGTTCTTCTTCAACGCGGTGAGCTTCCAATGCAGCATTATATTGAGCATCATCTGAGAAATCGTCACGTTGCGGGCTTGGATAGAACTGCTCTGGAAAGCGATCTTGTTCGATAAAACCGTGCGTGATTTGGTGCCCGCAGATTTCACGCATACGTTCCAGATAATTTGCGATTTTCAGGCGGCGACGCCCAAATTGTTCGTGAGTTTCCCCGTTGCTATCGGTCCTCGCGTAAATCTGTGGTTCGCCGTAAGGCTTTGCAGCGTCAATGAAAAAGGAAATCGTAACGTGATCGACATGGGTTTGCATTTGCACGCGGACCCGCAGTGCGCTGTACTCAGGATTGATAACAGGCGCGTTGCGAACGGATTCACCATCTTCGTTTTCGTCATGCCACCAAAGAGTAAATGACAGTGATGTTGAAGAGCAGGCATGAAACGGATGTGTGTACGCTGGAGATTTTGGGTTCATCCAAGGTGGATTTAAGCCTTGGGGTTCACAGAATTCGAGTTTCTCTTCTTCCAGGCCGCTGATGCATCCCAAACGCTGCAAATGCCTGCTGAATTTACAGATTTCTTCGAAGAACTTTTTGTTGTGAATGTCAAAACGCTTAAAGCGTTCCTCAATATACGCGTCTGTTGAACTCTGTTGGCTTGCAAGATCGGAAGTATCTTCTTCTGCTTCGTCGGCGGAGGCCCGGTGCCAGATGCCTAAGTGCCAGACGAAGGTTGGAGACCCACAGGCTGGTGGTGGTTTTTGTCCTCCCTCAGTGTTAATAGATGAGTATTGCTTAGAATATTTCCACGTTTTGTAAAAGTTTAGTTCATCGTTGCTTGTAGTTGTTAACTGTTTATCACTATCTGTAGGGGTAAGCGGTTGAATGTTAGTGATTTTCTTGTCTTCGTCAGCATCTCGTGTAAATGGCATGCGTATAACTCCTTTGAAAAATCAATACAAAAGAGCAGTCGTATGCATAATGATATGCAAAAAGCGACTATATACTTATAAGATACATAAACGTCATAATATGACAAGGCTATGACAATGGTTTTTATCGCTGTTATCTAAAAACAATATCATGATGTGCATATTTTGATATGTTGTTACTTGTACTTAGAGAATATTGTATATTCTATATTTGGTGTTATTCATTGATGTATACACGCCAAATGTTGCGATGCGCCAGGGCGATGATACATTTGTGGCTTGCGGCAACTAATCTGAGGCACTTTCGGTGCGGCATATCGCGCGTGGCGTCCTAACGCGTCCGCTTCCCCCTATTCGTGATAGTTTTTGCACCATCAGCATGTCGCCATAAAAAAAGCGGCGCCGTGAGAGACACGCCGCCGCATGAAGCAAAAATTCCTTATGGACACAAAACCGAGTTCATTGCACCACAACAAGCACTCCTTACCGGGAAGCGCTCTTCTGATCGGATATCGTCCGGCCTTTCGTAAAGCGCTTGAAGAATTTCCAACTGATGTCGGCAGCCGAGATATCCCGGTTTGGCTTTCCTAGCTCTTTAATCAAACGGGCGCTCTCTGGGAGTTTCATGCCTGGCGGCAGGCGTCCGTCACCATCCACGATGAATGAAACCACCGGCGCATTGTTCAGGCAGTATCGATATTGCTTGGCGATCACTATTGAGCCGTCCGAGGTGTCTTTGTCCGCCATGATTTTCACTTGCGGTTTCCCGATACAACTGTTGTTACGCCGCCAGAAGACCATGTTATCGGAGTTTTCCAGAACGAGATTACGTCCTTCATGCCATTCGGAGATTTCGCTACGCGGAGAAATCTCTCTACTTTCTGCCGAATTGATCATCAGCATGGGAACCGGCGTTTTTGACTTACAATGGCGCACAACACGTTTTGGCATATTGGCGACAATTGCTGCGTAAGCGGTAAAAGTCTCCGGCGCTTCACAAGCGATCCGATATGTCAGCATTCCGCCGGTCGCCATTCCCAGCAGATACAACCGGCGCGGATCGGCGATTTTCTCCTTCACGAGTCGTTTAGCCAAACGTGTAATAAATTGCACGTCATCTAACCCGGTTGGATTCAATGTGCGGCCGTCGTTCCATTTGCGCCGCCACCCATTCGGATAGATAACAGCGAATTTTTCTCGTTTGGCGATTGCGTCCAGTCCGAAATGACGGCGCATGGACCGCCCGCTCATCAATGGGCCATGCAATGCGATCACAGCAGGTATGCGCTTACCGGGGGGAATGCCTTTGGGAATAGAAACAATGTAGCCACGTTGATAATGGCCAATATCAACGCTGTCGAAAAAAACTTCTGCGTGGCCAGGCCTATGCGTGCAAATGAAAAGGAAGCATACTGACAGCAAGCTGAACGCTTTTATCCAGCTTATCCTGTGACTTAACGGCGATGTGAAGGGAATTGTATTGACCATACTGCTCAACCCTCACTATAGCTCAACAGTGCGCGTGGTAAGCCATAGGATACACGTCTGTTTTATAGTCATGTCGTCTCCTTTGAGGATATTCGCCTTTATCCTATTGGACCATTGAGGCTTATCTCGCGGTGTACAACAAATTACTTCCCGCATGAGAGGTTGTTTATCATGGCAAATGTAGAGCTACGGTCCAAAAGGCCGTTATCACCGCATCTGACGGTGTTCCGCCTGTATATCAACATGATGATGTCGATTTTGCATCGCATCACCGGCGCGGCGAACTACTTTGCTATCATACTCCCTGTGGCGTGGCTCGTGGCCGCCGCAAGTGGAAGTGACATATTCGCCCTAGTGAATGGCCTTTTTGCGACGCCTTTGGGATTACTTGTGCTATTTGGAGCATCTTGGTCACTTATCCACCATGCTTTAGGCGGAATTCGCCATTTTATCTGGGATGCTGGCCGAGGCTTCAGCATTCCATCGGTCATTATATTATCGTGGGCAACGATATTCCTATCGTTGTTGCTAACGGCTGCACTATGGTTCTTCGCCATGGTTATGCATGGGAGGCTGTGATGACAGACTATCGCACCGATCTTTCACGAGTTCGCGGTCTTGGCGCAGCCAAATTCGGTACTGAGCATTTCTGGATGCAACGGGTAACGAGTCTTGCAGTGCTGCTTTTGTTTCCGTTTCTGTTCTACTCTGTTATTTACCTGGCGGGGAGACCGTTGGCTGAAGTGAAGGAATATTTCTCTTCGCCGCTCGTAGCTACTATGGCCGTTTTGCTTGTTGCATTATTGGCTCATCACATGCGCCTTGGCATGCAGGTCATCATTGAGGACTATGTTCACAACAGTTCGAGGAAACTCACCTTTCTTATGTTGAACATTTTCTTTTCAACACTGGTTGGCGCCGCTGGCGTGATCGCAATCATCAAGCTCAGCTTGGGAGCCTGAAAACATGGCTGATAATGATAATAACAATAGCGCGCCGAATATCATTGGCAGCGCCTACTCCTTCGTTGATCACAGCTACGATGTCATTGTCGTGGGCGCGGGCGGGGCAGGTCTTCGCGCTACGCTCGGTTGCGCCGAGGCCGGTCTGAAAACCGCCTGCATCTCCAAAGTTTTTCCCACACGGTCGCACACGGTCGCCGCGCAAGGCGGCATCGCAGCCGCGCTCGGCAATATGGGGTCGGATAACTGGCGCTGGCACATGTACGACACCGTGAAAGGCTCCGACTGGCTGGGCGATCAGGACGCCATCGAATATCTCTGCCGCAACGCACCCGCTGCCGTGTACGAACTGGAACATTACGGCATGCCGTTTTCGCGCACCGATGACGGCAAAATCTATCAGCGTCCGTTTGGCGGCATGACCACCGAATTCGGCGAAGGCCCCGCCGCGCAACGCACTTGCGCCGCCGCCGACCGTACCGGCCACGCCATGTTGCATACGCTATATGGCCAGGCGCTGCGGCATGAAGCCATATTCTATATCGAATATTTCGCGCTCGACCTCATTATGGACTCTGAAGGCGTTTGCCGTGGCGTTGTCGCAATGTCGATTGAGGACGGCTCAATCCACCGTTTCCGCGCGCAGAAGACCATTTTGGCGACTGGCGGCTATGGACGCACCTATTTCTCGTGCACATCAGCCCACACCTGCACAGGCGATGGCAACGGCATGGTGTTGCGCGCAGGCATCCCCTTGCAAGATATGGAGTTCATCCAATTCCATCCCACCGGCATTTATGGCGCGGGTATGCTGATCACCGAAGGCGCGCGCGGCGAAGGCGGTTTTCTGGTGAACTCAGAGGGTGAACGCTTCATGCCGCGTTACGCGCCGACAGCCAAGGATCTGGCTTCGCGCGATGTCGTTTCCCGCTCAATAACCATCGAAATTCGCGAGGGGCGCGGCGTCGGGCCGAAAAAAGATCACATGTTCCTCGACCTCAGCCATCTCGATCCGAAAATTCTGGAAGAACGCCTGCCCGGCATCACCGAATCTTCGCGGATCTTCGCCGGGGTGGATTTGCGCCGTGAGCCGGTGCCCATCATTCCCACCGCGCATTACAACATGGGCGGCATTCCCACGAATTACCACGGCGAAGTCGTTATGCTGAAGGATGGCAACCCGGATCATGTCGTGCCGGGGCTGATGGCCATCGGCGAGGCGGCTTGCGCTTCCGTGCATGGCGCGAACCGGCTTGGCTCCAATTCGCTCATCGACCTGGTGGTGTTTGGCCGCGCCGCCGCTCTGCGCTGCGCCGAAACTTTGAAGCCCAGGGCGTTGCACTCCAAATTGCCGGAGGGTGCGGGCGATTATGCCGTCGCACGGCTGGACTCGCGGCGTCATGCCAATGGCAGCCATTCGACTGCTTCCCTGCGCCTGAAAATGCAGGAAACCATGCAAACGCACTGCGCTGTGTTCCGCACCGAAGACGTGCTTGCCGAAGGTTATCAGAATATCATCAACGTTTGGCGCGAAGCGGAGGACATCAAAGTCACGGATCGCTCGCTGATCTGGAATTCCGACCTTATCGAAACGCTGGAATTCGACAATCTCATTCTCCAGGCGGCGGTTTCAGTAGCCGGAGCGCTCGCCCGCAAGGAAAGCCGGGGCGCGCATGCCCGCGAAGACTACCCTGAGCGTAACGACGCCGAATGGATGAAACATACGCTTGCCTGGGTGGATAACGAATACAATGTATTCCTTGATTACCGGCCAGTGCATTCTTACACGCTGAGTAACGAGATGCACTACGTGGAGCCGAAAGCGCGCGTATACTAACGATCTGTAATTGAGGTGCGCATTTGTTAAGCAGATGCGCCCTCAGCGGGTTTCTTTAGAGCGTTTTCCGATCTAACTGGATCGGAAAAAGGCTCTAGCCTATTGTTTTGTCGCATTTTCACGAGCGCAAAAGTCTGCAATTTTTGCTGAAAATGCTTTAAAACTGCTTACCAACGCCGGCCTGCTTGAGAACCTCGTTCGCTGTGTGTCGAGATTTGATTTTGCCATCCACGGTGAAATAACGTGCAGTTATTGGGCTCCACCATATCTCATGGTCACCTTTCCCCTGACGATGGAAAGTACAGCCAGCCTCTTTAAGAAGTATACGCACTTCGTGTTCAAAACTCGGCATTAGATAACACTTGGTACTAGTTTTGTTATGTGTAATCGCAGTTTCTGAATATATCGTGATTCCTTACCAGTGAAATGACCAATATGAGCTTATCGCACTTCCCCGAGCAGCAAGCTACCAACGTTTGTTATTTAATAGCGACCAAAGAAGCGTTCTAATTCCAGTGCGGATTTCTAATTCTTGCTGTCTGGCCAGCCATAATATGAATTGGAATTTCTGGAAGATCGGACGTAAATCCATTCAATTCAATTAGCTCTGCTACCATCGCCAACACTTTTGTGCGTAATTCCTCAAGTGTGGGGGCTTCTGTTGCCAAGCCGTCAATATCGCTAC
>JARRLC010000045.1:0-22210 GCA_037387425.1 Alphaproteobacteria bacterium
AATCTAATTGGATCGGGAAAATACTCTAACGGGCAGTAAGCCAGCCACGACAAGGTTTATGCCATTCATCCAATTATATTTTACAGATCTCCACTCAGAACCAGCTCGATAAGGCGTTGGCCGATGATCGTCCCTTCCTAATCGACCTGGTTCTGAGTGGAGATCTGTAAAATATATTTGGATGAATGGCATAAACCTTGTCGTGGCTGGCTTGCTGCCCGTTAGAGTATTTTTAGCAAAAGTTGCGAGACTTCCCGCGCTCATGAAAACGCGACAAAATAATAGGTTAGAGCATTTTCTGATCCAGTTAGATCGGAAAATGCTCTAATAAATCCTGCCACCAAGCCTTGCAGACCGCTAGTGCGCCCCGTCGGAAGTTCTGTCCCTTTGCCACGAGTACTTACAGAACTTCCGGCGGGTTAACAGCGCGCAATGTCATTTTTTCTTTTCATTCAAACGTTGACGCCCACCATACCTGCTGCTGTGTAGCGTTCGCCTGCCGCCACTCCTGCTGGCATTGCGGCGCTGATACGCTCGATATCCTGGGGTGAGAGCTGAACACTTGCCGCAGCGACATTTTCTTCCAGATATTTAATACGCCGCGTTCCTGGAATAGGAACGATATCCGGCCCCTGATGCAACAGCCAAGCCAGCGCCAGTTGCCCGGCCGTGCAGCCCTTTTCTGAGGCGAGCCCGTTCAACACCTCGACAAGACGAAGATTGGCGTCGAAATTTTCGCCCTGAAAACGCGGATTGTTGCGGCGGAAATCACTATCGGCAAGCTGGGTGTCTTTGTTGAAAGCGCCGGTGAGCATACCGCGTCCCAGCGGGCTGTAGGCCACGAGGCTGACGCCAAGTTCCCGGCAGGCTGGCAAGACCTCGGCCTCAATATCGCGCGTCCACAAGCTATATTCGCTCTGAACCGCGGCAATCGGATGGACGGCAGCTGCACGACGCAAAGTCGCCGCCGATACCTCAGACAGCCCCAGCGCGCGCACCTTGCCCGCCTTCACGAGATCGGCCATTGCGCCGACCGTTTCTTCAATCGGCTGATCCGGGTTGATGCGATGCGCATAGTAAAGATCGATGACCTCAACGCCAAGGCGCTTCAGCGAGGCGTCGCACGCCGCAGCGATATAAGCCGGGCTGTTATCGACACATCGCTCATACTTGCCGGGTTCGCGCACGATACCGAATTTGGTGGCGATCACTAGCTTGTCCCGCTGCCCTTTACAGAAGCCGCCAAGCAGCGTTTCATTATGGCCGGAGCCATACATATCGGCGGTATCGAAGAAGGTAACGCCCAATTCCGTCGCGCGAGCAAGGGTTTGCAGTGATACTTCGTCGTCGGAAGGGCCGTAGAATTCCGACATTCCCATGCAGCCAAAACCGATTTCTGAAACGACGATATCGCTTTTACCAAGCGTGCGTTTTTGCATAATGTGCCTCTTGTTTTTGTCCTGACAGTTGGGACGAACATAAGTAAACTACACAGTGTAGTGTAAACAAAGGCAGCGGAATGTCAACTGAGACCACGGCACATGCCCCTTCAAAACGCAGTGATGCCAAACGTTCGGCCATCGTTGTCGCCGCTACAGCTGCCTTCCTGGCGCAAGGATATGAAGCAGCGTCAATGGACGCAATTGCCGCAGACGCAAATGTTTCCAAACGCACAGTCTACAATCACTTTCCATCGAAACGTGAATTGTTCCGCGCTGTAACGCAGCGGCTTTATGCCGGACTTTTGGAAACGGATGCGCTTTTTGCTCCTGCCGGGGAAGCACCGGAAACAGCGCTTCCGCACTTGGCGCGCGCCATTCTCAACCATTTGCGTCAACCGGAAGTGCGCGGGCTCTTGCGGCTGGTCATCGCTGAGCAGCACCGTATTCCAGAACTTGCCGCTGAGTTTCAAAGTGCAGGAAAAGGCCCAGCGGTTGGACACATTGAGAAGTATTTTTCAGAGGCAGATGCTGGAGGGCACCTGGAAGTACCAGATCCGTTACTTGCAGCGCAGCAGTTTCTTGGCGCAATAAAAGAGAGCCTGTTCTGGCCTGCTCTTATAGGCATCTCAACGCGGAAGGATGAAGACGCCGTAATTGCAGCAGCAACTACGATGATCCTTGGAACTTACGCGAACACGAAGGGAGCGTTTCAGCAAAAAAGCTAACGCTTATGCTTTCAGTGTTCTTGGCCTTCCGTGATCTCACAGGAAAGCGTAGCGCTTGCTTCCGGCGCTTGCATTAATCTGGCGTTTGAGCATCAACAGCCACGCCCCAACGAAGCCCTGCATCCTGCGTATAGCGCTTGCCCAATTGCCACGCGATCTCCGCGCGCGCCAGTTCCACGCCCAGATAGAACGCATGGCTGCCATCGGCTTCCACGCCGAGCTTTGGATAAATCGCAAACGGCTTGCGCTCAGTAAGATGCATGGCACGGTTGAAAACGTGAATGCCGTCCTCAGTCACCTCAATGCGGAAATTGGCGTCGCGCACTGAACTTGCCTGCTCCGCCACCTCATCGGGCGTAATCGCGACGGGCGCGCGCTCGTGCAAGGAAAGCAGCGCATCCGTATAGTCGCGCGGACAACTGGCGTCGGTGCGGGCAGCAAACATCATACGGCGGGCGATATCGTGCTCCTGGAGCGTGCGGCGCGTATGCTCGCTAACTTGCACCGTCAGCACGTTGCGGATGCCAAGCTCAGAAGCAAGCCCCATAAGGATGGCCGTCACTCCGCAGGAATCCGCGTCCGTTAGCTCGGTGAGGTTGCCGGTGCCCATCAGCATTTCAGCATTGGGGCGAGCACGGCGGAACTCGGCATAACGCACCAGCGAGGCGGCAAAACCGTGGTGGATTGGATCAAGCACCGGATCGCAGATATATGGGCGTCCCGCGTGCTCCATGGCGTCGGCGGCGCGCATGAGCGAGGCAAGGTCATCATGCGGCTGAGGGATTAGAACCGGCGTTGCGCCTGTGCCCTCCACCAGATGCAAATTATGCTCATTGAGGCTGAAAATCCGCGTATCGTGGTGGCTGAGATCGGGCGTAGCTCCGAGCTTGCCGAAATAGCGAGGCAGATCTTTCAACTCTTCCGGACCGCGCTCAAACCGCACGCCGAAATGCGCTGATAGCGCATCCACATCCACCCAGCAGCGTCCTGGAATGATGACCCGATCCGCGTCGAGCGGCGCACCGAGCCGCCGTTTGATCAGCGCCTCGGTCATCAGCGCTGCAACCTTCACGCCCATATCAGCGATGCGCCAACTCCGCCCACCGAAATCTATGCCCCGGATGATTTTCTCAAGCCTCGGCAGAGCGAAGCGGCCCGTTAAGAAGAGGAGACGCTCAGATTCAGACATGAAATACGCTTTCTTAAAGTATCGCTTAAAGCTTCCACCGAATCCACCACGGTGGTTGCAGAAAATTGCTTCAGCCGCTCGACATTTTCCAAGTCGATTTGGCGCGGGAATACTTTGACCATACCGCCAGGAGCCATGCTTTCAATCTCTGCCCCTGTGTCACAAGCGTAGACGATGATAGGTATACGGCATTTCCCGGCTTGCGCAAAAACGTTAGTAACCAGCGTATCGGAAATGCCCGTCACGAATTTCGCCACCGAGTTCGACGTTGCTGGCGCAACAACTAACGTGTGGTAATCGCCGTGATAGAAACTGCCGACGGGCGCAGCGCTTGCAGTGCGGTCGCGGCGAACGCGCACGCCTTCGGGAAGATCAAGCTGCAATTTGTACATGCGCAGCACTTCTTCGGCAGCAGAGCTTAAGAACACATCGAGTTGGACAAACTCGCGCATCAATTCCAGGCATTCGGGGAGGAAATGCCCCGATCCGGTGATTGCCCAGGCAAGACGTGGCAAGTTGTTCTCAGAAGAGGTCATGAACTGGCTTCCTCTCTGTTTGCGGCTGGGATGTCGGGTTCCCCAATGATACGCGCGCCTGCTTCGCACTCGCCATCAAGAAACGCGGTAAGCTGCCCAAATTGCGCCGGAGCGAACCACCAAGCTTGCACGCCCTCCCCTGCCCTACGCAAGGTCGTCGGAAATTGCGGATCAACTACGCCCGTCGCGACAAGTTTGCGTATGGCCTCCTCTTCTTTAGACGGGGGCGCAGATTTCAACAGCACGAGACGGCCTGCGCCCAGCTTTCCCGCCAACCAAGCCGCCAAGCTATCCGATGTGATGTCCCAGCTTGGCGACACCGGTTCCAGACCATCAGCCAACGGCCACGGCGACCACACCGCGTGAAGCCCTTCCGCCATCGTGCTGCGAATAGCTGCCAGGTTGTTCGCAATATGCAAGCGCGGATTGAGCGCTGTAATACTTTCAGCAAACTGACACATAGCCAAAATCGCCATACGGTGGGCGGCGCGATCGTCATAGCCCATAGGCGCTTGCATTTCCCGAACAGTATCCGCGAACGGACCGCCTCCCGGAACGATGGCCACCGCCTCGCGCGCGCCAGCAATTGCGGCGACAGCCTCCGCCAAATGCGCCGAACGCGCGTAGCTCCCCCCAAGCTTCACCACGGTGAGCGGGTTCGTCTGGCGGCCGGCCGGCCTATCCATTATGCGCCCTCTCCACCACCAGAACGTGGCAGTGGAAATATGCGCGCCCCGCCTGATGCGCTTTTCGCGCGTTCGATCTCCACGCCAAGGCTCGCGTTCTCATAGCGGTCGAGCTTCTCGATCAGCACGCGCACTTTCGCCGCACGCGGAATGGCGAGACAAGCGTGAGCGATACGTTCGGCCATAGTCTCCACCAGATTGATATGGCCCGTTTCCACCACGCCCTTAATGATAGTCACGATCATCTCATAATCTACGATATCTTCAGCGCAATCCTGCATCGGACGCGAAGGCGGCAATATCTCCATATCAACCGAGAAACGCACACGCTGCGCGTCTAGCTGTTCTTCGTCGTATAGCCCAATGCGGCTGTTAATCACCAGATTACGCACGAATATTTTATCGCGAGCTGTATTAGGGCGATCTGTCGAACAATTGCAACGCGCCGACAAAATTTTGGGATCTGTCATGTATTAAGCGTCCTCATGGTTCAGATCTAATGTTTCGAACCATGTAAAATTGAGCTGGCTCGGGAAAATTAGGCGCCTAAGTCAGGTGGATATACTGCCCTGCCCTGCCTACCACTCCTCGAAAACGCAAAGAGCGGCGGATTTCGCCCGCCGCCCTCGCATAATAGCAAATGCTATTGTTATTACCCTGCTGGATTCATAGGGTTCGGCATAACATCAGCGGCGCTTTTGGCGGAATCCTGCACCACACGGGCTGTCAGTTCACGCAGTTCTTCGAGCTGTTTGGTAAACGTCTCCATCAGCTCACGTGCGTGCTGATTCTGGATTTCGATCACATCGCTGATATGCTTCGCGTCCGCCAATTTCATCGCCAGGCGGAAATTCGCGTCGGCATTCAGTTTGGTGAACTCAGCGATTTTATCATTAAGCTGTTTCAGCCCATCACTCGCAACATTTGGGGGCATCTGAAAGTTGCCCATGGCCACCTGGCTGTTGCCGATGAACATATCGAAGGCATTGCGCGCCTGTTCGATACTGGCCTTCATCATGGCGCGCGCCGAATCCGGCATTTCAGTGAATGGTGGCATATCCTGCATAAAAAACCTCCATATCTTGAGCGGGATGAGGAAAAGTGGGTGTCACATTTCCGCTTGTGATCCCGCGACAGACTAAGTAACGAGTACGCTTCGCAATGCCCGTACATGAAACCAAGCGTATGTTGAACAGATGACACCTTTGGCTATTCGGACATCAGTTCATTGTCCACAGCACCTTTTACCTGTGAGAATGCCGTGTCAACCACACTCAACAACACTCAAACAAGAATAAACGGTATTTTGATCAGAACTGCCTATGCGGGACAGCCTACTTGGCGATCGCCTGCAACGCTTTAGCGTGCAAAGCTGGATCGCCCGCCGCCAAAATCCGCCCGCCAAGCGAGGGATCTTCGCCTTCCCACGTTGTAACCACTCCGCCCGCCGCTCGAATGATCGGTAATAACGGGGCGATGTCGAACGGCTTCAAACTGGCTTCCGCCACGATGTCGATAAGCCCCATAGCCAGCAGGCAATAAAGATAGCAGTCACCACCAAAGCGCGTCATGCGCACCTGCGCCGATAGGGCCGCGAAACGCTCCTCTTCATTGCCTTTGAACATGTCGGGAGCTGTCGCCGCCAAGATGGCGTCCCCAAGCGAAGGGCAAGCCCGTGTTTTCAACGTGCTTCGCTCGCCGCTGGCATGGCGGTAATAGGCTGCTGTGCCTGTTCCCCAGAACCGCTCGCCAATATGCGGCTGGTCCATGACGCCCAAAGTCGGCTCACCATTATGTGAAAGGCCGATAAGCGTTCCCCAAGCGGGAAGGCCAATCATAAAAGAGCGCGTGCCATCAATAGGATCGAGCGTCCAGCTAAATGGCCCGTTTGCTTCGCGGTTGTCGAACTCTTCGCCCAGGATGCCGTGATCGGGATATTCAGCGATTATCAGTTCGCGCATTGCCGCTTCGGCGGCGCGATCCGCCTCGGTAACGGGATCGAAAGCGCCGTGTTCTGCTTTATTATCGACAGCTATACTACGCCTAAAGTAGGGATGAATAACATAACCTGACCTGTCGGCAAGCTTATGAGCAAAATCCATCAGGGAAGAAACAACTGCTACATCAGTAATCATGCAACAAAAACCTCGCGTTCTGAAAATTCATACTACAACTGCTATGTAAGTGGCGTTATATTAGTTCGGAAACACAAGTAACAATCTGTGAAACAGAAGTTGTTTTGCCGCAACCTGCGCGAATTGTCGCTCCCTTACATATTCTATTGATTTTTGTGCAACGCACTGCCATATATTGCGATGCGGTAAGATTCATTGGGTGAATCTCGCCGCAGCCCTCCTTGGGCGTTTCCTCCCTAGACTTGGGCCGTTCGAAAGCCTCGGACGGCCCCTCTTTTTGCGCGCTTCATTTTTTGTTGCACGCTTTCTTTTTTGCGGAAAGGCTGTCCGACTTCATTCCGCTGCTGCGGCACGGCGCGGCATCAGAAGTTCTGGCAGCTCCTCGATAACTCTCTCAGCAATTTGCGTGACATGAGCCCGAACATTTCGGAAGTCACGACGCAGCACCAGCGTTTCCTCATCCATATAGAGCGCGCGATTGATCTCTATTTGCAAGGCGTGCATGCCTTTGTTGGGATTGCCGTACTGCTCGGTAATGTAACCGCCTGCGTATGGTTTGTTCAACGTCACCTTATAACCGAGACCAGAGATATAACGCTCAACCGCACGCACCATTTCGCGTGGACACGATGTGCCGAACCGATCGCCCAGCACAAAATCGGCTTTTTGCGTGTTGCCGCGGTCTCCCTGGTAGGATGGCATGGAGTGAAAATCGATCAGCACAGCAAAACCGAACTGCTGGCGCGCCTTATCCAGAAGCCCCTTCAATGTCTCATGGTACGGCTTATACAACCGTTCGATACGCTCCAGCGCGGCGCTGACAGGCAACTGACAGCGGTAAATCTCTTCTTGCTCGTTGACGACCCGCGCGATAGTCCCCAGTCCACCGATAACGCGCAGCGAATGCGTATTGGCGTAATCTGGCAGTCTGCCGGAAAACAACGCCGGGTCGAGTTCGTAAGGCTCGCGGTTGAGATCAAGATACGCGCGCGGAAAATGCGCATGCATCAGCGTACCGCCAAGATTGACGACCCCCTCCAGCAACAAATCGACATATGCATCTTCGGTTCTGCGGAGCGACAGGCCCGACAACCGCGAGGCATGCAGGAAAGCCGCTGGATAAGTTCGTCCACTATGCGGAGAATTGAAGATGAACGGCGTGGCCGCGTTATCTGGCTGTAAAATGGCAAAAGGGGGGTTCAGCTCAGTTTCAATCGACTGAGCTTCGATATCCTGTATCTTCCTGAATAGCCCTACGATCTTTGTCAGCATCTACAAACCATGGAAGACGGCCCGACTATACAGCCAGGAAGTGACGGCTTCGAACGCATCACTATTACAATCGCAAAAGCGTTCTAACAGCCAATATACTACTCTCTGTTCTTGAAAGCCCCGCGCGGGACAGAATGCCAGCGCTTCGCGTCTAC
Organism: Alphaproteobacteria bacterium; assembly: GCA_037387425.1. GTDB lineage: Bacteria > Pseudomonadota > Alphaproteobacteria > Rhizobiales > Rhodomicrobiaceae > JARRLC01. The sequence continues at coordinate 8,141 of JARRLC010000045.1, forward strand.
GTCGAGTTGAATTGTCGTGTTGCAGTTAGCATAAGACTATTTTCCGATCGTAAACCGCGCATCATTTTATGTCTGTCCGCTTATTCAGCGTTCCATCTGCTTCAGGCCGACGTTCCGCCATTGGCACGACCTGCCCTGCCTTGGCCCCAGCCCCGGCCGCGTTCCCCGTTTCCGCTGGCTGAGCCTTCGCCGTTTCCGGCTCCTCCGCAGAAATTCCCAAAGTGCGTTCCTGCTCCCAATACTGGCGCATCGCGACCGGAACACACGCGAGATAGATGAGACACCCAACCGACAAGCTTAAGTAAGGATATGTGACGAGCACAGCCGCCAGCGCCACAACCACCGCAATTACCGGCGCAATATATTCCCGCGTGACCCGCTTGCCAACGAGCTTACCGGAAAACGTGCGTAGGTGGCTTACCATAAGAACGGCTATCAACAGCTCATAAGCCGCCAACACCGGTGGAATCATCACGGATTTAGAAAGCCCCAACCCTTCCAGATAAAGCGGCAGCAGCAACAGAATAGCGCCGGCGGGCATGGGCACCCCAACGAAATACGCCCCCTCCCACGAAGGTTTGTCCGGCGCATCGATCGCGACATTAAAACGTGCCAGCCGCAGCGCCGCAGCGATGGCGAATATCATGGCCATGATCCAGCCCAGGCTGTGTAGCCCAGTAAATCCCCACATATAGAGGACGACCGCCGGAGCCACGCCAAAACTCACAAAATCGGACAGCGAGTCCAACTCGGCGCCAAAACGGGAGGATGCTTTCAACAAGCGCGCCATGCGCCCATCCAAACCGTCGAGCACGGCAGCGATGGCGATAGCCGCTAGCGCCATTTCGAATTGCCCCTCAATCGCGAAACGGATCGCCGTCATGCCTACGCACAACGCCATGAGCGTGACGATATTGGGGATAAGCGAGCGAAGCGGCACACTGCGTTTGCGCGCAGCCTGTAGCGCTCGCCGTCCATTCAGCATCCGGTGGGAAAAGCGCTGTGGCATGTGATCACCCGCTCAAAAAAGTAATTACCGCAAACTATATGCTCAATATTGCTACGGCAAACGGCCCGCCAATAGCATAGGCGATAACGCGTCGACGTTATCATTAGTTCGAAGCACATGGTAGGAAAAGCCGCTTTCCTGAAAATGGAGTATGGACCCAGAAATTGTGAGAAAAACGGCAAAACCGCCCGAAGCCTGGACAAGTCGTCGTATATCAATAACCTGTCGAAAACAAAGGACGTCACATGCCCATGGATTCAGCGGCTGAGAATTTAACGCCGCACCCTCAGTTCCCACGGATTTATGAAGGGTACGCCTATTCCTACCCGCATAAGAGCGCTTATCGTCGCTTGTCGCCACCGCTTCCCATCCGCGAGGCATGGAGCGGTACATCTCGCGACGCCGTTTCGCTCTATGTGCATGTGCCTTTTTGCGGAATGCGCTGTGGATTTTGCAATCTGTTCACAACCGCCAATCCGAAACCGCCGCTTGTCGCCCGCTTTTTCGATGCGCTGGAACGGCAGGCTGAAGTCGTTCTGGAAGAATTGGGCGCGATTAGAGCAGAGCAATTCGTTATCGGTGGAGGCACGCCCACCTACCTTACGGCCTGCGAACTGGAACGCATTTTCTCTCTTGTGGAGCGGCTGTTCGGCGTTGATCCGCGTCATGTCGCCACATCTGTGGAAACGTCACCTGGCACCGCCACGCCTCAGCGCATCGCAGCGCTTGCCGCACGCGGCATAGACCGCATCAGCATTGGCGCGCAGTCTTTCGACGAGTGGGAACGCTATGCGATGGGCCGCCCTCAAAAGCGCTCCGACCTGGAAGCCGCGCTGGACACGATCCGCGGCTATGCATTCCCGGTGCTAAACATCGACCTGATTTACGGCGCGGCAAATCAAACTCCAGAAAGCTGGCGGCGTTCGATCAGGCGCGCGCTGCTCTGGCGGCCGGAGGAAATTCATCTCTATCCACTTTACGTGCGGCCGCAAACTGGACTTGGCGGCAGAGTGGAGACCTGGGACGCACACCGGCTGGCGCTCTACCGCGCGGGACGCGACTTTCTACTGAGCGAAGGATACGAACAGCTTTCCATGCGCTGTTTCCGGCGGCCGGGCTCAAACCTACGCGATGCAGGCGCCGAATTCGGCGGCGATAACGCGCTTCCCATACTCGGCCTTGGCGCGGGCGCACGTTCGGCAACGCAGCATATGCACTATTCCACCCAATACGCCGTCAACCGCAGGAGCATCCTGGACATTCTGAACGCGTATTGCGATGCCCCTACTGAGGCCTTCCGCAATGCTGACTATGGCGTGCAGCTCAACGATGACGAACGGCTCCGGCGCATCATCCTAGCGACTGTACTAAGCAGTCGCGGTATGAATGTTACGCATTTTCTCGCAACTGCGAAATTGGAAGCTGTGCGGGATTTCGCGCCGCTCGCTACGCTGATAGATGCCGGGCTTCTGCAGGAGACCGATGGACGGCTTCACCCCACCGCGAGCGGGCTGGAGCTTACCGACGCCATCGGACCGTGGCTCTATTCGCCAGCCGTGCGTGAAAGCGCCACGCGTGAAAATGCCGTGCGTAAAAGCGCCGCGCGGCAAAGCAACGCATAGCAGACAGAGATGATCCAGGCAGCGAAATTGCACGCTAAATTTGTATTTTACCCATAGCTACAAGTTTAGCGAAAGCGCCGAGCACGAAGCCGTCGGTAATCTCTCCGCTGGCGATCTTGGCAGCCAATTCTCCTGGCGAAATCTCGATAATTTCGGAAATAGCTTCTGTGGTTTGCCCTTTGAACGAGCCAACCACCTCAGCCAGAAATAACGCGCTATCGTATCCGGTAAAACCTGGTTCGGGCGCGATGACTCCCAGCGGTTCAAGACGAACCACTTCTGCGCCAATTTCCTCTTGCACTTCACGGCGAGCGTCTTCTTCAAGGGTGGCGCCGTTTTCCGGCATTCCGCGCGGAATGCCCCAGTTGAACCGGCGGATTGCATGACGATACTCACGCATCAGCACGCATTTTCCCTCGCGCATCGGGAAGATGGCCACGCTGCGTTGGCTCTCCCGCGACATAAGCACGCGCGAATAAGTGCTCAGCCTGCCATCGGGGAACCTGACCGGGTCTTTCAAAATCGTAACAAATGCATCGCGGTAGAGCAGCCCGCACTGCCGCCAGACATCAGGCGCACCGTCCTCCACAATGGCTGCCCTCAGGGCCTCGGCCTGAGCTATCGTTTCATCGTCTGAGAGTATGTCAATGCCCCCGGAAGCCGCGTTTTTGAACAATTCTGGCGCTTTCTCACGCATAGCTTTGTAAGCCGCCTTCGTATCCATCAGCGCTCCTTTCCGCTATCCCGTTTATGGGCTTCAAACCACCTTAGACATAGTGGAGCATACAGCAGTTTTTACCGTAACCAAAGTTGTGGCTGCTATGTAAAGTTGTATACTGTAGCGAGTGCACCGCGTTTACCTAATTGCGACAGATCAAAGCGCGTGCACCCCCAGCATCTATGATTTGTGTGCATAGGCGCACGGTTCAATAATGGAGAAATTCGATGTTCAAGGTCGCGATTCTGGTGTGGATTGTGCTTGGTACTACGCTTGCTGGTATTGGCGTTACAATTGTGGTCACTGTTCCACAGCTATACAATCAAGGAATGACGTGGATTCCGTGGCTTGCCATTGGCGGTTTTGTAATCGCAATCCCGTTTTCGATTATGATTGCAAAGCAAATTACAGCATCTTTCAAAAGTTAGCCTGTAAAGCGCATCCAGTATCGATGCCTTGGGTATACTTTGAAATTATCCGCGTTGTGGCGCGGCATGAGCGGCGGAACAATAGAACCGCCGCTGAAGGGGTGTAGCGTTTCTTTGCGGCGGATCTTAATCTTGATATTGCGTTACGGGGCCCAGCGATACACCCACTTTTCGCTCAGCGGTTTGCCGAACCGGCGAATTTGAAATGTAAGGTCGGCGTCTTTTTTGCCATCGGGATAGTATTCGATGCCGATGCGCTTCCCGTTGATATAGTCGTTTTCACCAATCGTGTATTCTTTGATATGTCCAGCGCTGGCGCTTACGTGGTAATCCCAGTATTCCTCGTTGGCATGCGCGAACACATCGCCGCCCGCAAAGTCGATGATCAGGAAACGGCTGCCCGGCTTTGTCCCTATACCGCAGCGCGTTTGCACCACCGTCGCCAGATTGCGTTTAACGGGAATTTTGGACGTCCATGTAAGGCGATAGCTGAAATCGCGGGGGGCACCGGGTTGAAGCGGCGTCTTAGGGCGCCAAAATGTCACGACGTTGTCGTCATATTCGCCCGTGGTGGGAATTTCGATCAGATCAACGCTGCCTTCACCCCAATCGTTTAAAGGCTCGACCCAGGCGCTCGGGCGTTTGTGATAACCGGCGTTGATATCCTCGTATTGATAGAACTGACGCGGACGCTGAATAAGTCCGAAGCCGCCGGGCGTGCCCCCGGAGAACACCGAATAGAGCGCATGCGGCGCATTCACGATCGGCCGCCAGACCCAATCGCCAAAACTCGTCAAAAGGGACAGCCCGTCAGAATCGTGCACCCGCACACGGAAATCATCGCGGTCGGTATGATCGGCCGGTCCGAAGAAGAACATGCTGGAGAAAGCCGCTATGCCAACATATTTCAGCGAACGGCGCGGGAACAGGCGGCACTCGACATCCATTTTGATGTCGCCGCTTTGGGAATCGGCCTCACAAACGAAACGATACGCCCCTGTGATGCTAATGCTATCCAACAGCGCATAGACAGTGACGGTCTTATCGCCTGGCTTCGGCGTCTCAGCCCAGAACGCGCGGAAGCCGGGGAATTCCTCGCCTTCCGGCTGCAAGGTGTTGATGGCAAGCCCGCGCGCCGAAAGGCCGTAGGTCTGTAATTTTGGCTTGCCGCGGAAATAGCTTGCGCCCTGAAACACGAGGAACTCTTCGAACACGCCGGGCCTTTCGATAGTGGAATGCAAACGCAAACCTGAAAATCCGCCCGCGTGGTCTGGGATCACACCGCGTTTCTCCGCCGGACCGAAATGGTAAAGGCTTTTGTCGTAAGGAACCGGCGCGGCCATGCCATTCTCAACGATAAAGACCTCAACCATTTCGCGATAAATATAGCCAGGATGAAACAACTGGATCTGATAGTCTGTCTGCACATCGTGCCAGATGGCTTTTTCCGGTTCAAATCTGATGAACCGATATTGATCGTAGTTGAGCGCGGCAAGCGCTGGGTTGACCTGATATTGACCGGGATTGAACGGTGTCTTCGCAAGATCTTCAGCGCGGGCGTTCAGAATATCCCATGAAAACGGCGCGGTCTTTGTTGGTGTCACCGCTGGGGACGCCGGGGACGCCGCCCCCGCATCCGGATTATCGGCGCCAAGCGCCACGCCCGAATTTGCAAGAAAAGTGGCTAGGCTGCCTAATCCGGCAGCCCTCAAGAATGCGCGTCTGTCCATTTCATTCCTCGCAAGAAAACGAGCACAATCTAGCAAACTACCGAAAAACTCTGTTATTGCCTCCCGAAGGGCAATTTTCGAGATTCCCGGACAAGCGGGAATATATTCGTTCCGATCACTCTATAATCCTCTGCTTTCGTGGGGGATTTCGTAACGAGTGTTCAGCCGAGTTTTTCAACAGCACCTAGTATTCTTAGTAAAAGATGTTAATAAATCAGCTAATATTGAAAAGTAAGTTTTCACATCAGGTCTTCAAATCACCTTCAATTTTGTGGCCAGCGCGGTCGCGCTTGGCGACGAGATACCCTGCGTTCTGCAATGTTAACCGGGCTTTTACCGGATGACTGGAAACCACATCCAGACCGGCCTCTTGAAGCGCAAGCACCTTGCCAGGATTGTTAGTCATCAGCCGGATGGAAGTATGCCCCAATTGCCGCAGCATAGCAGCCGCAAAATCGAAGCGCCGCTGATCAATACCAAAGCCGAGAATTTCATCGGCGTCGAAGGTATCGTAACCGCAATGCTGAAGATGGTAAGCGCGGATTTTATTCGCAATGCCGCTGCCGCGCCCTTCCTGGTCGAGATATAGCAGAATACCCCCGCCCATTTCGGCAATATTGCGCACCGTGCCGCGAAGCTGATCGCCGCAATCGCATTTCAAGCTGCCGAACAAATCGCCGGTCAGGCACGCGGAATGCAGCCGCACATAGACCGGTTCGTTCGGATTGGGCTTCCCGATGATAACGGCGATCTGATCGCGCATCCCCTCACCGCCGCGAAACACCACAAACTCGGTATCCCCCACCTCTTCCAGAGGGACAGGCGCGCGAGCCACAATCCGCAGCGAAGTAATAACATTCTCTAAGTAATGCCGGATCGCCTCGCGGGTCACGCATACCATGCCTTCGTGCTGGACGCCTTCTGCCTTACCGGAGGCAAGAGGCACGGTAATCGCCGCAGGCAGCAGATATGCCAACCGTACCAGATCAAGCGCGTATTTCTGGCGGTCGTTTGCCGGCTCCAACTTTTGCCCGTCTAGATGCGCGCCAGTGTGCGATACGATTTCATGTAAGGCGTTTGCTTCAACCCCGGTCAGCGCCATGATTGCCGGTTCCGGCCCCGGAAAGCCGAGCAGCCGCGCCCGTGGTGGCGAAAGCACCAGCCGCGCTGTGTTGTTCTCCGCTACTGCGCCGTTATTTTCCGCTGCGTTACCTGTCTCCATCAGGAGCGCCAGCATAGCGTCATCCACGCTCTCAACCGCGATCGTTAAGAGCCGCGTTTCTCCATCCACTATCACGACCGGACGCCCGGAACGGATTTCCGCAAGCGCACGCTCCACCGCTATTTCGCGCGGATCACCGAGCAGACGTTTCAAATTGCTGTCAGGCATATGGCTTTCGCTCCATTCTGTAAGCGCGCTTTCATATCACGTTCTCATGTCGATGTGTGCACGAGCGAAGTAAAGTAGACGTGATCCGCGGAAAACTTCTCGAACTTTGCCTTCATAACTCCATAGAAAAGAATTGGAAACCATTCTCACGCTGTTAACATATACTTCTTAAGTTTCCTTCCCATTGAGAAATGAAGCATGGCGGCCTAGAGCGAAATGCGTTTCATCTAAAATAGCATCCAGCTCTAATTTTTTGCCCAATCCGCACAATCTATTTGGCCCACACGTCAAAATGCTTGCCTGATTTTGACAAGCAAATCAGTGAGCGACGCTTGTCTGGTCGCGATCAGACAAGCATCGCGACGTGGGTCCGGGCGCCATGCGGATAGCAAGCACTCTTGGGTTAGCGTTTCCGATTAATCACGCGATATTCTAGAGCCTTTTGAGCACCTCCGCACGGCTTGTGAAACTTAACGCAAGATCAATGAGATAGCGCTGCAGAACTACTGCCCCAGCATTGTCTTTCGAAATAACAATTTGCGAGCGATCCCGCGAAGATACAAGAGGTATCAGGTAAAATGTCTCTTGAACTTTTGAAAGGATATCAGTTTCTTGCAGACCGCATATCATTAAGAGCCGTTTGCGCTATCATCCCGCGTCAGCAGAAAAACAGCCTGTTCCCCAAACACGTTCTGACACGGCCAAGGCAACGATAGCCCCATACGCTCGCCGTAAACGTTAAGCGCCACCGAACGCTCTACTTTCGCGTTCACCTCCTTGCACAACGTCTGAAAATCCTTGATCGTGCACGGATGGATATTCTCGGACTCGTACCACGGTTCGGGCAGGTTCGGCGTTACCGGCATGGTGCCGCTGAAAAGCAGGTTCAGCCGGATGCGCCAGTGCCCATAATTGGGAAATGACACGATCGCGTACTTGGCGATACGGAGCAGTTGTTCCAACACATGACGCGGATTACGCGTCGCCTGAAGCGTGCGGCTGAGTATGGCATAGTCGAAACTACCCACCGGGAAATGCTTCAAGTCGGTGTCCGCGTCGCCCTGGATCACGGAAAGTCCGCGTTCCACGCAAGAATTGACGCGCGAGCGTTGCAACTCAATCCCCCGGCCATCAACGCCGTTATCGCTTTCGAGCAGCGTTAAAAGCTCGCCATCCCCACAACCGATATCCAGAACGCGCGCACCCGACGTCACCATCTCGGCAATGAGCAAATGATCGACGCGTGCGGCTTTGCGCGGTTTGTTCGAATGGGCGTCCACGGGTTATTCGGCCTCCACCGGCACGGTGCACACCGAGGGCAATCCCCGCAATGCCGCTGCCGCGTTCAAGAAACCGGATATAGTGCGGAACAGCTCGGGTTCGTCCAGCAAAAATGCATCGTGACCTTTATCTGATGCGATTTCCACAAAGCTGACATTTGCGGCGACCGCATTCAGCGCCTGCACGATTTCACGGCTATCACGCGTGGGATATAGCCAGTCAGATGTGAACGATGTCACGCAATAGCGTGTTTTCGTGCCGCGAAAAGCGTTCGCCAGAATGCCGCCGTGATCGGCTGCGATGTCGAAATAATCCATCGCGCGGGTGATGTAGAGGTAGGAATTCGCATCAAACCGGTCCACGAATGTAGACCCCTGATGCCGCAAATAACTTTCCACCTGGAAATCGGCCTCGAAACCAAAGGTGACGGCTTCGCGGTCTTGCAGCTTACGACCGAATTTCGCATGCAGCGCAGCAGACGACAGATAGGTGATATGCGCGGCCATACGCGCCACAGCCAGCCCTTTTTTCGGAGACACACCCTCGGTAAGATAGCGCCCTTGCCGCCAATCAGGATCAGCCATCACCGCCTGACGCCCCACCTCGTGAAACGCGATGTTCTGCGATGAATGCCGCGGCGACGTCGCAACTGGCACGGCTGAAAACACCTTGTCGCCGTGGCTGGCGGCCCACTCCAGCACCTGCATGCCGCCCATTGAGCCACCAATTACGCAGAACAAATCTGGGATACCCAAGCGCTCAATCAGACGCGCTTGCGCGCGCACCATATCGCTAATCGTGATAACCGGGAAATCAAGGCCGTAAGGTTTTCCCGTCGCCGGATTAATGGACGCCGGACCGGTCGATCCCATGCAGCCGCCCAGAATGTTGGAACAGATGACGAAATACCGGTCAGTATCCACGGGCTTGCCCGGCCCTACCACGGTTCTCCACCACCCTTGTTTGCGGGTATTTGGAGGCGGAGATGCCACATATTGATCGCCCGTCAACGCATGACACACGAGAATGGCGTTAGTTCTATCGGCGTTCAGAGTACCATAGGTTTGATAAGCGATAGAATAGGGTGACAGCGTAACCCCACAGTCAAGGTCAAGCGGCTCGTCTTCTGAAAATTCCGCGATATGGCTTTCCACTATGTTACGCGGTGTGTGCGTCATAAGCGCTGTTTCCCCGCTTTTTTAACTTGCGTGGATACGATTGCAATTCCCGCAAGCTTATTGGGTTAGCTATGCATTTCGGAAGCGAAGTCAATCTTTATCTTTACAGTGGGCTACGCACGCTCGTATGAGTTCTGCTAACTAAACGCATTTCTGAGACAAAACATTATGGACAATACTGCGCCATCGACGCCATCGTTGGAACTCCGCGCAAAGCCCAGCATTTACCAGATCGACGCTTACGCGCCAGGACAAAGCGAACTTAACGATAGCGGCCCTATTATCAAACTGTCATCGAACGAAAATCCGCTTGGGCCCAGTCCTAAAGCGGTGGAGGCTTACCGTCAAGCCGCCGCCACGCTTGAGCGCTACCCTGATGGCGCGGCCACGACCCTGCGCGAGGTGCTGGGCGCAGTGCATGGGATCGATCCAGATCATATCGTGTGTGGCGCTGGCTCTGACGATCTCTTGCGTTCTCTGGCGCAAGCTTTTCTGGGGCCAGGCGATGAAGCCATTTACACCGCGCACGCCTTCGCCATGTTCAAGATTTTCATACTGAGCGCAGGCGCAACCCCTGTCGCCACGCCGGAGAAAAATTTCTACGCCGATGTAGATGCGATCCTCGCTGCAGTGACGCCACGCACTCGCGCAGTTTTTCTGGCCAATCCCAATAACCCGACCGGCACCTATATTCCCTTTAGCGAAGTGGAGCGGCTACGCGTCAGGCTTCCCCAAAACGTGCTGCTGGTGCTTGATGCGGCGTATAGCGAATATATTAATGAGCCCGATTATCAAAGCGGACTTTCATTAGTGAGAATTACCGCAAACACCGTTATGACGCGCACGTTCTCCAAAATCTACGGGCTGGCGGGCGCGCGTCTGGGCTGGTGCGCCTGCCCTACAAAGGTTGCAGAAATTTTGCACCGCGTGCGCACGCCGTTCAATGTGCCAGCGCCAAATATCGCTGCTGGCGTTGCCGCGCTGTCAGATGGCGTGTATGTCGATCAGGCGCAAGCGCACAACGCTAAATGGTTGCGGTGGATGACACAGGAACTCCGTGCGCTTGGCATCGAAGTCACAGACAGCGTGGGCAATTTTGTGCTCATTCATTTCGACGGCCAGAACAAACGCACCGGAGCGCGGGCGAATGCCTTTCTGAACGAGCGCCGCATTATCCTGCGGCCAATGGAAGGATACGGCTTACCAAACGCCTTGCGCATGACCATCGGCGCCGAAGCTGAAAATCGCGCTGTGGTCGAGGCGCTGACAGAATTTATGAAAAGGACTTAAAGCGATGGGCAAGCCCGTCTTTAACCACGTCGCTCTGATTGGACTGGGACTAATCGGCTCATCCATCTGCCACGCCATACAACGTGACAAGTTGGCGAAACGGATTACCGGCGCCGCCAAATCAAAAGCCACGCGCGAAACAGCAGAGCGCTTGGGGTTATGCGACGAAATTTACACCGACCCGGCAGACGCTCGGAGCGATTGCCCAGGCTATCGCACCAGCGTTGAAACCTGGGGCGATCATTTCTGATGCTGGCTCGGTGAAAGCAGCTGTCGTGCGCGATATCGCCCCGCATATTCCCGAAGGCGTGCATTTCATCCCTGCCCACCCCATTGCAGGCACAGAGCATTCCGGGCCAGACGCCGGGTTCGCCGAGCTGTTCGACAACCGCTGGTGCATCCTGACGCCGCCTCCTGGCGCCAACGAGGCTGCTATCGCGCAGCTCAAACGCTTTTGGGAAGCGTGCGGCTCTAATGTTGAGGTCATGTCGCCAGAGCATCACGATCTGGTGCTGGCGATCACCAGCCATGTTCCGCATCTGATCGCGTATAATCTTGTCGGCACAGCTTCTGATCTGGAAACGGTCACGGAGAAGGAAGTTATTAGATATTCGGCGGGCGGCTTCCGCGATTCCACGCGCGTGGCGTCTTCCGATCCCACCATGTGGCGCGATATCTTTCTCAACAACAAAGACGCCGTTCTGGAAATGCTGGGCCGCTTCATGGAAGAGCTGACTGTCTTGCAGCGCGCCATCCGCTGGGACGACGGCGACACGCTGTTTGAGCTGTTTACGCGCACACGGGCCATCCGGCGCGAAGTTATCGAAGCTGGACAGGATACCCCCGTGCCCGACTTCGGACGTCCGCATGGCAAAACAGTCGAGAAGAAACGCGCGTCATAAGTGGGGATCTGTTAGTATATGGCGATGTTTTGAGCTGACTGATACAGAAAACATGGAAGTGCACAGAAGAAGCTGGGAGTACCGCCGATGTGTCTTGCATTACCCGCTGAAGTAATCGCGCTGAAGGATGACGGCGAGAACGCTACAGTTTCCCTTGAAGGCGTGAGGAAAACCATTTCGCTCGCGCTAGTGGATGACGTGACCGTGGGTGACTATGTGCTTGTCCATGTGGGCTTTGCGCTCGCCAAGCTAAGCGCCGAAGAAGCCGCTGAAACTCTAGCGCTGATGGCTGAGGCGGGCGTTCCTGGCGCTGAAAACCTTGGCGGCGGCGTTGAAGGTGCGGAAGGAACCGGAGGCGCGGCATGAAATATATCGACGAATTCCGCCGTCACGATCTGGCGCTGAATTTGGCGTCCGCCATTGCCGCTGAAGCCGCTTCCTCCCGCGAATACCGCTTCATGGAGTTCTGCGGCGGGCACACCCACGCGATTTTCCGCTATGGCGTGCAAGACCTGATGCCGCCGAATGTGCGCTTTGTGCATGGACCGGGATGTCCGGTGTGTGTGCTGCCCGTTCCACGCATCGACAACGCCATTGAACTGGCTTCGCAGCCTGGCGTCATCCTCGCCACCTATGCCGATATGATGCGTGTGCCCGCCACTAAGCGTACGAGCCTCATCAAGGCAAAAGCTGCCGGAGCGGATGTGCGCATGGTCTATTCCACACAGGACGCACTGAAGATCGCGCGCGACAACCCAGAACGCGAGGTGGTGTTCTTCGCCATCGGCTTTGAGACGACGACACCCGCCACGGCTGTTGCCATGTTGCAGGCGCGCACTGAGGGATTGGCGAATTTCTCGGTGTTCTCCAACCATGTGCTGACGCCACCCGCTTTGCAGCATCTCCTGGAGACGGAAGACGGCGCGGACGCGGCGCGCGTGGATGGTTTCATCGGGCCGTCGCATGTGAGCACGGTGATCGGCAGCGCGCCTTATGAGCCGTTTGCGGCTGAGTACCGCCGTCCAGTGGTAATTGCCGGATTCGAGCCACTCGACGTGATGCAAGCCACACTGATGCTCATCCGGCAGATCAACGAAGGACGGCATGAGGTTGAGAACCAGTATATCCGCGCTGTCACGCGTGAGGGCAACCGCAAGGCGCAAAAGCTGATGGCCGAGGTGTTCGAGCTGCGCGATACGTTCGAATGGCGCGGTCTGGGTTGGGTGCCACACAGCGCGTTGAAGCTTCGCGAGTCGTTCGCGGAGCATGATGCTGAGCAGCGTTTCACGCTCACCCCTAGTGAAACGCGCGATGTGAAGGGCTGCGCGTGTCCGGCTATTCTGCGTGGACTAAAAGAGCCGTCCGATTGCGAGCTATTCGGCACGGTATGCACGCCGGAAGCACCGGTCGGCGCGTGCATGGTGTCCTCAGAAGGTGCGTGCGCCGCGTATTGGAGCTACGGGCGCTTCCGGAGCACAAGCACAAAAGAAGAGGCAGCGGCATGAAGAGGCGCGAGGCGTTTAGCATTGATCTTGCAGGCGCGGTGGACATGACCCACGGCGCGGGGGGACGCGCCATGGCCGGGCTCATCGAAGCGCTGTTCGCCCGGCATTTCGACAACGAATATCTGCGCCAGGGCAACGACCAGGCCGCATTCGCGCCACCTCCGGGACGTCTCGTTATGAGCACGGACGGGCATGTGGTCTCGCCGCTCTTCTTCCCCGGCGGCGATATCGGATCGCTGGCAGTGCACGGCACCATCAACGATGTGGCGATGGCGGGCGCGCGTCCGCTCTTTCTGTCGGCGGCGTTCGTTCTGGAGGCGGGCTTCCCGCTGGCGGACCTTGACCGCATCGCCGCCAGCATGGCCGGCGCCTCACGCGCAGCAGGCGTGCCGATCGTCACCGGCGATACGAAGGTGGTGGAAAAGGGCAAAGGCGACGGCGTTTTCATCACCACAACCGGCGTTGGCGCGGTTCCCGATGGCGTTAACATCTCCGGGGAGCGCGCGCAGCCAGGCGATGCCGTGCTCATCAGCGGTACGATTGGCGACCACGGCGTGGCCATCCTCTCAAAGCGCGAGAACCTGGAGTTCGAGACGCAGATAATGTCTGACAGCGCGGCGTTGCACGAGCTGGTCGCAGCGATGGTGGCGGTTGCGCCCGATATCCATTGCCTGCGCGATCCGACGCGCGGCGGACTGGCTGCGACGCTCAACGAGTTGGCCCAGCAATCCTGCGTGGGCATGCGGCTGAATGAGGCGGCCATTCCGGTTAAGCCGCAGGTGAAAGGCGCGTGCGAGTTGTTGGGTCTTGATCCGCTGAACGTCGCCAACGAAGGCAAGCTGGTGGCCATCTGCGCGCCCGCCGACGCCGCCACGCTTCTCGACGCCATGCGCGCGCTTCCTCTAGGGACGGACGCCGCTATCATCGGCGAGGTGGTGGACGACGCATCAGGCTTCGTGCAGATGCAAACCGCGCTCGGCGGTTGGCGCATGGTGGATTGGCTAGCGGGTGAGCAAT
>JARRLC010000046.1:0-23709 GCA_037387425.1 Alphaproteobacteria bacterium
CCACTGGGCTGACAAAGCGTCGCGCCGGGTTCAGACAGACCGTTCGGCCTGCAAAAGGTTCGGTGTTGGCCGCCCCCATCACTGCCGATACGCCGCCGGACTACTTCTTTCACTGGCTGCGCGACGCCTCCGTGGTCATGGATGCTGCGCTTGTGCTCATCCGCCAGGGTGGCGAGACGGCGGATATTTGGACGCGGCATTTCGAAGACTACGTGGATTTCAGCTTAAAACTCTGGGAGCTGAACGGCTCGGCCTTTCTGCCGCAGCTTACCTCCATCCGCGCAAGTACCGAGCCTGATCTCACCCAATACATACGCCCGGACGCTGAAATCGCTGCCATCGATAGCGATAGCGTGGCGGGAGACGTGCGCTTCAACGCGAACGGCACGTTGGATTTCCTCAAATGGAACCGCCCGCAGCATGACGGCGTGGCCACCCGCGCGCTGGGCGCCATGAATTTCTGGGATATGGGAGTTTCATCCTCAAGCGAAGCGCGCACGCGACTGGCGGCGCTTATCCGGGCTGACCTCGATTACACCGAACAACACGCGGGCGAGCCGTGCGTCGATATCTGGGAGGAAGAGCACGCGCTGCATTACTACACCGTACTGGTGCAATTCGCGGCGCTGCAAGAAGGCGTGCGCTGGATGGAGATGCAGGACGAAGAAGAGCAAGCGATATATTTGAAAGCGCGGGCGGCGCCACTTCTAGCAATGCTTGACGGTTTCTGGTCGCCAGAGACTGGGATTTACCGCAGCCGTCTTTTCCCCGATGGGCGGCCAAGCTCCAAAGACACCGATATGTCGGTAATCCTCGGTGTGCTGCACGCCGGAATGCTGGAAGGTCCACATAACGTGGATGATCCAAAGGTTTTGGCCACGCTTAGCGCCGCTGAAGACTATTTCGCCGAAGCTCTCAGCATTAACGCGAAGGGGCAAGCGGAAGCCTACAAAGGCGCGGCCTTCGGGCGCTACCGGGGCGATGCCTATTTCAACGGCGGCGCTTGGTTTCCGTGCACATTCGCGGCGGCGGAGTTTCATTACCGGCTGGCAGCCTCTGCAAAGGCATCGGCTGACAGCATCAGCGTAGCAGAGCACCTTGCTAAGGGCGACGCCATTATGGAACACGCGCGGCAATTCATCCCCGCAAGCGGCGAGCTTACCGAACAGTTCGATCGCGACACCGGCGCGTCGCTTTCCGCCCACGATTTATCGTGGAGTTACGCAGCATTTCTTACCGCATGGGAAGCGCGCGAAGCTTCCGTATGAAATGCCCCGGTAACAAAACTTTGTTCCGGAATGTAACAAACTTTATTTCACGCTTTAGTTGCATAGACTTATAGTGAATGTTGCAGTGCAAAATTTATCTTGCAATGCGAGAATATATGGCAAACCATTTAATCAATTGGGGACAACGCTGCCTCCATTGAGTGGGCTTGCTGGCTTGCGTATTCCACGGCCCGAATGGCGAAACATAAGGCGGCGGTGCGTATTATTGCGTATCAAACGAGGAGTTAGCGTATGTCGGAAGCAACCCCCACGGTGAATTCCGCTACTCAGGAACCGCTCAAGGATCTCTACGAGATTGGCGAGATTCCTCCTTTGGGCCACGTACCGAAGAACATGTACGCCTGGGTTGTCCGCAAAGATCGTCATGGCCCGCCGGATACCTCTATGCAGGTAGAGGTTGTACCGACATGGGAACTCGACAGCCACGACGTGCTCGTTCTGGTGATGGCGGCTGGCGTTAACTACAACGGTGTTTGGGCGGGGCTGGGTCAGCCTGTTTCCGTGCTAGATCAACACAAATACCCATATCATATCGCGGGATCTGACGCTGCAGGCATCGTCTGGGCGGTCGGCTCCAAGGTAAAGAGCTGGAAAGTGGGCGACGAAGTGGTCATCCACTGTAACCAGGACGATGGCGACGACGAAGAATGCAACGGCGGCGATCCGATGTTCTCTTCCAGTCAGCGCATCTGGGGATATGAGAGCCCGGACGGTTCGTTCGCGCAATTCACCCGCGTGCAAGCCAGACAATTAATGCCGCGTCCCAAACATCTCACCTGGGAGGAAAGCGCCTGCTATACGCTGACGCTCGCCACCGCATACCGCATGCTGTTCGGGCATCGCCCGCATGTATTGCGCCCCAGCGATAACGTTCTGGTGTGGGGCGCGTCTGGCGGGCTGGGCTCGATGGCTGTGCAGCTCATCGCCACAGCAGGCGCTCACGCGATTGGCGTCATTTCCGACGATGACAAACGTGAATTCGTGATGTCGCTCGGCGCAAGAGGTGTGATCAACCGCAAGAACTTCGATTGTTGGGGCCAGATGCCCACCGTGAACAGTCCCGAATATGCGGCATGGTTCAAGGAAGTACGCAAGTTCGGCGCAGCCATCTGGGAAATCACCGGCAAAGGCAAAAACGTTGATTTCGTATTTGAGCATCCGGGCGAAGCGACGATCCCCGTGTCGATCTTCGTGGTGAAGCGCGGCGGCATGGTCATGATCTGCGCGGGCACGAGCGGCTTTAATCTCACGCTCGACGCTCGCTATTTGTGGATGCACCAGAAGCGCTTGCAAGGCTCGCACTTCGCCAACCTGAAGCAAGCAAGCCAAGCGAACCGCCTTGTCATCGACCGCCGCGTTGATCCGTGCATGTCGGAAGTGTTTCCGTGGAGCGATATTCCGAAGGCGCATATGCGTATGTGGAAGAACGAGCATCAACCCGGCAATATGGCCGTGCTGGTGAATGCGCCGCATACCGGTCTGCATACATACGAAGATGTGGTGGAGGCTTGCCAGAGCTAGGGCCTGTTGACATTCACCGCACGAGCTGCGCCGCAGTGAAAATTCACCAGTTCTAGGAGCAGAACTGATGGAAGGGTCATCCCCTTTCAAGGTTCTGCGACGCCGAAATGGCGGATTTGCTCCAACGCAGCCTCGTGTACTTAAGGCAGCACGACATGTATGCATACGTGCTTCTGTAACGGGCGCGGTTTGCTTAGCCGTTATGCTCGATCTCGCGATTGCCGCGATAGCCGGTCCGCGAGGAATCGCGGATATTGGTCTCAATCTTGCGCAACGACCACACGATCTGCGCTTCCGCCGCGCATGGACCGCGCAACACGATTTGCAAGCTGCGCTTCTGAATGATGGGATCGGCCAGGAAAATACTTTCCTCAATCTCAACCTTCGCGCCAGCCGCACGGAATTTCCAAAGCTGCGCGTCCGGCAAGGTGAGGCTCACGCTGTTCTCTTCCCCATCCAGACGCGGCGATACCCGCGGATGCAGATGAAAATGGATGGCGAAAAAGTCAGTATCCTTAACCTGCATGCGGACGTTCGGCGGGCAGGTTAATTGATCCACACCCTCAATGAGGCCACCATTTCCGACCAGACGCAAACGGCGCTGATGCAGCAAGCCATAGCGGTCTTTATAGCCGTCATGCACGGCACGCAACATGAGGTCACCCTGGTCTTCTTTCACCTCGCCTCGCACGATGCGCGGACCGTTCAGCACATGCACCTCGTACGCGGGATAAGGCAATTTGCGTTTCGCCAGCCGTGACGACGATACATCGCTGATGGTAAGCGTGGAATGCGCGGCGGAGGAACGGCAAGCAACGCCCCATTCCGTGGTTTCATCGCGCGCAGCGCCGCAATTGATAATGATGGGCTCTATCCCCGAGGTCAGCTCGAAGCCAAGAAAACCAGCATGTGCGGCGGTGCTTACAGCGAGGGGCGGAGGCGGTCCGACATCGGAAATAAGCACCACGCTGCCACGCTCTAAGCGACAATAACCGGAATCGGACGCCTGCAATTGAGGCATATCGTTATTGTCGGAATAGGCGAGCACGGCGGCGGTCAAATCGGAGCGTGTGGCGCCCATGCCGTTAAACCGCGCAAGCGACCCGTCGCCGAGGCGCAAGAAGCGGATCATCCCCATCATACGGTTGATGGCAGCGTTCAATCCTTCCGGTGTTTCGCGTGTCCGCGCGAGAAAACACTGCTTCAGCGGCAGCATATCAAGCAGCAAATCAACAAGAATGCCTGGATTGCGCGAGACATGACCTCCATCCCGCAAGATCTGTTTATCTAATTCATGCACGAAGACCGAGAGATAACTGCTGACATAATTTTTCAGCTCGGCGATGCACAACCCGGCCATCAATAGCGCGATGAGTGCGCGCAATTTTGGCGCGCTGTGTCCGGCTTCGGTGTAATTCGCGGTCAGAGAATGCAGTTCCCGGCTGAGCTGAGACATCACCTGATCGTAAAATGCGGTTTTCGCCCCTTCCAGCAAGAAGCCAGCGTGCGACAACAGCGAAATCACCCGCCGCCCTACGATATCCACGTCCCAGGCGATATCTGGCGCATCCGGTGCGTGCCTGATCCAATCGGCAACGAGGTGACGCGCTTTCTCGCGGGCGATTTCATCGGCGGCGGCTTCAAGATTATTGAGCCAGCTTAGCGTATATAGCTCTCGCTGCCAGAGCGGACTGGGAGGAAGCACCGAGAACGGCGATTCCGAGCCAATGAGCGCCACTGTCCCCGCCAAACCGAAATATCCGTCGTAAAGCTCGCCGGCGAAACTAGGATCTGCGGTGCGCATATCTTGTGGCACAAGCAGCAAATGGTTGGCCCTCGGCGCGCCTGTCAGCACGCGAGAGACAGCAGAGCCTTTGAAAAAGCGCAACGCAGCCCGGCTGGCGTCACCCAGAGCGGAGAATGTGTTGCGTGTGCGGTCACCTGCGGAACGGGAACCCATGTCTTGCCTCAGCGTCATGCCGCCAAGTCGAGCGAAAAGCACGCCGATTCGCCACTAAAGATTTCAAGATGTTGGCTCGACAGCAATTCTTTCCCCAACATTCACATATGTGCTTTACGCAAGCGACGATTTCTTGACAATTTTGCGCATGTTTTGAGGCATCCGGAGATAATTGCCCGTTCACGTATCTTTTTTCACTAGACGCGCTGCGAAAAAACCGTCCATGCCGCCGAGATCCGGATCGCTCAATTGCAGGAAATGCGGCAAGGTGCGCAAAGCGCCTGTGTCGTCCAGCCATTCGCCGCGCCCGGCGATTTCTTCCGGCGCGATGGGGGAAAGCTCAACATCCTGGCGTTCGGCCAGCAGGCGAGCGATTTGCTCAGGGCCTTCCGCCGGTTCCAGCGAGCATACGCAATAGACCAGCACGCCACCAGGACGCAGCATCGTGATCGCGTGTTCCAACAGCTTTCGCTGAAGCCCGGCGAGTTCGACCACAGCTTCAGCGTTTTTCAGATGCGGAATATCAGGGTTGCGGCGGATGGTGCCCGTGGCTGAACAAGGCGCATCTAGCAACACCGCGTCTAGCGGCTCAGGAGGAGACCATGCAGCGGCGTCCGCAACGACGATCTCGGTTTCGGCCTCAAGTTTTAAACGCTTGAGATTGTCGCTAAGCCGCTCCATGCGCTTGGCTGAGCTATCCACCGCCCAAACTTTCGCACCTTTATGCGCCAGTTGCGCGGTCTTGCCGCCAGGCGCAGCGCAGAGATCGGCGCAGCGTTTGTCCACGACATCGCCCAAGAGCTGTGCAGGCAGACTGGCGGCGGCGTCTTGCACCCACCATTCGCCATCGCTGTAGCCTTCCAGCTCTTCGATGCGCCCTTTAGCGCTTACGCGCACGCTGCCGGTGGGCAGCACCACCCCGCCTAGACGTTTCGCCCAGCCCTCAGTATCTGCCTTCACGGTGAGGTCTAACGGCGGCTCAATGAGATGCTGCGCCGCAACACGATAGGCGTTATCAGCGCCGTAAGCGTCCTGCCAGCGCTGCCAGAGCCAATCCGGCGTGTTGAGTCGCGCTTCGTCTTGCGCGGCGGCGAGTGTGGCGCCTTGCTCCGATACGCGGCGCAAAACTGCGTTGGCGAGCCGATGGAAACGCCGCGCCTTGTCGTCGCCTTTCACCTGGAACACCGCCAGATTAATGACAGCGTGTGGCGGCACCTTCAAAAAGACGAGTTGCGCGGCAGCCGCCAGCAGGATTTCATCAATGCTCCCACGTTCTGCCGGGAGCGGCTTGGTGATGAACTGCCCCACGATGGCGCGGAGCTGCGCTGCTCGCCGCAAAGATACGAGCACAATAGCGCGGGCAAACGCCCGGTCGCGTGCCTCCAGCCCCGCATAGCGCTCATTCGCGCTGACGCGATCAAAAGCTTCGTCAAGCGGCTTGCCGCGCTTGAACACGCTGACAAGCACCGCCACCGCCATGCGCCGCGCAGCCAATCCATTCCGATCTGAAGTACTCAATCGATCCTCGCGCGCGCCAAAGAAAAATAAGCCGAACACGTGCCGCACCGTGCCGTTGGTGTTGTGTTAAAACATTATCATGACGTGTGTGCTCAGCCTTTGGCGGAGAATGCTTATCCCCACGGACCACGCTCAGGTGGATCGCGATCCCAAGGGCCACGCTCCCGAGTTTCGTGATCGCTGCTGGGGGTATTAAAGCTGGTCCCGCCTATGACTGCGCCACTGTCGCCCATTTCCTGCGCGATTTTTTCGAGTTGAGCAATCCGATTCTCGGTATTGGGATGCGTTGAGAACAGATTATCCATGCCCTGCCCAGTGAGCGGATTGATGATGAACATATGCGCGGTGGAGGGATTGGCTTCCGCCGCCTCGTAAGGAATCTCCTCAGCCGCGTTGGACATGTTGCGCAAAGCCGACGCCAGCCATAGCGGTTGCCCCGAAATGTAAGCGCCTTGCTTGTCGGCCTCATATTCGCGCGACCGACTGATAGCCATCTGAATAAGCATGGCGGCAAACGGCGCGAGAAGGAGCATCAAAATCGTACCAGCTATCCCGAGGATGCCGCGCCCCTCGCCGTCGCGGGAACCGGCGCCAAAGAAAAACGCAAAGTTAGCGAGCATGGAAATCGCGCCGCCGATGGTGGCCGCAATCGTCATGGTGAGTGTGTCACGATTTTTCACGTGCGCTAATTCATGGGCCATAACGCCCGCCACTTCTTCCTGCGACAGCCGGTTCAACAGCCCGGTCGTGGCGGCGACAGCGGCATGTTCAGGATTGCGGCCTGTTGCGAAGGCGTTCGGCTGATCTGCGTCGATAAGATAGACGCGCGGCATGGGTAACTGGGCGTTCTCAGAGAGTTGGCGGATCATACGGTAGAAATCGGGCGCTTCCCGTTCGTTCACCTCGCGCGCGCCGTTCATGGCCAGCGCGATTTTGTCAGAGTTCCAATAGCTGAAGAAATTCATGCCAAGCGCAATCACGAAGGCGATCAGCATGCCGCTCTGGCCGCCAATCGCTCCGCCGATAACCACGAACAGGCCGGTCAGAAAAGCCAGCAAAAGGGC
The DNA here is from genome assembly GCA_037387425.1 of Alphaproteobacteria bacterium. Lineage (GTDB taxonomy): Bacteria > Pseudomonadota > Alphaproteobacteria > Rhizobiales > Rhodomicrobiaceae > JARRLC01. The sequence continues at coordinate 7,353 of JARRLC010000046.1, forward strand.
AGTGCGGAAAAAGTTCATCATCGTCTCATAAAAACTGCATGGTTATACGTGCAGCTTGTGCTGTACACGCGATTTCTCACCATATAGTGGGGATCGCCAGCCATAAGAACAAGATGTTTCACGTCGTTTCAAACAAGCAACACGCGCGCCCGCTGCGGAAATGCATCGCCACAACGCTGCTCCTGGCCGACGCCAAGGGGCTGCAAAGGCCACCGCGCCGTCTTTCGTAGAAATGATTACGCCCAACAAAGAAAAGAAAGGCCACCACAAAGTGGCAGCCTTTAAAGTAAGAAGATATATATTTTCTTGTCGTTGTACGTTGTATTTTTCACCAGAGCTGTTCAGTACCTAGGCTAGGAACAACTCCAGAGATCTGTTCTAAAGCGTGAAAACGCTTTAGAACTGGATGCGAGAACCAACCAGAACGGTAGTCAAACCTTCCTGCAACCCATCTTCCGAAGAGGATGTGTAGTCAAAATCCCAGAAGGTTGCGTGCGCATAGACATCCATGGCGACGCTATCGAACTTTTGGTTGAACCCAAAGCCCCAACGAGTTGTCTGAGAGCTAGTAGCGTTGCTAAGCACACCGGCTTGGATGGCAAAGTCGTCATAATTGCCATATTCGCCGTAAAGCGTTGTGGTGCCATAAGGCAGCCATTTCCGCTCAATACCAGCCTGCACATACCAGAAGGACACATCCGCAGTGGCCGCAACTTCATAGTCACGTTCTGCGGCTGCGAAGGCTGCATACAGCCCTGTAGGCACATGCATGATGGAGATTGACCCACCGATCGTTTCGAAATCGGTGTTATCAGCCTGACCATCCCACTGATAGGCGACAGCCGCAGCGATACGGATGGAGTTGAACTCCTTCTTGAAGCGCAATGCTACGTCAGCGTAGTCATCGTCACCCCAAGATGCCGACAGGATGAAGCCATAGATTGACGGTGTGTCGTAACGAATTAGATCGTTACGGCCTGAGTCAAGATCACCTGCCCAGTTAGACAAAACACCGTCATCTGCTGCACCGCCTGATTTATCGCGAATGCTCAGGTTATCCCCAATGTCAGGGGCACCCGTTCTCATAGAATTCGCTAGCACGACTTCATGAGCGCCGTCAGCAGCTGAGGATTGGTGACCGATTGAAAAACGACCCAAACGTACGCTTTCGACATATAGATAGTTATGACGAAGCGTCAAAAGGCCGTCAGTCGGTGCGTTCACCGTTGATTCCACAGCGTTTTCATCGCTAGACTGTGTCACCGAGTTAGACAGGGCATCCTGGATTTCAAATTCCATTCTGTACCCGGCAATCCAACCTGGCTTCATCTTGCCTTTGCCAACGAAACCGAAACGGCTTGACGACAATGCGTTATCGACCACGTAAGTGTCAGATTCAACACCGTCATCCCAGTACATCAACGCTTTGTTGACCTGGCCGTAAACCTGAAGGGAAACAACGCGGTTCCCCTTACGGGCTGTCGTCGCTTCCAATTCTGCGACGCGCTCTTCTAAATCTGCGCAGCAACCGCCGCCCAAATCAGCCGCATTGGCCGGACCATAAGCATAGGCGCCCATGAGCATACCGGCAGCCACAATTAGGGCTGAGCGACTTGATGTCTTCATGAATCCGCGAATCATTATTTTCTCCACTGAGCGGGCTCCATGTTAAAGTTCACAGGCACCACGCCTGTTATTGCCATCCCGAGAGTTACGCGGTTACCTATGATTAGGAATCGGCATGTCGCAATCAATGATTGCAATGCTTGGCTTATATGCAATTTCTGGTTGCTTCAATCTTAATCACCAGCAAATCACAGGTTTCCCAGCCCCACTGTGACATTTTTGCAGTGCCCGCCATAATGGCAGCCTTAAAATACTTAGCGCCAAAATCTGTGCTGATGTCTGTTGTAAATCGTGACGACTGCAACGCAAGTAATTGATTTTAATGTATATTTTGCAGATCGGGTTTAGCTTAGCATAAGTCTGCCTAGGCGGCGTCTCCGGTAACAAGTCGCAAGCCTTGCTAGAAAGACTTCCTGAAATAGCTGCATTTTTTCTGCGTACGGAATGCGATTGCCAGAAATTTGCTACAAATTTGAAGGAAAATTATAATTGCCACTTATTTTACACCATTTTTTGCGGCCTCAGCATACAAGACGCCGCAAAATCGGGAGTGTCCATGCCATTATCAACCGCAGAAAAGCTTAAGCAGAAACTAGAACACGAGATTCTCACCTTTAATCTGAAACCCGGTGAACGCCTGGACGAAACAAAGTTAGCCGAGCGCTACGGTACATCCCGAACACCCGTGCGAGAAGCTCTTCGCCATTTGGCTGCTGAAGGATTCGTTTGCCTGCGCGCGCATCGCGGCGCTGTCGTGGCAGGGCTTAGCATCACCGAACTTATCGATATGTACGACATGCTGGCGATTCTCGAAGGCGCCTGCGCGCGACTCGCAGCCTCTCGCGCCTGCGCTGAGGAAATCGATACGATTCTCGAAACGCACGAACTATGCCGCTACCACAGCGAAAAGGGCGACTATGAATCCTATTGTATAGCCAACGCCACATTCCACGACTCGATTCAACGCGCCAGCCACAACTGCCTGCTTTTCAAACAGACCATCTCAACGCGTAATCGCCTTGGCACCTACCAACGCTTTCAGCTTCGCCGCAGTAACCGTCTGCAAGGGTCGTTCCAGGAACATGATGCGATCGTAAACGCTCTGCAAAAGGGCGACACCAGCGAATCTGAACGCCTGATGCGCGAGCACGTTCTGGTGCAAGGCGCGCAAATCACTTCGCTTATTTCCCGCCTGCCACCGCAATATTTCACAGAGACGAAACCTGACGTCACCAGCACCCCTGCTCTCCCCGCGGCAAATGGCTCTTTTCCGCCGGCAGCGCTTTCATTTGAATGACGCGCGCAGTCTCTTGGCCAGCTCTGACAAACTGTTGTTTAATCTTGTGTTGCGGTTTGGCCCTCGCGCCTGTATCCGCTGAGAGATCAAAACTATAATTTTACAAATCTCGATCATCTGACAGGCGCTAAATGGCAGGCTTTGAACTCGTTATTTTTGCATTACTTGGTTATCTCACCGGTTCGATTCCGTTTGGTCTCATTATCACGCGAATTGCGGGGGCGGGCGATATCCGCGCCATCGGCTCTGGCAATATCGGCGCCACCAATGTCTTGCGCACTGGCAACAAAAGCCTGGCGGCTCTAACCCTGGCGGGTGATATGGGTAAAGGGCTTATCCCCGTGCTCATCGCGAAAATATGGTGGGCGGAAGCACCGGCGCTGGCGGTCGCGGGCGGTGCGTTTCTGGGACATCTCTATCCCGTCTGGTTACGTTTTAAGGGCGGCAAGGGGGTCGCCACCTATATTGGCGTATTGACGGGCGTGTCGTGGATTGCGGGGCTAGGCTTTGCTGGCGTATGGCTCGCGGTTGCGTATATCTCGCGCTATTCGTCGCTGGCGGCGCTCACGGCGGCAGTTGTGGCCCCTTTGATTCTCGCACTTCTGGGCGACTGGCCGGGGGTAGGTCTTTTCACTATGCTGACAGCGCTCGTTTTCCTGCGCCATCATGCCAATATTCAGCGGCTGATGAAGGGCGAGGAAAGCAAAATTGGGGCGAAAAAGACCTGATACAGCGGCAAGCATCTACGACACGGGAATCAGCGATCTCGCCGACGACGAGAAGCTGCATTGGCTGCGCCTGATTCGCACAGAGAACGTCGGCCCCGTTACTTTTCATCAGTTACTTGCGCATTTTGGTGGCGTCCGCGCTGCACTTGAGGCCATTCCCAGCCTACGCAAGCGAGGCGATATGCGCTCCCCTGGCCTCGTTTGTTCCGAGCAGGAGGCAACGCGCGAAATGAGCGCCGCCCGGCGTGCAGGCGTTCGAATCGTCGCCTATCCAGAGCCGGACTATCCCCCCTTGCTGAAACATATCGGCGCGCCGCCTCCGATTCTCTTCATGAAAGGCGATAGCGCGCTGGCGGCCCGGAAATGCATCGCCATTGTCGGGTCGCGTTCTGCTTCGGGCGCGGGACGTCAGTTCGCCACTACGCTGGCACGCGATTTGGGGGCGGCAGGGGTGACGGTGGTTTCCGGCTTAGCGCGCGGCATCGACACGGCGTCGCATGAAGCAGCGCTTGCCAGTGGCACCATCGCGGTTGTGGCAGGCGGGGTGGATATCGTCTATCCGCCGGAAAACGCTGCCCTGCATGCTGAACTGGGCGAGCGCGGACTGATCGTCAGCGAATGCCCTCTCGGTTATTCGCCGCGTGGACAGGATTTTCCGCGCCGCAACAGAATCATTTCCGGGTTGTCGCTGGGGGTTGTGGTGGTGGAAGCTGCACGACATTCCGGCACGCTGATTACGGCGCGGCAGGCGATTGAGCAAAATCGCGAGGTTTTCGCAGTGCCCGGCCATCCGCTCGATCCGCGTGCTGCGGGAACGAACAATCTCATTCGCAACGGTGCGCGTCTCATCACCTGCGCTGACGATGTGTTGACCGAATTGCCGCATGACGCGCGAGGTCTGGCGGATGATGCATGGGGGCTACGGGAAAATACGTATGAGATGGAGGGGGACGGAGGAAGTCCGTGGCAGGGCGACGAAGATGGAGCCGCAAATTTCGCGTGGACCGACGCCCAGGCCGTAGAAGCATACGATTCGTTGGAGGTAGGAGGCGCCCAGTCTTCCGACGGCGATTCTTACGGCAAAGCCTTATACTGCGCCCCAGTTTACGCCTCTCCCCGCAGCGGCTTGAGTGATGACGTTAGCAGCAGGGACAGCGACGCAAACAGCCCTTGCAGCTTACCCTCCGAGGCGGACCGCGAAAAAGTGCTGAGCGCTCTCAGCATCGCCCCGATTTCCGCTGACGCGATCGCCCGCGCAACTGGCCTTAGCGCTAGCGCCCTAGCCGTTGCATTGCTGGAATTAGACCTTGCCGGACACATCGAACGCCATAGCAACGAAGGCATTTCGATTAAAACAATCGCGGAGTGATGCGCAGATATTGCAACGCACCAATTCTGAAAGAGCAGAGCTGCCGCATAAACACCTTCAGCATGCGGGAAAGAATGCGCTTACGCTTCTCTCAGCCTCAAGAAGTGAATGTCAGCAGGCCCTAGGGATGATGCTCGTCTACGGCCTGAATTTTCGCTTCTTCAATGGCGACCTGCACTAAATAAGCCAGGAAGGTTAACCCTGCCGAGTTTGCCATTTCGCGAACGCCACATAACATTTCGGCCAAATATTCCGCGACTTCTTTAGGATCGGCATTTGTATCTGAAGTACTCATTTCAGGCATTGTCTGTGTTTCGCTCATTTTGGAAACATATCTTTGGTCTGATTGGCTGACTTCTTGGGTGGTGATCATAACTAAAAACCTTTTTAACCCGTGCGCTTCTGTAATGATATGCGTTGAAGCGCTGATACTCTTAAATATGCCATAATATCGCAATACCCTTAACGGTTGTGCACCGCAAGACGATTCTACCGAACGTATTCTCTATTTGACAAGTTGTGGCTCTTTTGCCCTAACTGAGCAGCCAATCGTCATTGCTCCCCTGCATCGTATGATTCCGCATGAAATGACGCTGGCTATTGACATTCACGTCTAATTGGCCTGTATGCGCACTTGCATCTTAAAATAATCGTTGGATATGCTCATGAATATCGTCATCGTTGAATCGGCGGCGAAAGCAAAAACCATAAATAAATATTTGGGGAAGGATTATAAGGTCATCCCCTCATTCGGGCATGTCCGCGATCTGCCCGCCAAAGATGGTTCCGTCCAGCCGGATAACGATTTTTCTATGGAATGGACCGTCGAAAGCGATTCAGCCAAGACCGTGAACGAAATCGCGCGCGCCGTGAAAGGCGCCGACCGTCTCATCCTGGCGACTGACCCGGATCGCGAAGGCGAGGCCATTTCCTGGCACCTGTTGCAAATTCTGCAAGAAAAACGCGCGCTGAAAGGCGTGGAAGTTGAGCGCGTCGCGTTCAATGCCGTCACCAAATCCGCCATTATGGACGCCATCGCCAACCCGCGCGATATCGACATGCCGCTGGTGGACGCCTATCTGGCCCGCCGCGCGCTTGATTATCTCGTAGGGTTCACGCTATCGCCGGTGCTGTGGCGCAAGCTCCCCGGCGCGAAATCGGCGGGACGTGTGCAATCCGTGGCGCTTCGGCTGGTATGCGCCCGCGAAACCGAAATCCAGATCTTCGTCACCCGCGAATTTTGGACCATCACCGGCAAGATGGCGACCGCTAGCGCCAGCGAGTTCGATGCGCGGCTGGTGAGCGTAGCTGGCAAAAAGCTCGACAAATTCGATATCCCGAACGAGGCCGAAGCGCTGAAGCTGAAATCAGCGCTGGAAGCCTGCCAGTTCAAGGTGCGCTCGGTCGATGTCAGCGGCTATAAACGCAACCCCGCGCCTCCATTCACCACGTCCACCCTGCAACAGGAAGCCTCACGCAAACTGGGCTTTTCCGCGCGCCAAACCATGCAGGTCGCCCAGCGCCTCTATGAAGGTGTCGATGTTGGCGGCGAAACCGTAGGTGTTATTACCTATATGAGAACGGACGGCGTGCAGATCGTGCCGGAAGCCATCGCGCAGGCTCGCAGCGTAGTCAGCAAAGAATTCGGCGACCGCTATTTACCGGCCCGCGCCCGAGAATACAAAACCAAGGCCAAGAACGCGCAAGAAGCGCACGAAGCCATCCGCCCAACCGATTTCAGCCGCTTGCCGAAACATCTCGAACGGCTGCCGAAAGACGCAGCCGGCCTTTACAAGCTGATCTGGCAACGCGCGGTCGCCAGTCAAATGGCCAGCGCCGAGCTGGAACGCACCACGATAGACATTGAAGCGAGCGGCAACGACAGCGCTTTCGGCCTGCGCACAACCGGATCCGTGGTGCTGTTCGACGGCTTTTTGAAGCTTTACGAAGAAGGCGTGGACGACAAAGAAGGCGGCGAAGACGCTCGCCTTCCGAAGATGACCGCAGGCGACCCGCTCAATGCGCGCGCCATTGAGGCAGCCCAGCATTTCACCGAGCCGCCGCCGCGATACACCGAAGCCACGCTCATCAAGAAAATGGAAGAGCTTGGCATCGGCCGCCCGTCCACTTACGCCAGTACGCTGAACGTGCTGCGCGAGCGCGCCTATGTGCGCTTCGACAAAAAACGACTTATCCCTGAAGACAAAGGACGGCTGGTCACGGCGTTCCTGGAAAGCTTCTTCCAGCGCTATGTGGAATACGACTTCACCGCCGATCTGGAAGAAAAGCTCGACCTGATCTCCGACGCCAAGCTCGCCTGGAGAGATGTGCTCCGCGACTTCTGGCGTGACTTCATCGCAGCGGTGGACGGCACCAAAGAGCTGCGCGTCAGCCATGTGCTTGATGCGTTGAATGAAATTCTGGGGCCGTACATTTTCCCCACTAACGAAGACGGCGCCGATCCGCGCAAATGCCCGTCTTGCGAGAATGGGCAACTCGGCTTGAAAATCGGCAAATTCGGCGCATTTGTCGGCTGTTCGAACTACCCGGAATGCAAGTTCACCCGCCAGTTCACCGACCAAAACGGCAAAGACGGCGACGCGCCCGCCCCAACCGCCGATAAAGAGCTTGGGGTAGACCCGGAAAGCGAACTGACGGTGTTCTTGAGGAACGGACGTTTCGGCCCATATGTGCAACTCGGCGAGGGCGAAAATAAAGACAAACCCAAGCGCGCCTCAATACCGCGCGGCTTCAGCCCCGATACGCTAGACTTGGAAACCGCATTGAAATTGTTGGCGTTGCCGCGCCCAGTGGGCATGCATCCGGAAAGCGGCAAGCCCATCGTGGCGGGCATCGGACGCTACGGCCCGTTCATTGAGCACGACGGCAAATACGCCAATCTCGACAGCGCTGAGGAAGTGTTCGAAGTCGGCATCAACCGCGCGGTGGCGCTCCTGGCCGAGCCGAAGAAAGGACGCGGACGCGGCGCAACGCAATCCGCGCTGAAGAAACTGGGCGAGCACCCTGAGCTTGGCGGCGAAGTGCAAGTATTCAACGGACGCTTCGGCCCTTACGTGAAGCACGGCAAGATCAACGCCACCATCCCGAAGGGCACAGAACCCGAAGCTATCACCATGGAAGAGGCTGTGCTTCTCATCGCTGCGCGCGCGGAAAAAGCTGGCACGACGAAGAAAAAGCCCGCCAAGGCTGCGAAAAAACCTGCGGCTAAAACGAAAAAGGCCGAAGAAGGCGACGCACCGAAGAAAAAGACAACGAAATCTACCAAGGCAGCGAAAACGACTAAAACGAAAGCAGCAGCCAAAGGTAAACGCGCCTCAGCAGCCGAATCGGAAACCGCGCAATAAGCGTGGTTTCCGCTATCCCCATACTCACATTGCCAGCCTCACGATGCTACTCGTCATGTTCGCAAAAACGCATATGACGTAAGGCGCGAGAATCAGAACGCTGCAAAAATCGAAATCCGCAGTAATATTGACAATAAACGGATATAAGCTCGTAATGTTTGACGGCTGAAGTTTTTATTCCTAATACTCATACTCGAATGACAGAAAAACCGAACCTAATGCCCCCGCGCCAAGCAAACGCAAGAAGCGGGGCACCACGAGCGCTCAGGCGCTCCCCAGCAAGGACGCCATCCTCGAATATATCGAGCAGTCCGCCGTGAAAGTCGGCAAGCGCGAAATCGCCCGCGCATTCAATATGAAGGGCGAACACCGCATTGTTCTAAAACAGATTCTCCGCGAGCTGGCCGAGGAAGGCCGCATCGACAAGGCGCGCAAATTCATCCATCCGCGCGACAAACTGCGTCCTGTGGGCGTGCTGGAAGTGGCAGGCACCGACGATAACGGCGACTATTACGCTGTCCCCATCGACTGGAACGCCCATTCCGAGGGCGAACCGCCGCGCGCGCTGTTGTTGCTGAAACCGGGGCGTATCCCTGGCGAGGGCGATCATGTGCTGTGCCGCATCGACCCCACCGTCGAACAGGAGGGCTACGGCTATGTCGCCAGCCCTATCAAAATTCTCAAACGCGAGAAACCCCGCCAGCTCGGCATTTTCCGAAAACACGGCGATAGCGGCGTCATTGAACCGATTGACAAGAAAAACCTTCGCGAATGGCGTCTTTCGCCGCGCGAGGTGGGCGACGCCAAGGACGGCGAACTGGTTCGCTTCGAGGTGACGAAAACAGGCCGCAACTCGGTGTCGTCAAACGCGCGCATTATTGAGCGGCTCGGCCATCCGCAAGGCGAGCGCGCCATCAGCATGATCGCCATCGAGAATCACGGTCTGCCGAATGTGTTTCCAGCCGCGCTTGATGACGAACTGGTGAAGCTGAAAAAGCCCAGCCTTAAAGCCCGCGAGGATTTGCGCAAAATCCCGCTCATCACCATCGACCCGGAAGACGCGCGCGACCATGACGACGCCGTGTGGGCCGCGCCCGACGACGACAAGGCCAACAAGGGCGGATTCGTGGTGATCGTCGCCATTGCCGACGTGGCGCATTACGTGCACACCGGCTCGGCGCTTGACCACGAGGCGTTGAGACGCGGCAACTCGGTCTACTTTCCTGACCGCGTGGTGCCGATGCTGCCGGAAAAACTCTCCAACGATCTGTGCTCGCTGAAACAAGACGTGGATCGTCCGTGTCTTGCGGTACGAATGACGTTCGACAAGGGGGGGCAGAAAGTCAGCCACCGGTTCATCCGTGGCATGATGCGTTCGGCGGCAAAACTGTCTTATGGCGAGGCGCAGGCCGCTATTGATGGCCGTCCGAACGAAAAGACAGAACCTCTGCTAGAGCCGGTATTGAAGCCGCTCTGGACCGCCTACGAGGCGCTCAAGGCCGCGCGCGCAAAACGCGGACCATTGGAACTTGACCTGCCAGAGCGCAAGCTCGTTCTGGACGAAAAAGGCCATGTGGCGCGCATCTTCACACCTGACCGGCTGGACGCGCACCGCTTGATCGAAGAATTCATGATCCAGGCGAATGTCGCCGCCGCCGAAACGCTGGAAGAGGCGAAATCTCCCCTGCTCTATCGCGTGCACGACGCCCCTGCTGAGGAGAAAATTAACGCGCTGGCCGAATTTCTGGAAACGCTTGATCTCAGCATCACCAAGGGCAGCCGCCTTCAGCCAACCCACTTCAACCGCATTCTTGCGCGCACGCAGGAAAGCGAGTTTGCCGAGCTGGTCAACGAGGTGATTCTGCGAACTCAAGCGCAAGCAGAATATTCCGCGCGCAATCTCGGGCATTTCGGGCTGAATCTGCGGCGCTACGCGCATTTCACCTCACCTATACGCCGCTATGCCGACCTGATCGTGCATCGCGCCCTTATCCGTGCGCTGAAACTTGGGCCGGACGGCCTCGCCGAAAGTGAAATGGCCGAGCTGGAGCAAGTTGCCGAACAGATTTCCAAGGCCGAACGCCGCGCCATGTCCGCCGAACGCGAGACCGTGGATCGGCTTATTGCGCTGCATCTGGCGGGGCATGTGGGGGCAACCTTTCGCGGGCGTGTCTCAGGTGTGACGCGCTCAGGGCTGTTCGTGAAGCTGAACGAGAACGGCGCGGATGGATTCATCCCGGCGTCTACCATAGGGCGCGACTATTACATCTTCTCGGAGAATGACCACGCGCTGATCGGTGAACGCACCGGCGAAACCTATCGCCTGGGCGATTTCGTGGATGTGCGGCTGGTGGAAGCGCATCCGGCGGCAGGCGCGCTTCGGTTCCAGCTTATCAGCGAAGGGCGGTATGATTTGAAGCTGTCGCGCAAGAAGCGTGGCGCGGGCGCGCGTCCCACACGTGGAAGGCCGGTGCGCAGACGGCGCTAAGCGCGTGGCATCACCCACGCGGAAGCCCCCTCAAAAAAGCTGTAAATTGGTGTTTCAATACAAGTTATGAACGAATTAGAACAACTCAATAAGATTTGGGCGAAGGCCCTTCGTACCCACGCCGCAATGCCTCTTGAAGGTCCGAACGGGGTGCATATTGCTATCAGCAGCCAAAGTCTGGCCTTTCTGGACGGGCTGTGGGATGCGCGCAAAAACCCGCTTCCCAATATTGGCGCTATGATCGAGGCGGGGAAAACCGTCCGTTTCTGGTCTGATCTGCATTTTGAGCATGACAATATCCGGCGTTTGGCTAGCCGCCACGAATTTCCGAGCGTTGAGGAAATGGATCGCGCGCTTTGGACAAACCTTGAAGACGCCATGGCGGTATCAGACTTAATCGTATGCCTTGGTGATTTGTCTTTGAAGAACCCTTTCGGGCATCATCACCGGATTATTTCGGCATTCGGCGACAAACATTTGATGATCACCGGCAATCACGACATTAAGGGCGCAAAACCAGAGGCTTGGGCGGAAACCGGCGCTGCCGCATCACTAGCGTTTTCGCTGCCGCTGGATTTGCTGCAATCCTGGATTGCTGAAGATTATGCCGAGAAGGCGGGGCTTATCGACTGGAAACGCCTGCCTAGCCATGTGAATTTTGGGTGTTCGCACTGGCCTGTGCCTGCTGAGCGTATGCCTGGCGCTTCATGGGTAAGTGTACACGGTCATATCCACAACGCCACCCGTGAAGACCGTAAGCTGGGGCCGCTCGGAGTCAATTGCTCAGTCGAAGCCATCGATTATCGCCCGAAAACTTTGCGCGAGTTGGTGACGCCAGGATTGTTTGAAAATCTCGCAACAGGGTGTTAAACGCCTCGGTTATGGCTGCGCGATCTCACACTCGGCCACGACCACGGAATGATCGGACATAAGCGTCAGGTCATGCCGGACGACCGACTCGACCGTGACCTTCCGCGAAAAGATGTGATCGATCGTAACGAAAGGCGCGCGCCCCTCGCCCATCGTCCCGCCCAGAGGCCATGTCGGACCGATATCGCCGGTGTGAAGCGTCAGATACTCCCGAAGAAGCTTGATGTCCTCGCCATCGGGCGGGGAGTTCAGATCGCCGCCGAACAGCAGCGCATCGCTTGATGACGTCATGCGGCGCAGCCAGTCAACCAGCTTGGCGACCTGCCGTTTGCGAAAATCGTATGAAGCGAAATCAGGCACGTAGCTCAGATGCGCGGTCGCCACCCACAAACCCGTACCGCCGCCGCAATCCAGCCGCATGGCGAGAGCAGCGCGCGGTTCAATTTCCCAACGCTGTGCAGTCTCCGGCAGGTTAGCTGGAGATAGCGCCACGTAATGCGTGGACATTACGGGGAAGCGCGAGAGGATACAATTTCCGTATTCGCGCGGAGGGGCCCCGTCTTGTTCGGGGGAAACGGTAAAGCTGGGCTCGAAATAAGTCGTCAGCTTCGTGTTTTGAGCAAGAAGTTTTGGGAAATCGACGTAGTTTGACCGCTTAGCGAAACGATCCACCTCTTGCAGCACGCAAATATCGATATTCTGGGCGACGATCCACCGCGCAATATCGGCAATAGCTTGGCCGTGATACCCGCCGGCTCCACAAGCAATATTCCAAGTCGCAAATTTTAATTTCATGACGCATTCAGCAGGTTTAGCACGCAAAAAGCCGCGCACATTTAACACGATACAGCGGGATAGTGAAATTCAAAGCCGCGACAGTTTTGGTATTATATGTTTAATCTCAGCGAAATTCGACCCACAAGAATCATTATGTCATGAATTGATGACAATTGTTCGATGGCCAAAATTTATGTGCGAGATAATTCCCCTCTTTTGAATCTGGAGTGGTTAAAAGAAACGGCCTGCGCAAGCATAAGGCAGGATCTCCCCTGCCCTCGCTTGCGCATCAAACACGTTGTGCTTCTGCTTACGTAGCGGCTTCTGGCATCCGGCGGCGGAAAGTCCAGCCGAGGAGCATAGCGAGCGCCAGTGTCATCATGCCGCCGATCAGCCCTGAGACGGACGTGCCAATGTTCGGTGCACCCCAGGCGGTTTCTGATTCGGCTTCGGCGCTGGCCTGACTTGCCGCACCGGCCTCAGATGAACTATGCGCATCGGCAACCGGGAAGTCATAATCTGGCAGCAGGGCCGTTTTTTCCTGAAGATAAGCAGCGGCTGAATGAATACGCGTGGCCGGTTCGGCGATTTCCGCACTTCCGGTGACGTTGGCGATAGACCATTCCAGCCCATCCGGATAAGCAGAAGCGAACCACGAGAACACGCCGCCGGTGATGATCGCGAGAACGCCTAGCACCGCAAGCGTTGCGCGTGGAGCCGTGGCGCTGGGGGTTCCGCTGGCGGACGGCGCAGCCAGTACGGCTGGTTCTGTGCGCGCCACATATTCAACAACGGCCACGGTGATCAGTCCTTCGGCAACGCCAATCGCCAAGTGGATCGGCAGCATCTCAAGTACGAATGTTGAGAATGGCAGTCCGCTAATGCCAGAAGCCGCGGTCTCCATAACAACGCCGAAAGCCCCTAATTGCACCGCCACCACTGCGCTCAGCCAGATAGCAGCCCGCCGTTTCCAAGAATTGGCAGCCATATCGCTGCTCAACATACGGGATAACAGCGGATAGACGATAAAACACGGGATAACCCCCATGTTGAAGACGTTAGCCCCCAGTGCGAACAGCCCTCCATCGGCGAAGAACAGAGCCTGTATCGCAATCACCGAGGCAATGGTAAGAAAGCCAGCATATCGTCCGAGCAAGAGCGCCAGCAACATGCCGCCGACGAAATGTCCGCTCGACCCTGTTCCCGGAATGGTGAAGTTGATCATCTGAGCGCTGAAAACAAGCGCGCCCATAATACCCATCATGGGAATTTGGCGGGGCTCGATAATGCGGGTCATCGCTCGTGAGCTTTTTACGGCGGTTGCGCCGGAAACGCCCCACATGGAAACGCCAACAGCAGAAGAGATCAGTGCACTGGCCATATGCATCGTGTGAATATCCTTATTGCAGGCTAAGAATTTTCCAGAATTCGTTAATTACACTACTAGCCGCCAATGAGACCGGTCAAGAACGGATGGCGTCCTTGCGATAGATGTCAACTATTCCGGAAAGAGGTAGGTCAGAACAAAGCCTGCGGGCATCATGTAAGGTGCGATGCGGAAAGTAAGAAAAATCGCAGCAAATCGGCGGGCGTCAACTTATCCAGCATATCAGGTATGCATCTGCGCTGTGACAGAACTGCCCAGCGGCAAAGGGAACAGCATCTTTACAAGATTTACCTGCCACCTTTTCCGCTGGGGCTTACATTTAGTCGTGCCTAGGGCATTTTCCGATCTAACTGGATCAGAAAATGCCCTAACCTATTGTTTTGTCGCATTTTCACGAACGCAAAAGTCTGCAACTTTTGCTGAAAATGCTCTAGTAGCTAGAGCTAGTAGCGGCAATAACGGCGCCAATGGCGTTTGCAATAACGCGGTCCATGCCGCCGACGGCAACGCCAATAACAATTGTCATAGTCGTCATCGTAATAGTAGTAGGGTGATCCAAAGACATATGGACCCCACCAACCGCCATAATGGCGATATCTTCTGTGGTGACGTCTATGGTGTCTGCGTTTATAGTGTTTGCGCTTGAAGTATCTGCGTTTGTAATATTTACGTCCGCGATACTTACGGTTTGATTTGACATGGCGCCGCCAGTTACCGCCAATGAATCGGCGAGGACGGGCGCGATGTCTGTAAAAGCGCTTCGATCCGCCGCGCATATGCATGCGTGGACTACGTCCGCCACCGCGGAACATATGACGGCCGCCTCGGTGACCACCTCTAATTCCGTACCCACCTCTGTGCCCATTGCGAACAAGTTGCACTTCGCTCGATGCCTGGGCAGGTGGCGCTGCTTTTTCAGCGGAAGCAGCCTGTTGCGAGCTTCCCAGTTTTGTAACGGCTTGTGCGGACGATACGTTAAAAAGCGCTAGCCCCGCCATCACGGCGGAGATAAACGCTACTCTGAGGAAAAACATAGGCATGTCATCCTTTTATAGACGAACCTTTACTCGGCAAAATGTGGATTTTGAACCGATTAAGGGTTCACTATAACATGAACTTTTAGTCAAAATTGTCACAAAAACATTGCGTTCCACGAAACGTGATCGAACCTGGAAAACCGCAGCAATGTAAGAGTGTGTGGCTATTCGCTAAGTCGTGCGGCGGCGATGACCGCTTGGCCGAGCGCCAGCCCGCCATCGCCCGCTGGGATGGATTGCGGCGCCAACACGCGCAAGCCTGCGCCTTCGAGCGTAGAGGCCACGCCCTCCAGCAAAAGCCGATTCTGAAATACACCGCCTGTCAGCGCAACCGCAGTAAGCTGTTCCTGAGCGGCCAGGTGCGGCAAGTTGAGCGACGGCGGCGGCGGCCAGCCCTTTGTGAAACCGCGCTGCGATAAGAGCAGGCGGCGCACCGTTCGCGAGGTCGGTCAGGACTGCGCGCCACATCGCAGCAAATCCGAGTATTTGCGATGAACCGTTTGCAGCGCTTTCAATGTCGAACGGATGGAACGTGGCCTCGACGCTTTCCATAGACGGCGCTGCGAGCGCTTCCAGTTCGATGGCAGCCTGACCTTCGTAGCTCGCGCGTTCGCAGCAGATGCCGATTGCCGCCGCTACGGCGTCAAACAACCGCCCGGCTGAGCTGGCTTCGGGGGCGTTCAAGCCCCGCTGCATCATGGTGGCAAGCACGGGGAGCTGCTTATCGCGCATGAATTCCATGAACGGCAAATGCGCGAATTCTGCCGCCGCTGTCTCCCACCCAAACGTGCGCGCGATGTTGGCGTAAGCGTTGCGCCACGGTTCGCGCGTAGCGGCGTCGCCCCCCAGCATCGGCACGGGCGCGAAATGCGCCAGCCGCTGGAATCCGGCATAGGTGGTGGCTAGGAACTCACCGCCCCAGATGCTGCCGTCATTGCCCACGCAGAGCCCATCCAGCGCCACGCCCAGCACGGGGGAAGCGCCCAGCGGCACACCACATTCGGCCATGCACGCCGCGATATGCGCGTGGTGATGTTGCGTGCGGACGATGGGCAGGCCGTCCATCTTCGCCGCCAGACGCTCGCCTTCCGTGGTGGAGGGATAATCTGGATGGAAATCTATTGCCAGGGCTTCAGGCGTAAACGCTTAAATCTGGTTGTAAAGCTTCAGCATCGCGCGGTAATCGGTAAATGTTGGCAGGGGTGGCCGCGCTATTGATAATGCGGAAGTCTGTTGGCGGTGTTTCCCCTGCGATGAGCGCAAGTGCCGTTCGCTCTACGCTGTTGATGCGGCTTCTGGCCTAGGCTCCGCCGCTCGCACGCATCAACAGCGTAGAGCGAACGGCACTTGCGCTCATCGCAGGGGAAACACCGCCAACAGACTTCCGCATTATCAATAGCGCGGCCACCCCTG
>JARRLC010000047.1:0-16765 GCA_037387425.1 Alphaproteobacteria bacterium
GCACTAGTGCATCGATCCAAACGAAGGCTGCAGCCGAGTTTGGAAAAATTGATGCATAAACAAAGAGCTCGTGCACTCATGCATGAATCTTCTGAATGCGTCAGTGCACTAGCATTGGAGGTGGTTAGATGTCGAAGCAGGTGCGAGCGCAATACGCGCTTGAGCTTCGCCAAGAAGCTGTTCGGTTGGCACAAAGTGCAGGGCAGCGCCAGAAACGCATTTCCGGGAAAGAGACTGCCGCACTGCTTTCTTGAGAGCCGGTAATTCAAGCCGACAACGGCAATCTCACCACAAAGCGGCTTTGGTGCGTCTTGCTGGGCAGGATGACAGCGTCACCCGCATGACGTCGCGCTATCTGCCGGACGAGCGCCAATCCCAACCCCGCACCATTCGTATTCTCGCCGGAAGGCAGACGTTGAAATGGCGAGAACACCCGCTCATGGTCAGCTGCCGGAATGCCCGCCCCCTGATCAGCCACCGCCAGAACAGCCTGCCTATCCGTTTCCCGTACATCGACCTCAATAGGCGGCGCGCCATGCCGTCCGGCGTTTTCCAGCAAGTTGCGAATCATCCGACGCAAAAGCCAGGGATCGCCTTTCACGATGACCGGCTCGCCTTCGACGGTGCAGTCATCGAAATGCGCTGCCTCTTCCGCCGCCAGCGCCAAGAGGTCGATTTCTTCCACCACATCCGGAGCAGATATTGCGTCAAGACGGCTCGCCAGCAAAATTTCGTCTATCAAGCGATCCAACTCGGTAATGTCATTTTCCAGCCCCGCCTTATGCGCCGGATCGGCCTTTTCCTTCAGCAGCTCCACGCCCAGACGAATGCGCGATAAAGGCGTGCGCAACTCGTGACTGGCGTTGGCGAGCAGCAACTTATGCGCGCCGACAAGCTCCTCTATACGGGAAGCGGCACGGTTGAAACTCTCCGCCAGGCGCGCGACTTCGTCCTTGCCCTCCACCTTGACGCGCGCCGAAAGATCGCCAGCGCCCAACAAATTGACGCCGGTTTGCAGCCGCTCCAGCCGCCGCGTAAGACGACGCACCACCGGATGAGCCCCAAGCGCGATAACCAGAGCGATAACGCCAAGAAAGGTGATCAGCCTGAACGCCGGGTGATGAGTGTGCTGAAAGCTTGGCCGGGCGACCAGCCAGCGGCCATCAGGAAGACTGAGCGCCCACCCTGGTCCATGCCTGCCGAAAAACGGGCCGTTATGCCTTCGATACGTGGACAAAGGAAGGGGCTTGCCAGTCGCGACAATGGGATGCGCCCCCTCGCCATATAGCGCGAGGTTCACGTCATACAATTTGCTGAGCCGTTTGAGCACCCGGCGCTGACGAGAAAGAGGGGCATTCTCCGGCGGCAAGGCGGCCATCGCCAGTTTGCCAGCGAACTCGATAGCTTGCCGAGGCTGGTTATGATCGGTGGAAAAACGCCAGAGCGCGCCTGCCGCCAGCACAACCAGTATCAAGCTCCCGACGATAGTCAGATAGACTTGATAAAAGAGGCGTTTTCTCAACATGACGCGCCTCAATTCTGCGCTTTGGCGAAAATATAGCCTGTGCCGCGAATCGTGATAACGCGGCGAGGTTTTTTCGGGTCTTCTTCTATGGCGGCGCGAATGCGTGAGATATGCACATCGATGGAGCGGTCGAAGGCTTCGAGAGTTTCACCTTTCATCAAATCCATGAGTGCGTTGCGAGACATGACCCGCCCCGCATGTTCGGCCAGCACTAAGAGCAACGTAAATTGGTAGCTGGTCAGCGAGCGCGGTTCACCGTCGAGGCGGATTTCGCGCGCGCCACGGTCGATTTCCAGGCGTCCGAAGCGCAATATGTCGGATGTGGCGGAACCCCCAGCATTATTGCTGCGGCGAAGAATGGCTCGCAACCGCGCCAGAAGCTCACGCGGCTCAAAGGGTTTGGGGAGATAGTCGTCCGCGCCCATTTCCAGCCCCACGATGCGATCCATGGCGTCGCCGCGCGCGGTCAGCATCAGGATGGGGGTATCGTCGTGCGTTCGCGCCTGGCGGCATACGTCCAGCCCATCCATATCCGGTAGCATAAGATCAAGGATCATGGCGTCGAATGCTTCGCGCGCCGCGAGTTCGAGGCCCTTGCCTCCATTGGCAGCGTGCGTGACGCGAAACCCAGCATCGCCCAGATACTCGCGTATCAGATCGGCAAGGCGGGGGTCGTCTTCTATGAGTAAAATGCGCTGTATCACGCCGCGAGTTTAATATGAGTGCCCCTAAAATTGCGAGGCGTTAATTGCAGAGGCGCTGTTTTAGCGGCGGCTCGCCTCCCTTGTTCCGCCCATCCCATCCCAACAACTGAAGTGTTCCCACCCTGCGTTTCTCGACGCCGACTTACGCGTTTCTACATACCCACAAGCTTTATTGTGCTGTTTTCGCCGTTTTTCGGCATTTTCCCGCGTTCTGTGGGGGCGAATTTTAACCATTCCCATCGTATTCCCAGTAAATGCCCACAAATGCCCTCCCAGTTCCATTGACACCCATATGGTCCCATGCTATCCCATAATCACCCGTTCGGAAGGGTGTGATTCGGGAGGAGGCTCGCCAAAGCGGGTTCCTCGAAGGCCACATTAGGGGGGCTACTAGCTTTGCCTCCTCCCAGTCCAACTGATGAGTTGCGTAATTTCCGCGGGGCTTTGAGAGATTTGCCGCGCTGCCCGCGGCACTCGTTTAGCGTCGCAACCGGGAGCGCCTTGAGGGAGATGAACGAATTTGCTTCCAGGTTCGACAACAAGATCGACGCCAAGGGGCGTGTGTCAGTCCCTGCGTCTTTTCGAGCGGTGCTCGCCCAAGAGGGCGCTGAAGAAATCTTTTGCTATCCGCACCTCGACAGGCCCGCGCTCGAAGCTGGCGGCAGCCGTCTGGTCGGCAAGATTAAGGGAATTTTGGAAGACTTTCCCATCGACAGCCCAGAGCGCGACGAAATCGCGACGGCTTACTTCGGGGAAAGTGAAAAGGTCAAGATTGATCCTGACGGCAGGGCCGTTCTGCCGAAAAGATTGCGGGATCACGCGGGTATTACAGACGTTGCGGTGTTCGTAGGACTTGGCGACAAGTTCCAAATCTGGGAACCAACCGCATACGATAAGTTCCGGACAGAGGCGCGCGAAAGAGCGCGTGCTTACCGAAGAGAGCTCGGCGCGGGGAGCCGTCCACAAACGTAGGACGGTCGCAAAGTGGGAGTACGGGAGTGATGATGAGCCGCGGCAAGGGTGAGGCCCCCAAAGCCGATGGCGGACTGGCTCGTCACACTCCTGTCCTCTTGCCTCGGGTTCTGGAATTCCTTCAGCCACAATCTGGCGAGCGCTATATCGACTGTACTTTCGGTGCGGGCGGTTATACGCGTGCGATCCTTGACGCCGCTGACTGCCACGTGCTCGCACTGGATCGCGACCCGAACGCTATTCGCGATGGGCAGACTCTCGTAAAGCAATACGCTGAGCGATTAACGCTAGCGCATGCGCCGTTCGGTGAGTTGGCCAGCGCCGCGGAGCAGGCGAGCTTTACACCAGCCGATGGCATCGTTTTCGACCTTGGCGTTTCGTCCATGCAGCTAGATGAAGCGCAGCGCGGATTTTCGTTCATGCGCGATGGACCGCTCGATATGCGCATGTCGGGCGAGGGGCCGAGCGCCGCCGATGTCGTTAACCAATCGGAAGAAAAAGAACTTGCGGAAATCCTGTTCATTCTTGGCGAAGAGCGGCGGTCACGGGCAATTGCGCGTGCTATTGTGCGCAATCGTGAGTTGCAACCAATCACTCGCACAGCCGAACTCGCCGAACTGATCGCGGGCGTGTTGGGCCGCCGCCCGAATGACGCCAAACACCCGGCCACGCGCAGTTTTCAAGCGCTCCGGCTGTTCGTGAATGACGAGTTAGGCGAACTGGTACGCGGATTGGAGGCAGCAGAGCAAGTATTGCGTCCCGGCGGGCGCTTAGTTGTTGTTACGTTTCACTCGCTGGAGGATCGTATTGTGAAGAGTTTTTTGAGTGAACGAGCCGGCGGAAAAGGGCGGCCGTCCCGGCATATGCCCGATACATCGGTGTTGAAAGCCCCAAGTTTTGCCCTGCTTAGCCGCAAGGCCATCGCGCCTGACGAGGCAGAAGTTGCGGCCAATGCCCGAGCACGCTCGGCGCGGCTGAGAGCTGCAAAGCGCCTTGAGGCGGCGTCGTGGCCAGTCGATGTGAGGGCATTGCGGCTTCCAAGCCTGCATGCGGGCACAATTCGACATCGGGCTTACCGTACATTTACCAAATTTGGTTAATTAGGGCTGGGGAGTATCAGCTACGGGGTAATGGCAGTGTTGCGTCTATTGAGTTTATTGGCTTTCGGCTTTCTTGCCGGTTTGGTCATCCTGACATACGACATGAAATTTGAAACGCGGCGGCTTGAAACGCGCGCGTCTCAGCTTATGCGCGCCATTGAGGAAGAAAAAGATAACGTCGCCCTAATGCGCGCAGAATGGAGCCACGTCACCCGCCCAGAACGCGTCGAGAAGCTCGCCCGCAAAATATTGACGCTTGCTCCGGTCAAATCCACACAGCTTGTTTACCGTCAAGATTTTATGGCTGCGCTCTCACGTCAGCCGGAATCGACCGCTTCTGTCAGCGGATGGCGCGCACACGATGAAATTGGCGCACTCATTCGCAACAACGGCAGAAAGGGCAGAAATGCATCGCATGTTGCAATTCAGTAGTCTGTTCGCCGTCGCGGACAAGCCCCCTGCATGGCGTATGCACGTGCTGATTGCGGGGGTTTTGGCCGCGTTTGGGGCCGTGATCTGGCAGTTGTCGGCGATTGGCAACGATAACGCTGCGTCTCCGCGCATCATGTCGTCGGGGAGCCAGATCCGCCATGCGATATCGCGCCCTGACACGGTAGACCGCAACGGCGTAATTCTGGCGTCTGACGTGCGCATGTACTGGCTATTCGCCGATCCCAGCCAAATTCTGAGCGTAGACGACGCAGCCGAAAAGCTGGCGGTGGTGCTGAAGGGAGAAGACGAAAACGAGCTTCGTAAGCGGCTGGCCGGTCCTGGGCGTTTTGCCTGGATCAAACGCGGCATCACTCCTATTGCCGCCAACGCCGTGCACAATCTTGGCTTGCCTGGCCTTTACATCATCCAGGAACCTCAACGCGCTTATCCCGCCGGAGCAACGGCGGTGCATATTCTCGGCCACACCAATATCGATAACGAAGGACAAGCGGGCATTGAGAAATTCATCGACACCAGCCCCCGCGTTATCAAACAGGCTGAAAAGCTGGGCGACCGTCCACGATTGCAGCTTTCCGTCGATCTGCGTGTGCAATACGCGCTTTACGAAGAACTAACGGCGGCGGTCAAGCTTTACAAGGCGAAGGCAGCGGGCGCGGTGGTGCTCGATGTTACCAGCGGCGAGGTAATCGCCTTGGCTGGCCTGCCCGATTACGATCCGAACCGCCGCGAAGAATCATTGCGCAAAGGTCTGCACAACCGCTTTTATTATGACGCATACGAACTCGGCTCGGTGTTCAAAACGCTCACCGTAGCCATGGCGCTGGACGAAGGCATCGTCAGCACGCGCGACCACATCAATGTGAAAACGCCTCTGCGCATGGGACGCTTTACGATCCGTGACAATCACGCACGCACCGCCACCATGACGCCAAAGGAAATTTTCACGCATTCCTCTAATACTGGCGCGGCGCGTTTGGCGCTGATGGCAGGCGCCAAGAGGCAGCTGTCGTTTTTCAAGAAACTGGGGCTCACACAGACGGCTGAAACCGAATTGGGACCGACCGCGCGTCCGTTAATCCCCGACCCATGGCGCGAAATCAACACCATGACGGCGGCATATGGTCACGGTATTTCCGTGCCGCCGTTCACTTTTGCCGTGGCGGTAGCAGCGCTCATTAACGGCGGCTACAAGATAGAACCGACTTTTCTACCGCGTAGCCGCGCCGAGGGCCGTTCGCACGCCGTTAAAGTGCTTCATGCCGACACAAGCGCCATCATGCGGGATTATTTTCGCGCCAACGTCAAGCACGGCACCGGGCGGCGGGCCAATGTTCCCGGCTATCGCGTAGGCGGAAAAACCGGCACCGCATTCAAACCGGTGGATGGCAAATATAGCAAAGCGGTGATTTCCAGCTTTATTGCCGCTTTCCCTATGGATAAACCGCAATACCTGGTGTTCGTGGTGCTAGACGAACCCAAGCCTGCAAACCCGCGCGAAAACACCAACGCATCTTACAATGCCGTCCCGACCACAGGCAAAATAATTGGCCGCATCGCGCCAATGCTGGGGATCGCCCCTGCCAGGACGTTTGACGAAACCGCACAAGCCTCCTATTAACCGATCCATCCCATAGACGAACGTTCGTCTTTAAGCCTGTCCAAGATAGTCGGGCCTGGAGACAACGAAAGCACGTCTGCACTTGGGATATGGGAGCGGCCATTCCCGGATGAGAAAAACAATGAAACTTAATGACCTTTGCGGCGATGAAACAAGCCTGTCACAAGACGCCACCGAAATCACCGGGCTGACAGCCGACAGCCGAGAGGTGCAACCGGGCTTTTTGTTCGCGGCGCTGCCCGGCACCCAGGTCAACGGCGCGCGATTCGTTACTGACGCCGTGACGCGCGGCGCATCCGCCATCCTGGCGCCAGAAGGGCTGGAGCTAGACTCCGCGCTTTCCGTCCCCATCATCCGCGATGCGGCCCCCAGGCGGCGGCTCGCGCTCATGGCGGCGCGCTTTTATGGACGCCAACCCGCAACATGCGTCGCCATTACCGGCACCAACGGCAAAACCTCGGTTGCTTCGTTTGTGCGCCAGATCTGGGAAGCACAAGACCTGTTCGCCGCCAGCATGGGAACCACGGGCATTGCCTTCAACGGCGAGGAACGCTCGCTCGGCTACACTACGCCCGACCCTGTTTCGCTGCACTCACAGCTAGCAGGGCTTACCGACCGTGGCGTTACGCATCTGGCGTTTGAGGCATCGAGCCACGGCTTAGCGCAACACCGCGTGGACGGCATGAAGCTTGCCGCTGGCGGTTTCACCAACATCACGCGCGACCATCTCGACTATCACCCCTCATTCGACGACTACTTCGCCGCTAAGATGCGCCTATTCACCGAGCTGCTCGCCCCCGGCCAACCCGCCATCATCGACGTAGACAGCCAAGGCGGAGAACAGGCAGCCGAAATGGCCCGCGCACGCGGGCTAAAGCTGTTCACCGTGGGCCGCAATGGCGACACCCTGCGGCTTCTTTCCAGCGAACGCGACGGTTTTGCGCAAACGCTCTGTGTCAGCCTTGAAGGAGCGGCGTATGATGTTCGCGTGCCGCTGGCGGGCGAATTCCAGGCCGCCAATGCGCTGGTGGCCGCTGGCCTCGCCATCGCGACCGGCACGCCGCCAGAAGGTGTTTTCCGCGCTGTAGAGCACCTGAAAGGCGCTAAGGGACGCTTGGAACTGGCGGGCTATTCCCCCAAACGCGCCGCCGTCTTCATCGATTACGCCCACACGCCGGACGCGCTTGAAAACGCCATCCTCGCGTTGCGCTCTTTTACGTCAGGCAGATTGCAAGTGGTATTCGGTTGCGGCGGCGACCGCGATAGAGGCAAGCGTCCGCAAATGGGCGAAGTCGCCGCACGACTGGCCGATCATGTCATCGTCACCGACGACAATCCGCGCAGCGAAGATCCCGCCGCCATTCGCGCTGAAATACTGGCAGCAGCGCCGGGCGCAACCGAAATTGGCAACCGCACAGAAGCCGTGAGCGAGGCCATCGCCGGGCTGGCCGAAGGCGACGTATTGCTTATCGCCGGGAAAGGCCATGAAACCGGGCAAATTGTGGGCAATACGGTGCTTCCTTATTCCGACCATGATTCGGTTGCGAAAGTGCTGCTTGCTCTTGGCGGAAAAGTCATAGGGTAGTCTAAAGAAAACTCGCGCAAGAGAGCCGGTTCGTCTTTCATCCCGGCAAAAGACTAAAATTTCACACGAGGCTGGAAGGTAGGGGGAATGTTATATCTGCTGGGAGTGCTTGGAGACCAAGGCGTGGTCTACGGCTTTTTCCGTGTGTTCCAATATCAGACTTTCCGAACAGGCGGCGCGATCATGACGGCGCTTATGGTGGTCATGATGTTTGGGCCCTCTCTCATAAATCAGCTTCGTATCAGCCAGGGTAAAGGCCAGCCTATCCGCTCCGATGGACCGGCAGCGCATTTTGCCAAAGCGGGAACGCCGACCATGGGCGGGCTGATGATCCTGCTCGGCTTTGGTGTCGCAACGATTTTGTGGGCGAACTTGGCGAATAAACTGGTCTGGGTCGTGCTGTCGGTCACGCTGTCATACGGCCTGATCGGATTTTACGACGACTTCCTGAAGGTGACCAAACGCAACCCTCAAGGTTTCTCAGGCAATGCGCGACTGCTTTTTGAGCTGATTATAGCTGCGCTCGCTGCGTATTTCATCATACGGATCGCCTCTCCTTCCTCGCTACCGTTGAAGGAAGATTTATTCGTAAACCTGACCCCGACATTTCTTTTGCTGGCAACCTACGTGATCGCCAAAATGGATCGCGGCAATCTGAATGAAACAACGCTAGGGTTTTCGGTTGCCGCTATTATGATCATCCGGCGCGCATTTTATTTCGGCATCGGCCTGACGATGATCCTGGCGCCAGTCATCACCAACACTTCCATGTGGGTCGTGTTCGCACTTCTCGTGGGATATGGCGCTATCGACCTCATCGCCATGACACGCAAGGAAGCGGAAAAGGCCACCAAAATTGCCCGGATTGTCATTGAACTGGTGATTGTATGTCTGGCGGCGTACACGATCATGGTCATGGGGAAATACGGCGACACGACTTGGTTGTCGGTTCCGTTTTTCAAGGATGTGCGGATACCGCTTGGGCCGTTTTTCATTATACTGGCCATCTTTGTTATCGCGGGAGCGGGTAACGCCGTTAACTTCACCGACGGTCTGGACGGGCTGGCCATCGTGCCGCTGATGATCGCGGCCGCCACCTTCGGCGTGATTGCCTATCTGGTCGGGAACAAGATGTTTGCCGACTATCTTCAGCTTCATTATGTTTTCGGCTCTGGTGAGATGGCCATCATTTGCGGGGCGCTGTTAGGGGCGGGCCTTGGCTTCTTATGGTTCAACGCACCGCCCGCGATGATCTTCATGGGCGACACCGGATCGCTGGCGCTTGGCGGCGCGTTAGGCACAATCGCCGTGGCTGTAAAACACGAGCTTGTGCTGGCGATCGTCGGCGGACTATTCGTGCTGGAAACGGTTTCGGTGATCGTGCAGGTGGTTTCGTTCAAGCTCACGGGCAAGCGTATCTTCCGAATGGCGCCGCTTCACCACCATTTTGAGCAAAAAGGCTGGCCGGAAGCAACGGTGGTAATCCGCTTTTGGATTATTGCGGTCGTGCTGGCGCTTATCGGACTGTCCACTTTGAAGTTGCGTTAAAAGCACCACTAAAGGGATCATGGCAATGATTGCCGTAACGATATTCTCAGGCAAACAAGTCGCCATCTTCGGGCTGGGCGTGTCCGGCGTGGGGACGGCCAAGGCGCTCATGGAAGGCGGCGCTATAGTGCACGCCTGGGATGACAACGAAACCTCGCGTGAGGCTGCCCGCGCCCAAGGCGTGAGCATATCCGATCTACGCGAGGCGGATTGGACAGGCTTTGCCACGCTGATTCTCACGCCCGGCGTGCCGCTCACCCACCCAGAACCGCATTGGACGGTGAAAGCTGCTCAAGCCGCAGGGGTGGAGATCATCGGCGACACCGAGCTGTTTTGCCGCCAGCGCCGCGCTGCTGGCTCCAAGTCGAAGATTGTGGCCATCACTGGCACGAACGGCAAATCCACCACCACAGCGCTTACCGCGCATCTGTTGGAAGCAGCAGGCCGCCGCGTAGCGATGGGCGGCAATATCGGCAAAGCCATTCTCGCGCTTAAACCGTTCGCCGACGATCTCTTCTACGTGATCGAATATTCCTCCTACCAGATCGACCTGACGCCAACGCTAGACGCCAACGCCGCCTGTTTTCTCAACATCGCGCCCGACCATATCGACCGCCATGGCACGCTGGAGCACTACGCCAAGGTTAAAACGCGCATATTCTCGCGCTTAGGCGCAGATGACACTGCCGTTATCGGCGTGGACGACACAATTTGCGCGAACATCGCCGACAGCTACAATGGCCCAGCGCGCGTGAAACGCATTTCTAGCCGCGCGCCCATAGCTGTGGCCGATGGCGTCTACGCACAAGATGCGCAGCTCATCGAAGTGATTAACGGCGAGGCTCAACCGCCTGTCAGCATTGCGGGCATTGGAAGCTTGCGTGGCGCCCACAACTGGCAAAACGCAGCCGCCGCTTTCGCGCTCACCCGCGCGCTGGGGCTGACGCCTGAGGAAATTGCTGCGGGGCTGAAAACGTTCCCCGGTCTGGCGCATCGCATGGAAGAGGTCGGACGTCTGGGCAATCTTCTATTCATCAACGATTCGAAGGCGACCAACGCCGATGCCGCTGAAAAGGCGCTCGCCTCGTTCGAGAACATCTATTGGATTTTGGGTGGCCAAGCCAAGGACAGCGGCATTGCCGGGCTGGAGCGCTTTTATCCACGCATTCGCCGCGCCTACCTCATCGGGGAGGCCGCGCCAGCTTTTGCCGATCACCTAGGCGACGATCTGCCGCATGAAATGTGCGGAACGCTGGATGTTGCGGTCGCCGCCGCTACGCGCGACGCAATCGCGGCGGGCGATAACGCCAATGGCGGCGTGGGGGCGGTGCTGCTCTCTCCGGCTTGCGCGTCGTGGGATCAGTTTCCCAATTTCGGCGCGCGTGGCGATATGTTCCGCGATCTGGTGGCCAACATTGAGGGTGTCACCCCTGCTAAGACCGGAGGAGCAACCCCCTGATGCGGCTCACGCGCAACGACCGGAGCGTCATTTCGGAATGGTGGTTCTCGGTCGATTTGCCGATGCTGGGAGCCATCCTTCTGCTGATGGCGTTTGGCGCGCTGGTGTCGCTGGCGGCAAGTCCAATTGCCGCACCGAAATTCGGAAAAGAGCCACTGCATTTTTTCACCCACCATGTGTTGTATTTGCTGCCTTCGGTGGTCTTGATGCTCGGCGTATCGATGCTGGACCCGAAAACGATTCGCCGGGTGGGGCTCGCGCTGTTCGCAGGCGGCGTCGTGTTAATGGTCCTCACGCTATTGCAGGGCATTGAGAAAAATGGCGGAGTGCGATGGTTCATTGTTGGCGGACAGTCGATCCAGCCATCTGAGTTCACCAAACCGGGCTTCATCATTCTCACGGCATGGCTTTTTGCCGAAAACGCTAAACGCCGCGATGTTCCCGCCTTTCCCATTGCCGCCGCACTGTATGTGGTTTTCGCGATTTGTCTTGTGCTGCAACCCGATTTCGGCCAGACGTTTCTAATAACCCTGGTATGGGGCGGACTGTTTTTTCTCACCGGCTATTCGCTGGTGTGGATCGGTTTGGGAGGGGCGGCTTCACTGGCCGGTTTTGGACTGGCGTATCTCAGCTTTCCACATGTCAAAAGCCGGGTTGACAGATTTTTATACCCATCGACAGGCGACACGCATCAAACTGATACAGCGCTTGCCTCGTTTCGGAACGGCGGATGGTTTGGGCGCGGCCCTGGCGAAGGTAGTGTGAGCCACAATTTACCAGATGCACACACAGATTATATTTTTGCAGTCATTGCTGAGGAATACGGTATAATCCTGTGCGTCGTTTTGGTTATGGCATATGCATTTATCGTGTGGCGTGGCTTTCGCGCAGCGTCTCGTTCACAGGATACGTTCATCCGGCTTGCGTTAGCAGGTTTGATGATGCTCTTTGGTTTTCAAACGTTGATTAATATGGCAGTTAACGTTGATCTATTGCCGTCGAAAGGGATGACGCTTCCGTTCTTGTCATATGGCGGGTCGTCATTGGCGGCCATGGCGTTAACCATGGGGCTGGCATTGGGGTTGGCAAGACGGCGTCCGGAAGGAGGACCGGTATCCCGGCGTGTTTCGCAATCGGCGGAATGCGCGGATTCCTCAGGGGGGATAAGGATTTGACAAGCTCGTCCATCGTTTTGACGGCGGGAGGTACGGGAGGGCACCTTTTCCCGGCCCAAGCGCTTGCAGGCGAATTGATGCGCCGCGGCTATGAGGTCGATCTTATCACGGACATGCGCGCCGCTATTATGGGGAACGATTTCCCCGCGCGCAGCGTTCACAAGGTGCCATCGGCGACCTTCAAGGGGAAATCGCCGCTGGAAGCCATGAAGATGATCGCCACTAATTCCAACGGCTTCAAAATGGCCTATGACATAATGGCCGAGACAAATCCGAAGGCCGTCATCGGCTTTGGCGGATATCCGACCATTCCGCCCGTGCTGGCGGGGCTGGCGCGTGGCATTCCAAGCGCCGTGCACGAGCAAAACTCGGTGATGGGGCGCGCCAACCGCTTTTTGGCGCCGTTGGTGAAGGCCATCGCCATCTCGCTTGAGGACACCAAATTTCTTGAGGAAAAGCTCGTTAAGAAAAGCTTCCTCACCGGCAGCCCGTTGCGCGAAAATGTGCTTGCCATGCGGGGGGGCACTTATCAGCCGCCGCAACCAGGGCAACCGCTCAATCTCCTGGTGTTCGGCGGTAGCCAAGGCGCGAAATATTTCTCCGATGTGATGCCGGTGACACTGCAACTTCTGCCACCGGAAATGCGTGACCGTCTCATGGTCGTGCAACAATCTCGCGCCGAAGACATTGACCGTGTGTTTGACGCCTACGAAGTGGCCAGCGTAGCAGCCGAGCTGGCGACCTTTTTCGACGATTTGCCTCAACGCATGTCAGGCGCGCATCTGATTGTGTGCCGTTCCGGGGCAACCACAATTGCGGAACTTTCGGCTCTCGGGCGCCCGGCGGTGCTCGTACCTTTGCCGCATTCAGTCGATAATGATCAGTTGGAAAACGCCACACGATTTGAAAAAGCTGGCGCAGGCTGGTGTTTCGAACAGTCAATTATGACACCGGAACGCTTGGCGGGCACACTGCGGCGGCTTTTTGAAGAGCCTGCGACTCTGGCGAGAGCCGCTTCCAGGGCAAAAGCGTTGGCGCGTTACGATGCAGTAGAGCGTTTAGCGGATCTGGTTGTGACATTAGCGGAAGCGCCTGAAACGTTCTCCGTAAAGCAAGAAGCCGAGGGACACGCATAAATGAAAAACATAAAAAAACTGGAGCCAATCCATATCGTTGGTATTGGCGGCATTGGTATGAGCGCCATTGCTGAGGTTTTGCATGACCAAGGCATTGCAGTGCGCGGCAGCGACCAGAAAGACGGCGCGAATGTTCGGCGCTTGACCGCCAAAGGCATCAACGTTTCTGTGGGGCACAACGCCGCGAATGTCGAAGGCGCAGGGCTGGTGGTGCTTTCCTCAGCGGTGAAAGCCGGCAATCCAGAGCTGGAAGCCGCGCGGAGCTGTAGCTTGCCGGTGTGGGATCGCGCCGAGATGCTGGCTCAGCTTATGGAAAACTATAAAACCATCAGTGTTACCGGCACGCATGGCAAAACCACAACAACCTCTATGATTGCCTGGATTTTCGAGCAGGCGGGGCTTGACCCGACCGTGATCACCGGCGGCATCATCAACGCATGGGGCAGCAACGCCCGCATCGGCCACGGCGAATGGATGATCGTCGAAGCCGACGAATCCGACGGCACTTTCGTCAAACTGCCCACGCGCATCGGCGTGGTGACGAATATCGACCCTGAGCATCTCGACTTTTACAAGTCTGTAGACGTGATGGAAGCCACTTTCGGCCAGTTTTTTGACCGCATCCAGCCCGATGGGGTGGCAATTGTGGGGGTAGACCATCCTGTAGCGCGCCGTTTCTTCGAGGCAGGCCGCGAAAAGGGACGCCATCTCCTGGGCTATGGCGCTGCCGCTGATGCCGATCTGCGGCTTGAGGCTTTGCGTCCTGGCAACGGCAAAATCCATTTCGATACGCATCTGAACAGCAGTGTTAAAGGCGGCGCCCGCAATATCGACGACATGGCGCTGCCCGTTCCCGGCCATTACAACACGTTGAACGCGATGGCCGCTGTAGCGGTCGCAACCGAGGCAGGCATAGACGACGCCACCATTCGCGCAGCGCTGGCCAGCTTCCCCGGCGTGAAACGGCGTTTCACACAAACCGGCACATGGAACGGCGTGGCTTTCTACGACGACTACGCTCACCATCCGGCTGAAATTGCAGCTGTCATTGGCGCAGCGCGCGGCGCAACGCGTGGCCGCGTGGTGGTGGTCGCACAACCGCACCGCTATTCGCGGCTGAAAAACTTGTTCTCCGACTTCTGCGAGTGTTTTGCTGAAGCCGATACCGTGATGATTACGCCGGTTTACACAGCTGGCGAATCGCCCAATGGCGTGGATCGCGATACGCTGGTAGATGGCCTGCACAAACATGGCCATGATTGCGTGATGCCGGTTGCCGACGAAGGGGCGTTGACTGACCTTGTCGCAGCGTCTGTGAAACCGGGTGATCTGGTTATCGGTGTGGGCGCTGGCACGATCACAGAATGGATGCACGCGCTTCCGAACCGGCTCGCTTTACGCGATCAGAAGCTGGACGCGGCGGAATAAGGGAAGGCTAGGTAGGCTTTTAAGGCTATCTGACGGGGAATTGCATCTCCGCTTCAGCGGAGATTACAAGTGGAACCGCCAGGGTGACAAATTACCCGTTGGATAGACAAAAAAATTCTACCTAGGTTCAAACGCGTCATGACTTTTCCTGACATCACGCCTGATCTACAAGCCGCGTTGCCAGATTTGCGCGGCAAGCTCACGGCCAACCAACCCATGAGCGAGCTGACCTGGTTCCGTACAGGTGGCCCGGCGCAGGTGATGTTCTCGCCCGCCGATGAAGCCGACCTAGCCTATTTCCTCGGTCGGCTGGCGGCGGATATTCCGGTTCTCGTGGTAGGCGTGGGGTCTAACCTCTTGGTGCGCGACGGCGGAATTCCGGGTGTGGTTATCCGGATGGGGCGCGGCTTCAACCAGTCGCAGGTGGAGGACGGCCATCGCATCCGTGTTGGCGCGGCCTTGCCGGATATGCGGCTGGCTCAAGCAGCAGCGGCGGCGGGCATTGCGGGGCTGTCGTTTTATCGCGGCATTCCGGGCACAGTTGGCGGCGCGCTGCGCATGAACGCGGGCGCGCATGGCGGCGAAACCAAGGACGTGCTTGTGGAAGCGCGCGCTGTGGACCGCTCTGGCGCCATCCACAGGCTGACGAACGCTGATCTTCATTACACCTATCGCCATTGCGGCGCGCCGGATGACTATATCTTCACCGAGGCGTTGTTTCAGGGCAAGCCGGGCGATCCAACCGAGATCGCCAAGGCCATGCAAGACGTGGCGGACTATCGCGAGGCGAACCAGCCCATCAAAAGCCGCACCGGCGGTTCCACATTCAAAAACCCGCCCGGCCACAGCTCTTGGAAGCTGATTGACGCGGCCGGATGCCGGGGCTTGCGCATCGGCGGCGCGCATGTCTCGGAGATGCACTGCAATTTCCTCATCAACGATGGCGAAGCCACCGCCGAAGATATTGAGCGTCTGGGCGAAACCGTACGCACCCGCGTGAAGGAAACCAGTGGCATCGAACTAAACTGGGAAATCAAGCGCATCGGCATCCCGCTCTAGTGCATCGATCCAAACGGAGGTTACACCGGAGTTTGGAAAAATTGATGCATAAACAAAGAGCTAGTGCGCTGACATATGAATCTTTTGAATGTGTCAGTGCACTATAGCGGGATGCCGATGCGCTTGATTTCCCAGTTTAGTTCGATGCCAAACGTTTGCTCAATATCGGCTGTGCATGATGGACCGCTCACCAGCTCAACGGTGGGCGGCAAAACGCCATCCGCAAATACGGCGCGCAAGGTTTGCCAAGCCTCTTCATACGACCCGACAATGGCGTCTTCCCGCACGATGGCTATGTGCAGACGCGGCAGAAACGCTAAATTAACCGGATTTTCCTGGCCAGACGCGAAAAACAGCGTTCCCGTTTCGGCAGCGGCGGCGAGCGCACGGGTTAAACTCACTTCGCTGGTGCTGTAGCCTTGCGGATCGGTCTCGCAGGTAATGCCCGCCTCTTCCCACGGCAGAGCAGCGATCATGGCGTCTGAACCGCAAGCGATGCGGGGTGGCAGCTCGGCCTCACTCAACAATTCTGCGATGGTTTGCGGCACTTCCTCTGCCGTCTCCACCTCATAGACGATAGCGGTTTGCACCTCCAGCCGCGCGCGGAACTGGGCGAGAAGCTCTGGCCGGGGCAAACGCGCCCGCTGAGGAATGAGGCCATCAGGGCTGCGCTCCAGCCGCACACGCACCGCACCGCGACGGCCCGGCTCATCCCCCCGCGCGCTAAGCCCTTTTCGGATCGCGCCAAGCACGACGGCGCGTTTGTTGGCTGAGATGTTCGTTTCCCCGCTCATTTCCGCATTCTCGCTTCGATACGCCGTTTCTTCAACTCGCGTTGCCACAGCGTTTGAAATGTGTTGCCGGGTGGCGCTGGCAAATCGCGGTGTTTGAGCCACGCTCCCGCCCCAGGCAGCCAGCGAAAGCTTCCGCGCGGCTTCACCCATTCGGATAGCACGCCCATAATGGCGTTGATGGCGAAGCGATACAGCCGCGGCTTTTTAGC